>JBQCEN010000177.1:0-16265 GCA_051960215.1 Pararhizobium sp.
GCCGTCAGCGCCGCCGGCGTCGCCTCGGTGATGTCCGACCAGTCGACCTCGACGAGTTCGCGCATCATCAGGCCTGCGACATAGAGCAGGGCAGGCGCGGTCGCGTAGGGCGGGACGGCGGCGGCGAGCGGCGAGATGAAGAGCGCCGCGAGGAAGAGGATCGCGACGACGACCGCCGTCAGCCCGGTGCGGCCACCGGCCTGCACCCCCGACGCGCTCTCGACATAGGCCGTCGTGCTCGACGTGCCGATCAGCGAGCCGGCGAGGATCGCGAACGAATCCGCGAAGAGCGCGCGGCCGAGGTTGTTCGGCTTGCCCTCCGGCATCAGTCCGGCGCGCTTCGAGACGCCGATCAGCGTGCCCGTCGCGTCGAACACCTCGACCAGCACGAAGACCATGATGATGTGCAGGAAGCCGGTGCCGAGCACGCCGACGATGTCGAGGTGGAAGAAGGTGGCGTTCAGGCTCGGCGGCATGGAGACGACGCCGGTGAACTGGCTGACGCCGAAGAGGATCGACAGCACGGTGACGACGAGGATGCCGATCAGGATCGAGCCGCGCACCTTCAGCGCGTCGAGGGCGGCGATGACGAAGAAGCCGAAGATGGCAAGCAGCGGCCCGGCCTGGTGCAGGTCGCCGAGGCCGACGAGCGTCGCCTTGTTGTCGACGACGATGTGGGCAGTCGTCAGCGCGATGATGCCGAGGAACATCCCGACGCCGGCGGCGATCGCGCTTCGAAGCGACTGCGGGATGCCCGCGACGAGCCAGGCTCGGATGCCCGTGGCGGTCAGGATCAGGAAGATCGAGCCCGAGATGAAGACGGCGCCCAGCGCCTGCTGCCAGGTATAGCCGAGCGCCGCGACGACGGTGAAGGCGAAGAAGGCATTGAGGCCCATGCCGGGCGCGAGCGCGATCGGCCAGTTGGCGATGGCGCCCATGATCAGCGAGCCGAGCGCGGAGGCGAGGCACGTCGCGACGAAGACGGCGTTGCGGTCCATGCCCGTCGTCGACAGGATCTGCGGGTTGACGAAGATGATGTAGGACATCGTCAGGAAGGTCGTCACACCGGCGATGACCTCGGTGCGCACGCTCGTCCCGTGCTCGTTCAGGCGAAACATCTTCTCGAACATCATGCCTCCCTCCGCATGAATGGTTGCGGCGCGTGACCAGTCCCGCCGCCGCCCAGAGAACGGCGCACGAAGAACCACCGCACGCGCAAAGCGCATGCGGACCCCGCGCCCGAAAATCGGATTGAACCTCCCGGAGCCGACCGCCGACGGCGGAGCGGACTCGCGATGTTCATTCTGCGGATGCGGGAGAACACCCGCAAGGCCCGGATTGCGAGGCTTTTGGAGAAAGGAGTTTCACGAAATGCGGGGGAATTGGGCGGGCGTGATGAAACTCGATTGCCGTTCATTCGCAAACGGTATTAGCGCCCGCCGTCGGCTTTTTTCCGCCATGGGTTCAAATTCCGGAATCTTTGAATAAGGTCCGGCGGATAGTGCAGTTCTGCATGATTCACGGGCGTTGCGCGAAGTACGGGTGGGGGAACATTGACGGCAAAGACCTTTTCAGGGGCCGTGTCGGCTTACGGTGCAGCGCTGAAGCCAAAGCTTTCCAATCCGGCGATCGGCGGCCAGCCCGAGGACCAGCTTCGCGGCCCGCTCGAGGCTCTGGTCAAGGAACTGGCTGAAATCGGCGGCTTTGCGGCCGGCACTGTCTCTTTGGTCGGCGAAACCAGCCTTGCGGACATCAAGACGCGGCCCGATTTGCCGTCACAGCGCATAAGGCACTGGTAGGCTTCATCGAAGTCAAGGCGCCCGGCAAGGGCGCCGATCCGCGCCGCTTCTCCGATCCGCACGACAAGGAGCAGTGGAGCAAGCTGAAATCGCTGCCGAACCTGCTCTACACGGATGGCCAGTCCTTCAGCTTATGGAAGGACGGGGAAATTGTCGGCGAGGTGGTCAAGCTCCACGGCGATATAGAGAGCGACGGCGCGAAGCTCGCCGCGCCCGACTCGTTGCTGCCACTGATGGTCGCGTTCCTGAATTGGGACCCACAGCCGCCGGCCAATGCGAAACAGCTGGCGCACGTCTCGGCACGTCTATGCCGCCTGCTGCGCGACGAAGTCATCGAGCAACTGGAGCGCAAGAGTCAGGGGCTGACGGCGCTCGCTAGCGACTGGCGCAGGCTGCTGTTTCCGGAGGCGAACGATTACCGTTTCGCCGACGGCTATGCGCAAGCCGTCACGTTCGGCCTTCTGGTGGCGCGGGCGATGGACATTCCGCTGTCCGACGGCATTCACCGCGCCGCCTATCAACTGCGCGGCTCCAGTTCACTTATCGGCACCGCACTTGGGCTGCTGACCGACGACAGCGCCAATCAGAAGGCGCTGGAAACGTCACTTGCCACACTCACGCGCGTGCTCGACGTGGTGAACTGGCATACGATCAGCAAGGACAAGCCGGAGGCCTGGCTCTACGTCTACGAGGACTTCCTGGAGGTCTACGACAACGACCTCAGGAAAATGACGGGCTCCTACTATACGCCGCCCGAAGTGGTATCGGCGATGACGCGGCTTGTGGACGAGACGCTGCGGGGGCCGCTGTTCTCGCGGCCGGCGGGGCTTGCTTCCGCCGACGTGACGCTGGCCGATCCCGCAATGGGCACCGGCACGTTCCTCCTTGGCGTGATGCGCAGGATCGCGGCGACCGTCAAGGCGGACCAAGGTCCGGGGGCAGTGCGCAGCGCGATCGAAGCGGCCATGGGACGCCTGATCGGTTTCGAGCTGCAGTTCGGCCCGTTTGCCGTGGCCCAGCTTCGCCTTATCGCCGAACTGCAGGCGCTGACGAAACCCGGTTCTCCAACGCCGCCGAGGCTGCCCGACCTGCAGCTCTTCATCACCGATACGCTCGGCAACCCCTATGTCGAGGAAGACACGCTGGTGCAGAGCGGGCCGATCGCGCAATCGCGCCGGGACGCGAACAGGATCAAGCAGCAGCGCGAGATCACCGTGGTGCTCGGCAACCCGCCCTATAAGGAGAAGGCGCGCGGCATGGGCGCCTGGGTCGAGCAGGGCAGCGGTGAGAAGGATCTGGTCGCGGCCATGGACTGGTGGGCTCCGCCGCCCGAGTGGAAGGTCGGCGCGCACGCCAAGCATCTGAAGAACCTCTATGTCTATTTCTGGCGCTGGGCGACGTGGAAGGTGTTCGGAACCGGCAATCGGGCCGCCACCGGCAATCCGGACCGTGACGAGGAGGGGATCGTCTGCTTCATCACCGTCGCGGGATTCCTCAACGGACCCGGCTTTCAGAAGATGCGTGACGATCTCAGGCGCACCTGCTCCGATATATGGGTGATCGATTGCTCACCGGACGGCCACCAGCCGGAGGTGCGGACCCGCATCTTCCAAGGCGTGCAGCAGCCGGTCTGCATCGTGCTGGCGGCGAAGCCGCTCGGCAAGGACCGCGACACGCCGGCCAGGGTGCGGTTCCGAGCGCTGCCGAAGGGCCGGCGCGAGGAAAAGTTTGCCGCGCTGGCGGACCTGTCGCTCGACGCGCCGGAGTGGCAGGACTGCCCCGCCGACTGGCGCGCACCCTTCTTCCCGGCGGCGAGCGGCGACTGGGCGACCTTCCCGCCGCTCAAGGAGTTATTCATGTTTGCAGGTCCCGGCGTGATGCCTGGGAGAACTTGGGTGATCGCACCTGATAGAAGATCGCTAGAGATTCGGTGGAATCGGCTAATTGCGGAGAAGAACGCCACCAAAAAGGAGGAGCTATTCCACCCACAACTCCGCGAAGGAAAAGTTGCGAGTCGCCACATCAGAAAAATTGTCGCTCAGAATTTGGGAGCGAAACCGACTAGGAAAATCGCCATTATCAACGATCAGAGTAACGTGGAACCGTCCATTCGATATGGTTTCCGATCTTTTGATCGGCAATGGCTTATTGGTGACACCAGACTGCTTAATGATCCTCGCACGAAGCTATGGGATGCTTTCTCCAATCGACAGATTTTCCTTACGGCCCTTGAAGCGCATTCGCCGACCGGGGGGCCGGCGATAACGTTCTCGAGCTTGATACCAGATCAACACCACTACAAAGGCTCTTTCGGCGGCCGCGTGTATCCCCTCTGGCGGGATGCGGCGGCGAAGCAGCCGAATATTCCGCCGGCGCTGCTCCGACTGCTGGCCGAGGTCTACGGCCATCCGGTTTCGGCCGAAGACGTCATGGCCTATCTTGCGGCGGTGATGGCGCATCCGGCTTTCACGGCGCGCTTTCAGGAAGACCTCGTGCAGCCCGGCCTGCGCGTTCCGCTGACGGCAGACCCGGCGCTCTTTTCCGAGGCGGCCGCGCTCGGCCGCGAGGTGATCTGGCTGCACAGCTATGGCGAGCGCTTCGCCGACCCGGCCGCAGGCCGGCCGAAGGCCCCGCCGCGCATGGCGGAAGGCGAACGCCCCTCCGTTCCCGAAGGCGGGGGCATTCCGGGCGCGCCGGAGCCGCTGCCCGATACGATGGAATATGATGCCATCAAACGCCGGCTCCGCGTCGGCAATGGCTTCATCGACAATGTCTCGCCGGAGATGTGGGCTTACGAGGTCTCGGCAAGCTGGTGGTGTGGCACTGGTTCAGCTATCGCCGGCGCGACCGCACCCGTCCGCAAATTGGCGACAGGCGGCCGCCGTCGCCGCTCGACAGGGTTCAGCCGGACCACTGGCTCGCGGAATATACGACCGACCTGATCGACCTCCTCCACGTGCTCGGCCGCGTCATCGCGCTCGAGCCGGACCAAGCCGACCTGATGGAGCGCATCCTGAAGGCCGAACTCATCAAGGCTGGTCGCTTGACGGCAACGCTTGCGGCGGGCGCCAACTGACAGGTTGCGTCAGGAAAGCGGGGATAAGCGGGCTCGGGGGCGTCGTGCAACCAAACTGGTTGCGGCATAGTGCGGGTACGAATCGTACCGGCAGGACCATGGCCAGGAACCAGCTCGACCTTTTCGGCGCCGACGAGCCGGCGCCTTTCGACGAGGACGCGCCGACCGTCTATTACCACGGCGATCCCGATCGCGTGCGCGCGCGTGTGCTTCGGCTGATCGCCGAAGCACGGGCGGCCGACACACTGCCATGGGACGATGACGACGTGCGGCTCTATCGCAAGATCGTGCCGCAGATGGTGCGATGGCTGCCGGAGGAAGAAGCCGCGCAGCTTTGCTTCGAATTCGAACAGGAGATGCGGCGACTGGCGGCGTAGCCCGCCGCGCGGCCGTCCCGATCACCGGCAAGGTCATCCCGAATGTTGCCGCGGTGCAGGCCGGCGCTTGCCTGAAGGTCCGCAACGGTCTGTTGGATGGCGCGAAGCCGTGCCTGAATCTCAGCCCGCGATCACATCTTCTCTCCAGCCCCGCGCAACGTCCCGGCGTTAACCTTCCGTTAACCAAATCACCCCTACCCCTTGGGAAACGGAAAATTAACGCAGATGACCAAAGTGCTAACGGACACCCAGACCATCCGCCTCAAGGGCCGCTCCTTCCTCGCGCTCGTGCTTTCGCCCGAGTTGCCGTTCGACACCTGGCTCGCGCGGCTCGATGATCTCGCCGCACGGTCGGCCGGGTTCTTCCTCGGGCGGCCGGTCGTGCTCGACGTCGAGGGTCTCGACATCACCATGGACCAGCTCAAGGACCTGATCGGCGAGCTCGGCGAGCGCAGCGTCCGGATCATGGGCATCGAGGGCGCGCGCTCCTCGATGCTCGGGCTCGGCATGCCGCCGGCGATGAAGGGCGGCCGGCCGGCGCCGGATTTCGAGGCCGAGGCGGCGGCCGCGAGCGCGGCAGCGCCTGCGGCGGGCGCGCGCGGCAAGGCGGCAGCGCCGGCGCCGCAGGTGGTCGAGCCGCAGGCGGTCCGCACGGCACCGTCGCTCATCATCCGCGAGCCGGTGCGCTCCGGCCAGTCGGTGATCTTCACCGAGGGCGACGTCACCGTCATCGGGTCGGTCGCCTCGGGCGCGGAAATCGTCGCCGGCGGCTCGATCCATGTCTACGGGACGTTGCGCGGCCGCGCGATGGCCGGCTCCGTCGGCAACACAGCGGCGCGAATCTTCTGCCGCAAGCTCGAGGCGGAGCTGATCGCCATCGACGGGCTCTACAAGACGGCCGAGCACATGGACCCGCGTCTTCGCGGCCAGGCGGTCCAGCTCTGGCTCGAAGGCGACATGATCATGGCCGAGGCACTGGCGTAAGGCGACGGAACGGGCAGGGGATCAGGAGAGGCGAGACATGGCGAAAGTAATCGTGGTGACATCGGGCAAGGGCGGCGTCGGAAAGACGACCTCCACGGCGGCCCTCGGAGCGGCGCTTGCCCAAAGGGGCGAGAAGACCGTCGTCGTCGATTTCGACGTCGGACTGCGCAATCTCGACCTCGTCATGGGGGCCGAGCGTCGGGTCGTCTACGACCTGATCAATGTCATCCAGGGCGATGCGAAGCTCGCCCAGGCGCTGATCCGCGACAAGCGCCTGGAGACGCTCCACCTGCTGCCGGCCTCGCAGACCCGCGACAAGGACAACCTGACGGCCGACGGCGTCGAGCGGGTGATGGCGGAGCTGAAGAGCTCCTTCGACTGGATCATCTGCGACAGCCCGGCCGGCATCGAGCGCGGCGCGACGCTCGCGATGCGCCATGCCGATATCGCCGTCGTCGTCACGAACCCGGAAGTCTCGTCGGTGCGCGACTCGGACCGCATCATCGGCCTTCTCGACGCCAAGACGGCGAAGGCGGAGAAGGGCGAACGGGTCGAGAAACACCTGCTCCTCACCCGCTACGACGCGGCCCGCGCGGAGCGCGGCGACATGCTGAAGGTCGAGGACGTGCTGGAGATCCTGTCGATCCCGCTCCTCGGCATCATCCCGGAGAGCATGGATGTGCTCAGGGCCTCCAACCTCGGTGCGCCGGTGACGCTCGCCGACAGCACCAGCGCGCCGGCCCTCGCCTATCTCGACGCCGCCAAGCGTCTGGCGGGCGAGACCGTGCCGATGACGATCCAGAGCGAGAAGCGGGGGCTGTTCGGCAAGATCTTCGGACGGAGGGCAGCATGAGCATTTTCCGCCTGTTCAACAAACAGGCCTCGGCCCCGGCGGCGCGCGAGCGCCTGCAGGTGCTTCTGGCCCACGAGCGCGCCTCGGTCGGTCATTCCGACCTCGTGGCGGTGCTGCGCGAGGAAATCCTCGCCGTCATCGCCAAGCACATCAAGGTCGACGGCGACAAGGTCAACGTCAAGATGGACCGGGGCGAGCAGGTCTCGACGCTCGAAGTCGACATCGAGATCCCGCTGAACGCGAGCGTGCGGGCGGCCTGAGGTCGCCCGTCGGACAGCTTCGCATCGAACGAGCTTCCCCGTCGGACAGGGCGGGAACGAGGCGGCGGTCCCGCGGCCGCCGGACCGGAAGACAGGAGACGAGCATGACGCGCGTGGCACTTCTCGAACGGCTCAAGGAACTGCAGGAGATGCCGAAGTTCCAGAACCGCGATATCCGGACCGTGAGCGCCATGCTCACCACCGAAGCGCTCGCCAAGCACGTGGCGGTCTGCGAGCAGGCCGCCGGCGTGAACCGGAACGCCGAGGGCGAACGCCGGGCGGGCTGAAGCGCCCTCAGCCTGCGATGATCCGCCAGGGCTCCTCGAAGGGCCATTCCTCGAGGTTCGAGCCGGGGTCGCTGCGATCGACGACCAGGAAGTCGGCGGGCTCCTCTCCGAGCGGCGTCAGCGGGCCGTGCCAGACGTTCCGGGCGATGTTGATGCCCTGGCCGGGCAGTGTCAGGAAGGCCTGGGGCGTGCCCGGGCCATCGCCGGTGTCCTCGGCGACGACGACGAGGAACGGGCGGTCGCCGAGCGGCATGAAGGCCTGGCTGCCGAAGGGATGCCGCTCGACGAGCGCCAGCGCGTAGGGCAGGCTCACCGGCTCCGAACGGAAAAGGCTGATGATCGGGGTCGTGCCGCTGCCGGCGGTCTCGACGGTCGCGACGGCGTGATGGCGCATGCAGCGTCCGCCGTTGATCGGGTAGGACCGGGCCGCCCCGGCGACGTCGATAACATCGCCGAAGGGCCGGAAGGTCTCATGCGTCAGCGGCTGCGCGATGATCGTCCGGGACGCGCTCATTGGCCGTCGGCGAGGCGGCCGTTGAGGCGCAGCCGGCTGATGCCGCCGTCCGGGAAGATGTTCAGGCGGATGTGGGTGACGGGACCGATCGGCTTGACTTCTTCCTTGCCGAACGGGTGTTCGGTATCGGCCGAAAGCTTTTGCGGCGCGAGCAGCTCGTCCCAGAACATCGACGAGGTGACGACGAGATCGTCGAGGTCGTCGCCGGCGTCCTTGAGGTCGGCGGCCTGGATCGAGCAGGATTCGGGGAAATTGCCCTTGTAGTGGGCGGTGTCGATCAGCGCGCTCTCGATCTCGCCGCGGCCGGCGAGCTTGACGATGAGCCAGTCGTTGCCGGGCACCCGCCGGCGCCGCGTCTCCCAGCCGTCGCCCATGTCGAGGCCGCGGCCGGGCGCAAGGACGCGCTGATAGGCCCCATAATGCGCGTCCGAGAAGGCGACCACGCGCGCGCCCGAAAGCGCCGAGGCGAGGTCGATGGCGCCTTGGCCCGCCTTCGCGGCGTCCAGTGTCGGCCTGCCGTAGACCCTCAGCCGTGCGACGCCGCCATCCGGATAGATGTGCAGGCGGACGTGCGTGAAGACCTGGTCGGACGTGCAGTGGAAGTAATGGTGCGCGCCGGCACCGAGCGGGCTCTGCGGGACGAGCAGCGTCCAGATGGTTTTCTCGTCGGGCGTGCCGTCGATCCGCGCGCCTTCGATCGCGCAGGCCGGGGGATAGTTGCCGGTGAAGTGGGCGGTGTCGACGTCGAAGCCGAGGATGCGGCCCGGAACCGCGAGCTCGACGACGGCATGGTCGTGGCCGGGGCCGCGGCGGCGCCGGGTTTCCCAGCCGTCCATCCACTTGCCGTGGTCGTCATATTTGTCGGGAATGAAGATCGCCGGTGAATCCTGCAGCATGCGCTTCAGCGGCGCGAAGAACTCGTCGGTCGCCGATACGGCCTTCGCCCCGAGGCCGGCGGACGCGAGGTTGATGGCCGTTCGGGTGAAGGCGGGGGCGGCGGCATCGGTCAGGTGCATGAGCAGGGTCCTAAAGCGCTTTCAGGAAAAGTGGGAACCGGTTTTCCGCTTGGAAACGCGACAAAACAAAGAGGTCTAGTGCGGGAGGATGTCGTTGAGGCGAAGCAGCGCGATCCGCTCGACTTCGCGGCAGGCGGTGTCGAATTCGGTGCCGGCGTCATTGGCGATCCGCGCTTCGAAGGCGGCGAGGATCTCGCTCTTCGTGCGGCCCTTCACCGCCATGATGAAGGGGAAGGCGAAGCGCTCGCGGTAGCGGTCGTTGAGCTTCTCGAAGCGGGCCCGTTCGGCGTCGGTCAGGGCGTCGAGACCGGCGGAGGCCTGCTCGGCGGTGGAGCTTGCCGTCAGGCGCCTGGCGGCGGCGAGCTTGCCGGCAAGGTCTGGATGGGCCGTGAGCACGCCGAGGCGCTCCTCGCTCGAGGCGCCGCGGAAGGCGCGGCAAAGCGCCGTGTGGAGGCCCGAGGCAGTGTCGCAAGCAGGGCCCGTCCCCGCGTCATAAGCCCGCTCGGCGATCCAGGCGGAGTGTTCGAAGATGCCGCCGAAACGGGCGACGAAGGTGTCGCGGTCCATCTCCGACGGCCGTTCGGCCGGTCCTGCGGCCTGGCGGGACTGCTGCATCATAGGCCTCCCTCGCACGTCCATAAGGAGCGTTTCCATTGTGATAGACAATTTGCGTCGCGGCCATTCCCCCAATAAATCTTGAAAGTGAATTTGGGCTCCGCTCGCTTCCGCCGCATGATCGGCCTGAAATAATGGCGATGTTGATGAGCGAGCGCATGGAGGAGAGCCGATGAGCGACGCGAAACGGACCGGGCGTCTGACGACCCAC
Organism: Pararhizobium sp.; assembly: GCA_051960215.1. Taxonomy (GTDB): domain Bacteria; phylum Pseudomonadota; class Alphaproteobacteria; order Rhizobiales; family Rhizobiaceae; genus Pararhizobium_B. Next base: position 9,993 of record JBQCEN010000177.1, read on the forward strand.
GTTCTCGATACCGCCACCGGCCGCCCGGCCGCCGGACTCGAGATCGAGCTCCTGCGCCTCGAAGACGGCGCCGCCAAGCCGCTCCGAACGGCGAAGACCAATGCCGACGGGCGCTGCGACGGGCCGCTCCTCGAAGGCGGCGACTTCGCCGCCGGCGCCTACGAGCTCCGCTTCCACGCCGGCGCCTATTTCAGGAGCATGGCTCCCGACCTGCAACCCTTCTATGATGTGATCCCGATCCCGTTCGTCGTCGCCGACGCGGGGCAGCACTACCATGTGCCGCTGCTTCTCGCGCCCTTCGGCTATTCGACCTATCGCGGGAGCTGAGCCAATATGGCAAACGCTATGACAAAGACCGTGCGGAACACGATCCGCTTCCTCCTCAACGACGATCTGGTCGAGCTTTCGAATGTGGGTGCGTCGGAGACGCTGCTCGATTTCCTGCGTCTCGACCGCCGGCTGACGGGCAGCAAGGAAGGCTGCGCGGAAGGCGACTGCGGCGCCTGCACTGTTCTCGTCGGGCGGCTCGTCGGCGATCAGGTGCGCTATGAGACGGTGAACGCCTGCATCCGGTTCGTCGGATCGCTCGATGCGACGCATGTCGTGACCGTCGAGCATTTGGCGGGGAAGGGCGGCGTGCTGCATCCCGTGCAGCAGGCGCTCGTCGAGGAACACGGCTCGCAGTGCGGCTTCTGCACGCCGGGCTTCGTCATGTCGCTCTACAGCCTCTGGCTTTCGACCAGCAAGCCGACCCCGCACCAGATCGAGAAGGCGCTGCAAGGCAACCTCTGCCGCTGCACCGGCTATCAGCCGATCATCCGCGCCGCCGAGAAGATGGGCGCGGCGCGCCCCGGCGAAGGCAACGACCGGCTGACGGCGATGCGCCAGCGCGTGCTCGCCGAGCTTGGCCGCCTCAACGACGGCGCGCGTGTCGAGATCGCTCATGGCGGCGAGCGGCTGGTCGTGCCGGCGAGCGTTGACGATCTCGCGGTCGTCCTCGAGGCGGAGCCGAAGGCGACGATCGTCTCGGGCTCGACGGATGTCGGGCTGTGGGTGACGAAGCAGATGCGCGACATCGCGCCGGCCGTCTTCATCGGCCACCTCGCCGAACTCCACCGGGTCGAGGCGGATGCGCGCGGCGTCCGCCTCTTCGCCTGCGTCTCCTATACGGAAGCCTTTGCGGAAATCGCCAAACGCTTTCCGGCGATGGGCGCCTATTTCGACCGCATCGGCGGCGAGCAGGTCCGCAACATGGGCACCATTGGCGGCAACATCGCCAACGGCTCGCCCATCGGCGACACGCCGCCGCCGCTGATCGCGCTCGGCGCCGAGCTGACGCTGCGGAAGGGAACCGAGCGCCGGACGATCCCGCTCGAGGATTTCTTCATCGCCTATGGCAAGCAGGATCGCGCCCCCGGCGAATTCGTCGAGAGCGTCTATGTGCCGGCGCTGCCGGCAGGGGACCGCTTCGCCGTCTACAAGGTCACCAAGCGGCGCGATGAGGACATCTCGGCGCTGAGCGCGGCCTTCCGCATTGCGCTCGATGGCGACGGCCGGGTGAGCGATGTTCGCATCGCCTTCGGCGGCATGGCGGCGACGCCGAAGCGGGCGAAGACGGTGGAAGCAGCCCTCATCGGCAAGGCCTGGAGCGAGGTGACGATCGAAGCGGCGCGCGGCGGCTTCGACGCGGATTTCCAGCCCCTCACCGACTGGCGGGCGACGGCGGAATACAGGATGCTTTCGGCGAAGAACCTTCTTACCCGCTTCTTCCTCGAAACGGGCGGCGAGACGGCGCAGGTCGTCCGATACGAAGCCGCACTGGCGGAGGCTTGAGGGCCAGCATCATGGCGACTGCTTCTCCATATCTCGTTTGGGTACAGGGTGACCCGACACAGACACAGCCTCTCGCTCCGTCACTCCTGTGACAAGCACAGGAATGACGGAAGATAGCAGACGTTCACGGAAGGACGTAGCAGCCATGGACAAGCGCAGGGAGATCGAACCGAAGGACGCGGTTGTCGGCGGCGTGCATATGGCGCGCAAGCACGATTCGGCGCACAAGCACGTCACCGGGCTTGCCGACTATATTGACGACATGCCGGAGCCGGCGGGCACGCTGCACGCCGCTCTCGGGCTTTCGACGAAGGCGCATGCCGAGATCGTCGCGATGGACCTCGACGCGGTGCGCGCAGCCCCCGGCGTCGTCGCCGTGCTGACGGCGGATGACGTGCCTGGCGTCAACGACATCTCGCCGACCGGCCGGCACGACGAGCCGGTGCTCGCCGACGGGCGCGTCGAGTTCCACGGCCAGCCGGTCTTTGCCGTGATCGCAACGACGCGGCTTGCCGCCCGGCGCGCGACGCGGCTTGCGAAGATCGAGTATCGCGAGCGGGCGGCCGTGACGGACGTGGTCGCGGCCATGGAGGCGAACTATCCGCTCGTCACCGACCCTCTGACCCTGAAGCGCGGCGACGCCGCCGCCGGCCTTGCGGGCGCCAAGCGCCGCATCAAGGGCGAGATGCGGATCGGCGGGCAGGACCACTTCTATCTCGAAGGCCAGATCGCAATGGCGATCCCCGGCGAGGACGACGAGGTGACGGTCTGGTCCTCGACGCAGCATCCGAGCGAGGTGCAGCACATGGTGGCGCACGCGCTCGGCACCGATTCCGCCGCCGTCACCGTCCAGATCCGCCGCATGGGCGGCGGCTTCGGCGGCAAGGAGACGCAGGCGAACCAGTTCGCCGTGATTGCCGCGATCGCCGCGAAGAAGCTCAACCGCGCCGTCAAGATCCGTCCCGACCGCGACGACGACATGACGGCAACCGGCAAGCGCCACGACTTCCACGTCGCCTACGACGTCGGCTTCGACGACGACGGCCGCATCGAGGCGGTCGACGCAACCTATGCAGCGCGCTGCGGGTTTTCGGCCGATCTTTCGGGGGCCGTGACCGATCGCGCGCTCTTCCACGCCGACAACTGCTATTTCCTGCCGCATGTCCGGCTGGCGTCGAAGCCGATGAAGACAAACACCGTCTCCAATACGGCCTTCCGCGGCTTCGGCGGCCCGCAGGGCATGGTCGGCGGCGAGCGGATGATCGAGGAGATTGCGTACGCGCTCGGCAAGGACCCGCTCGAGGTGCGCCGCGCCAATTTCTACGGCGGGCCCGGTTCCGGCCGCGACGTGACGCCCTATCACCAGACGGTGGAGGACAACATCGTCGCCCGCGTCGTCGACGAGCTCGAGGCCTCTTCGGACTATCAGGCGCGGCGCCGTGCGATCGTCGATTTCAACGGCAGGAGCCGCGTCATCCGCCGCGGCATCGCGCTGACGCCGGTCAAGTTCGGCATCTCCTTCACCGCCACCTGGTTCAACCAGGCCGGCGCCCTCGTGCACATCTACCAGGACGGGTCGATCCACCTGAACCATGGCGGCACCGAGATGGGGCAGGGGCTCTATACGAAGGTGGCGCAGGTGCTCGCCGACGAGTTCCAGGTCGACGCGGAGCATATCCGCGTCACCGCGACGACGACGGGCAAGGTGCCGAACACATCGGCCACCGCGGCTTCGTCCGGCTCGGACCTCAACGGCATGGCGGCGGCGAACGCCGCGCAGCAGATCAAGGAGCGGCTCGTCGCCTTCGCGGCCGAGAAGTGGAACGTGCCGGCCGACAGCGTCTCGTTCGTGCCGAACCACGTGCGCATCGGCAACCACCTCTGTCCCTTCCCGGATTTCATCAAGGAAGCCTACCAGGCGCGCGTGCAGCTTTCGGCGGCCGGTTTCTACAAGACGCCGAAAATCCACTGGGACCGCTCGACCGGCATCGGCCGGCCGTTCTACTACTTCGCCTATGGCGCCGCCTGTTCGGAAGTCTCCATCGACACGCTGACCGGTGAATACCAGGTCGAGCGCGTCGACATCCTCCACGACGTCGGCCACTCGTTGAACCCGGCGATCGACCGCGGCCAGGTCGAGGGCGGCTTCGTCCAGGGCATGGGGTGGCTGACGACCGAGGAGCTCTGGTGGGACGGGCAAGGGCGGCTGAGGACGCATGCGCCGTCGACCTACAAGATCCCGCTCGCTTCCGACCGGCCGAAGGTCTTCAACGTCAAGCTCGCGGACTGGTCGAAGAACCGCGAGGCGACAATCCGGCGCTCGAAGGCGGTCGGCGAGCCACCGTTCATGCTGGCGATCTCGGTGCTCGAGGCGCTGTCGATGGCGGTCGCCTCCGTCGCGGACTATCGCGAATGTCCGCGGCTCGACGCGCCGGCGACGCCGGAGCGCGTCCTGATGGCGGTCGAGCGGCTGAAGGCGCTCAAGGCATCATGAGTTCGGCAGCGGCGCGGCTGAGGCGCTTTGCCGCCGAACACGCGCCGCTGGTCCTGATCGAGGTCAGGGAAGCGAAGGGCTCGACACCGCGCGAGGCGGGCGCCTGGATGCTCGTCGGGCGCGAGGCGACCCATGAGACCATCGGCGGTGGCCAGCTCGAATTCATGGCGATCGACCACACGCGCAAGCTGCTTGCCGGCGGTTCGGACGCCGGAGAGATGGCGGTGCCGCTCGGGCCGCAGATCGGCCAGTGCTGCGGCGGCCATGTCGGCCTTGGCTTCAAGGCGGTGGACGAAGCGGCGCTCGATGCGCTGGCGAAGCGCCTTGCGGCGGAAGACAGCGCCCACCCCCATGTCTATCTCTTCGGTGCCGGTCATGTCGGTCACGCCCTGGCGCAGGCTTTCGCGCCGCTGCCGGTGCATCTCGTCGTCGTCGAGACGCGCGCCGAAGCGCTCGCCGACTTCGGCCCGGAGACGGAGACTCGGCTGACGGCCGTGCCGGAAGCACTGATCGAGGAGGCGCCCGCGGGCTCCGCCTTCGTCGTGCTCACCCACGACCACGCGCTCGATTTCCTGCTTGTCGCCGCCGCGCTCAACCGTACCGACGCCGCCTATGTCGGCATGATCGGCTCGAAGACGAAGCGGGCGACCTTCGAGAGCTGGTATCAGCGCGAGGCGGGCGGCACGCGCGAAGGCGCCAAGCGCCTCGTCTCGCCGATCGGCGGCGCCGACGTGCGCGACAAGCGCCCCGCCGTCGTCGCCGCCTTCGTCGCGGCCGAGGTGATGCGGGCGGTTCTTTAGCGTCGTCTAACGCTTGCGTTGACAGCACCGGCACGACGCGCAAGGGTTGCGGCCTGCGACTGCGAGGAGGGGCTTCGCAATGTCTTTTGCCCGGCGCGTCGGGATCTTCGCCCGTAAGGTTGCCATCAGCTCCGCCGCGCTGTGCCTGCTTTTTCCGGGCATCGCCACCGCCCAATCGCTGAAGACCTCCGCAGGCCAGCACTGGACGGTTCTGGCGAGCTCCAGGGACATCGATACCGCGATCGGCATTGCGCGGGGCTACGGCTCTTCGGCTCGCGTCGTCCTGTCGAACAAGGGCTGGTACGCCGCCGTTCTGAAACCGCGATCCGGCAGCCTTCCGGACATCCGGAAGGCCATGGCATGGCGCACGCTTCCCGACGATGCCTTCCTTTCGAACGGCAGAGGTTTTGAAGCGATCGCCTGGCGACCCCGGCAGCCGGATGTTGTGCAGGCGGAACTGACGTCGGCATCGCCCGCCGTGCTCTCGCGGGGCGGCCTCACGGTGACCGTTCGGCGCGTTCTCAAGGGGGATGGCTGGGAGGCGAAACTGTCAGGCACTCTCGACGGCGCGCCAGCGTTCTCGTTCGACTACGACTTCCCGCAGGCCGCCGACTATCCGTCGAAGTTCACGCTCGTTCATCTCGACAGGAACAACGCACAGCCCGATGTCGTCTTCGACGCCTTCACCGGCGGCGCGCATTGCTGCACGAGGATGGCTGCCGTTACGAAGGACAGCGAGGGAAAGTGGAAGATCGTGGACTTTGGCGAGTATGACGGAAGCGGGCCCTGGTTCGAGGACGCGGGCGGGGACAGTACGGTCGAGATCCTCCACGGCGACAATGCCTTCCTCTACAAATTCTCGTCCTATGCGAATTCGGATCAGCCTCTTGTCATCGACGTGCTTGAAGACGGCGTGTTGAAGGAGGTTTCAGCCGATCCGGCCTACCGGCGCAGGGTCGTGCAGCATCTGCGGGGGCTCGAATTCCAGACGACGATGGACTCCGGACTCTGGCATTCCAACGGATTCCTCGCGGCCTGGGTCGCCGACAAGTTCCTCATCGGGGAAGGGCAGGATGCCTGGGCCCGGATGCTCCCTCTCTATACGCGCAATGCTGAATTCAACGTCGTCATCTGTACCGTCGATCT
>JBQCEN010000178.1:0-22426 GCA_051960215.1 Pararhizobium sp.
AAGTCGCCGCCTTCGAACTCGCCGGCGATCTCGCCGAACATGCGCGACTGGATCGCGACCGTCTCCTCCGTCCCGTGGAATTCGACGAAGAGCGTCGGTTGCTCCGCATAGTCGAGGCCTGAATAGGCGTTGCAGGCCTTCATCTGCAACGCGTCGAGGAGTTCGATGCGGGCGACGGGAATGCCCAACTGGATCGTCATGATCACCGCATTGCAGGCGGCCTCGACCGTCGGGAAGGCGCAGACGCCGCCGGCGATCACCGGCGGGATGCCCTGGAGCCTGAGGGTGATCGAGGTCAGGACGCCGAGTGTGCCTTCCGAGCCGACGAAGAGGCGCGTCAGGTCGTAGCCGGCGGACGACTTGCGGGCGCGGTGCGCGGTGCGGATCTCCTCGCCGGCCGCCGTCACCGCCGTCACGGCGATGACGTTCTCGCGCATCGTGCCGTAGCGCACGGCGTTCGTGCCGGACGCCCGCGTCGAGGCCATGCCGCCGAGCGTCGCGTTGGCGCCGGGATCGATCGGGAAGAACAGGCCGGTGTCGCGCAGATAGGTGTTGAGCGCTTCACGGGTCACGCCGGGCTCGACGGTGCAGTCGAGGTCCTCCGGGTTCACCTCGAGGACGCGCGCCATGCGGCTCGTATCGAGCGAGACGCCGCCCGAAGGCGCGTTGACGTGGCCTTCGAGCGAAGAGCCGATGCCGAAGGGGATGATCGGCGCGCGATGGTCGGCGCAGATGCGGACGATCTCCTGCACCTCGGCCGACGTCTCCGGGAAGACGACCGCGTCGGGAAGCTGGGCCGGAATATAGCTCGTCGTATGCGCGTGCTGCTCGTGGAAAGACTGCCCGGTCTGCAACCGCTCGGCAAAGCGCTGCTTCAGGATGCCGACGGCGGCGGCGATCCCCTCCTCGTTGCGGTGGCCGGGCTTCAGGTCCGACAATGCCATGGTCACATCTCCTAAAGGTCCGTGGCGGCCGCAGCCGCCTCTGCCCGGCGCTTCCTGAGCGCGTCCGCGAGGAAGAGCCGCGAGAGCCCGTGATAGAGCGGTTCCGGCGTGATCAGCCGCGCCGTGCCGTAGCCGAGCATGGAGGCGGCCATCAGCGGCACGATGTTCGAATGGTTGCCGGTCATCTCGGAAATGATGACGAAGGCCGTCATCGGCGCCTGCACGACGCCGGCGAAGTAACCCGCCATGCCGAGGATCGCGGCAAGGCTGGTGTTCGCGCCGGTGATCAGGGCGAACGTGCTGCCGAGCCCGGCGCCGACGGAGAGCGAGGGCGCGAAGAGGCCGCCGGGGATGCCCGAGACGGTCGAGGCGAGGCTCGCGGCGAGCTTGGCGACGAAGAAGGTCGCCGGCAGCGGATGGCCCTCGATCGCAAGACGCGCCTGCGCGTAGCCGGTTCCGAAGGTGAGCCCGCCATAGCAGACGCCGAGAACGGCGACGAGCAGCCCGGCCGCGGCGGCCACGGCGACGACGCGCGGCCCCTGCGCGATGGAGCGCCAGCGGCGGATGCGCCGGGTGATGGCGAGGGTCCCGCCGCTGAAGCCGGCGCCGAGCGCGCCGCCGACGACGCCGCAGACGATCACCAGCGGCCAGTCGCGCGGAAAGGCCGCGACCGCGTCGCTGACGCCGAAATAGGTGTAGTTGCCGGAAACGGCGATCGAGGCGAGGCCCGCGATGATGACGGCGGCGAGCACGACGCCGTTGGTGCGGGCCTGGTAGCTGCGGCTCATCTCCTCGATGGCGAAGACGACGCCGGCAAGCGGCGTGTTGAACGCCGCGGCGATGCCCGCGGCCGAACCGGCGAGGATCAGCCCCCGCGCCTGCGTCATGCCCCCGATCCGGGCCGCTTGAAGCATCAGGGAGGCGCCGACCTGCACCGTCGGCCCCTCGCGGCCGATCGAGGCGCCGGTCGCCAGCGCGACGACCGTCATCGTGATCTTGCCGACGACGAGCCTGATCGAGAGATAGCCGCCGCGTTCCTCGTCGTCGCGCAGATGCCGCGCCGCGATGCATTGCGGGATGCCGCTCCCCTGGGAACCGGGAAAGTACCGATAGGCGAGCCAGGCGCAGGCGATGAAGCCGGCCGGCGTCAGGATCAGCGGCAGGAAGCGGTGCCAGCCATCCGACGTCACGGCGGTGAAAAGGTTCTGCGCTTCGCTGGCAAGCTTGGCGAAGGCGGCGCCGACCAGCCCGATCGCCAGCGCGCCCGCCCAGAAGACGAGCCGCGGCCGCCACAGGCGCGGCGAAAGCACCACCGCCCGCGAGCGCCTGATCAAACGGTTTCGCGACACGCGCGCCATTTCCCTTGTCCTCGGCCCTCTCCGATTTCCGCGCCCCGCAATGCACGCTCGCCGCCCGCCATGCAAGCTCTTCCCGGTCGGCAAGCTCTTACCCCTCCGTCATTTCTGCGCCAGGCACGCTCGACGACGACGCTATCCCCGTCCATCATTCCCGCTCACGCTACGGGGACACCATTGACAGCGTCCCCAAGAGGCAAGCGGATAGGAATGGACCCCTGTGACGAGCACAGGGGTGACGGAGTGAGGGGCGATTCTCGGAAGTCCTTAGTGTCCGAACATGGACGGCCGATCCCGAGTCGGATTAGCAAGAGCCTTTCAAGCCATCTCGTCCCCCCGTCATTCCTGTGCTTGTCACAGGAATCCATACCGTTCCGCCCTCGACACAGGGACACCATCGACAGCGTCCCACGAGGCGAGCAGACAGTAATTCTTCACCCCTGGCGACAATCACAGGCGTCACGGCGTGCAAGGCACTTGACAGCTGGCTACTCCGCCGGCGCCGGCCGGTGCGTTTCCTCCAGGCGTCCCGCGGCCGCGAGTTCGCGCTGGAGCTGCGCCTCCTCGCTCGCCTTCGGCTTGGAGAAGCGCGCGAGCAGGAGATAGGCGACCGGGGTCAGGAAGAGCGTCGACACCGCGGCGAGGCCGAGGCCGCCGACCATGACCCAGCCGAGGGCGGCACGCGCCTCCGCGCCGGCACCGCTTGCAAGCACCAACGGCAGGCCGCCGAGGATGGTCGCGATCATGGTCATCAGCACCGGCCGCAGGCGGATGTTCGAAGCCTCCTCGATCGCCTCGTGCACGGAATAGCCTCGGTCGCGAAGCTGGTTGGCGAACTCGACGATCAGGATGCCGTTCTTCGCCATGATGCCGACGAGCAGGACGAGCCCGATCTGGCTGTAGACGTTGACGCTGCCGCCGGTGATGATCAGCGCGAAGACGGCGCAGGCGAGCCCGACCGGGACCGTCGCCATGACGATGATCGCCGCGAGGAAGCTCTCGAACTGCGCGGCGAGGACGAGGAAGATGACGATGATCGCGAAGGAGAACGTCATCGCGACGCCGTGCGAGTTCTCGCCGAGCGTCTTCGCCTCGGCGAGCGGGATGACGTGGTCGCCGGACTTCAGGATCGGCTGCGCGAGCTTCAGCACCTCCTGGTAGGCATCCCCGAGGGCAAGCTCGAGCGTCAGGCTCGCGGTGATGCCGACCGAGCGCAGCTGGTCCTCGCGGCTGAGGTCGGGAGCGATCGCGTTTTCCGTCAGCGTCGCGATCGACGACATCGGCACCATGCGCCCGTCGCTGGTCTTGACGAAGATGTTCTCCAGGTCCGTCGGGTCGTTGACCGGATTCGTGCTGGAGACGAGGTCGACGTCGTAGGAGCGCCCCTTGACGAAGACGGTATTGACCTTGTGCTGGTCGACCATCGCCTGCAGCGCCTCGCCGAGGCCGGTGATGTCGATGCCGAGGTCGGAGGCCTTGTCGCGGTCGATGTGGACGGAGAGCTGCGGCTGCGTCGTCTCGTAGTCCAGCCGGACCTGGCCGAAGCGCGGGTCCTTCTCCATCTGGTTCATGATCTGCCGCGCTTCGGACGAGAGCTGGTCGTACTCGTTGCCGACGACCGCGAACTGCAGGCCGTTGCCGGCGCCGCGGATGCCGAGGCTGTTCGGCTGGACAACGAAGGCCCGCAGCGACGGCACCTTCGCAGCGGCCTTGCTGATGTCGGCGGCAATCTCCTGCTGGCTGCGGGTCCGCTCGTCCCACGGCGCCAGCGTGATCACCATGAAGCCGCTGTTGGAGGTGTTGCGATAGCCGGTGATCGAGAAGATGTTGCGGATCTCGCCGCTCTTCACCAGCGGCTGGATGCCGCGCTCGATCCTGGCGATCTGGCTCTGGGTGTACTCGAGGCTGACGCCCTGCGGCGCCTCGACGCGAAGCAGCGCGACGGCGCGGTCCTCCCGCGGCGTCAGCTCCTGGCGGATCGAGCCGAAGAGGGCGAAGGCGACGCCTGAAAAGACGAGCGCGATCAGCACGATGACGAAGGGTGCGGCGAGGGCCCAGTGGAGGCAGCGCCGGTAGACGCGGGCGAAGAGGCCGCCGAGGCGCGTCAGGAGGTTGTCGTGGCTGTGATGCTCCTCCTTCAGCATCCGCGAGGCGAGCATCGGGCAGAGCGTCAGGGCGACGACGGCGGAGAGGATGACGGAGAAGGCGAGCACGAAGCCGAACTCGCGGAAGAGGCCGCCCGCCTGCCCCGGCAGGAAGGAAAGCGGCACGAAGACCGCGACCAGCGTCGCCGTCGTCGCGATGACCGCGAAGAACACCTCCTGCGTGCCGAGGACGGCAGCCGCCCGCGGCCCGAGCCCCATGCCGCGCCGCCTGACGATGTTCTCGAGCACGACGATGGCGTCGTCGACGACGAGACCGGTCGCCAGCACGATCGCGAGCAGCGTCAGGATGTTGATCGAGAAGCCGGCGAGATAGATCGCGGCGATCGTGCCGATCAGCGCGACGGGCAGGCTGAGCGAGGGGATCAGCGTCGCCCGCCAGTCGAGCAGGAACAGGTAGATGATGACGACGACGGAGATGATGGCGATGATCAGCGAGCGGACGACCTCGTGGATGGCGCCGTTGATGAAGACGGAATCGTCGCTGGTGATGCGGATGTCGACGCCCTTCGGCAGGGTCTTGCGCAGTTCCTCGACCGTCTTGTGGACGCCCTTGGAAATCTCGAGCGTGTTCGAGGCCGCCTGACGGACAATGCCCATGCCGACGCCGCTGTGGCCGTTCGCCATCAGCGCCGTCGTGCCCGTCTCCGGGCCGAGCGTCACGGTCGCCACGTCGCCGAGGCGGACATGCGGCGCGACGAAAATCTTCTCGAACTCGTCCGGCGTCTGGAGCACTGCCGAGGCGCGCACGACGAGGTTCTGCGTGTTGCTGGTCAGCGTGCCGGCCGGCACGTCGAAGGCGGCCGTCGAAAGCGCCTTGGAGACGTCGGCAACCGTCAGGCCGCGCGCGGCGAGCTTGTTCTGGTTGACGTCGACCCGGAACACCTTGGCGCGGTCGCCGTAGATCTGCACGTCGGCGACGCCGGGCACGGCCGCCAGCCGGTCCGAGATGACGTCGTTGACAAGCACCGTCAGGTCGTCGACCGGCATGGTGTCCGAGGTGACCGCCAGCCGCATCACGGCCTGCGCGTTGGCGTCCGCCTTGATGATCCGCGGCTCGTCGATGCCGTCGGGCAAATCGTTGCGCACGCGGCTGATCGAATCACGCACGTCGGCGGCGGCAACGTTGAGATCGGTCGAATCGGTGAACTCGATCGTCACGTCGCTGCGCCCGAGCGAGGACGAGGACGAGATCGAATCGACGCCTGCCACGCGGCCGACGGCGCCCTCGATGGTCTGGGTCACCTCGCGGTCCATCGTCTCCGGCGAGGCGCCGGTGAACTCGGTGCGGACGGTCACCACCGGACGGTCGACGTCGGGCAGCTCGCGGATGTCGGCGCCGAAATAGCCGGCGATGCCGGCGACGATGATGAGCACGTTGAAGACCAGCGCCAGCACCGGCCGCCGGACGACGAGCGCCGTCAGCCCGCCATGCTCGGAGGCGTGCTCGATCTCTTCGGAAAGCGTCGGCTCGCCCTCTCCGACATGCGCCCCGACATCCGTCGCGTCGCCGGATGCGCGCGCCGCCTCGCTGCCGTCGCGCGGATCGGGTCCGTTCTCCTGCCGTTCGTCGTCCTGCTTGTCCGTCATATCCGTCCGCTAATCGTTGGCGCCTCGAAGGTCGCGGCTCAGAGGGCCGCATCCTTGGTCTTGGCCCGCACCGTCTGGCGCGGCGCGACCGGATTGGCCGGCGCCGTCCGCGCGGCACTCTCGTCGGCCGGCACGACGGCGGCGCCCGCGTCATCGTCGTCGGAGTTGGCGACCTCGACGTCCGCGCCGGGCCTGAGCACCTGCACGCCCGCCGTTGCCACCTCGTCTCCCAGGCTGAGATCGCCGGCGACCAGGATGCGCTCCGGATTGCGCTGCACGACCTGGATGCGCACGCGCTGCGCCTTGCCGTCGACGATCTTCCAGACATAGGCGCCGGAGGAATCCCACTGCACGGCGAGCGGATCGACGGCCGCATAGACGTCGCCGGGGAAGCGCATCGTCACCTGGAACGACATGCCGGCCCTCAGCAGGTCCTGTTCGTTCGGCAGCTCGGCGCGCACGCGCAGCGTCCGGCTGTCCGGATCGATGCGGTTATCGATCGCCCTGACATGGCCTGCGAAGGTCTTTCCCGGAAAGGCGCTCGACGACGCCGTCACCGGCGCCCCGACCTTGATCGCCCCGGAGAAGCGCTCCGGCACCTGGAAGTCGACGAGGATCTTCGACCGGTCGTCGACCGTCACAACCTTCGTCGTGGTCGTGACGTAGTCGCCGATATTGATGTCGACGATGCCGATGACGCCGGCGAACGGCGCGCGGATCGTCCGCTTGCTCAACTCGTACTGTGCCTGCTCCAGCGCCAGCTTGTCGGCCGCCACTTCCGATTCCATGTCGGAGACCTCGACGGCGCTGACGGCCGCGGAGTGGCCGAGCTCACGGTAGCGCTTGAGCTTCTTCTGCGCGTCGGTGAGCGTCAGCTTCGCCCGGTCGGCGGCGATCCGCTCCGCATCCGAATCGAGCGTCGCGATCACCTGCCCTGCCGCGACGTGATCGCCCGAGCGGACTGCGATGGTCTGGATCGTGCCGGTCGCGGTCGGCGTCACGGCGACGCTCCGGAAGGCCATGCCGCTGCCGATCGCCTTCAGCTTGTCGTTGAGACGGCCCTGGCGAACCGCTCCGGTGACGACGAGCGAGGCCGGCCGCGCGCCGCCGGAACCGGCTGCGCCGGCGTCCTTCGCCGTTTCCTCGGCCTGTTTCGGAGCGATGGCGGCGATCAGCGGACTCTCGATGCCGTAGCCCTTGAGGGTCGCGACGGCACCCGCATCGAAACGCACCCAAAGCGCCAGCGCGGCGACGATGAGCACGAGACATGCAAGTCCCTGTTTCCAAGCTGCCATGAGAACTCCGTCTGCGTCTGCTCGGCGGATGACCGCATTCCGGCGGCGATCGATGTGCGGGTCTCGGATAAAGACCGGGATCGGCGGCGGCCTTTCGAAGAGCCCGACATCGCCATTTGTTACAACTAGCAAACTATGATGAATGCAGTCTGAATGGCCCCCGAATCCGCAGCCGATCGCCCTGCGGCAAAGAATGCACTGTTGCCCTTCGTCTTCCGCGCGCTAGACCGCAAGGACACGCCGATGAAGGCAATCATCGCAACTAACCACAGGACGACGTGATGGCGCGATTTCCGACGACGACGGCCCTCCGCCGGCTTTGCAGCGCCGGACTGCGGCTGACGCTCGTCCTCGTCGCCTGCGGCGGCGCGGCGACCGCCCTTGCCGGCTGCGACCAGAAGACGCCGTGGCACGACACCGACCTGACCGGCAGTTCGCTCTCCAACCTCGATTTCTCGATGACGCGCGCCGACGACGGCAAGGCGGTCGACGCGAAGGACTACCGTGGCAAGGTCGTCATGCTCTATTTCGGCTACACCTTCTGCCCCGACGTCTGCCCCCTGACGATCGCGAATGCGGTCGAGGTGTTGCACAAGCTCAAGGACAAGGCGAAGGACGTCCGCGTCCTCTTTGTGACCGTCGACCCGGACCGCGACACGGTGCCGGTGCTCAAGGACTATGTCAGCGCCTTTGCACCTGAGGTCGACGGGCTGCGCGGCACGCCGGACGAGCTGGCGGCGATGGCGCGCCGCTACCGCGTCGCCTATTCGGTCGATCCGTCACCCGACCCGTCGAAATACGTCGTCAGCCACAGCTCCGCCGTCTACGTCTTCGACAAGACCGGCGCGATCCGCCTCCTCGTGACGTCGCTCGACAGGAACGACCCGAAGACCGACGACGTGGCCGAGGACATCGGCCGGCTCGTCGACGAGGACAGCCGCAGCGCCACCGGTCCGCTCGCCTGGATCGGCAGCATTTTCTAGAGGGCGCTACTCGCCGCCGGCGCCACGGACGGCGAAGTCGCCGCTGACGGTCGAGCCGTCCTTGAAGCTGAGCGTCACGGGGACGCTTTTCGTGCCCTTCATCGTCGGCTTCGGATCCATGCACATCAGGTGATAGCCGCCGGGTGCGAAGCGGACGGTGCCGTGCGGCGCGACGGCGACGCTGTCGACGCCGCTCATGCCCTGCGCGCCGTTCTTCGTCATCGAGCGGTGCATCATCAGCATGCCGCAGTCGGGCGAGGACGCGCCGACGAGCGTCTTCGTCTTGTCCGTGCCGTTGGCGAGCGTGAAGTAGCCGGCAGCCGGCCGCGCCGCGATGATGAAGCGCATCCAGCCGTTTGACAGGGTGACGCCACCGTCGGCCGCTTGAGCCGTCGCGGCTGCAGCCGAGACGATCAGGATCGCGGCCGCGCCGGTGACCACGCGCGCCGCAGCGCTACTGTCCCGTCCAGCCTGCCGACGAGATGACCGGGCCGCGATGATCGGCATTTGGGAATTCCTCCGAGCTAAGGCCGGCCTCCTCGTGGAGCCGCAACGCATTGATGATCAGGAGAAGCGCGACGACGCTCATCATCGCCGCCGGAATCCAGATGATGAGGCCGCCGATCTGCTGGTCGTCGATCGCGCTCATCGACGGATAGGCGCGGCCGCACCAGGCGAAGAAGGGATAGATGTCGAAGCGCGCGAACGCAATCATCGCGCCGATCGCGATCTGCGGGAACATGACGAGCACGGCCGTGATGATGCGCACCGGGAAGGAGCAGAAGGCCGGGGGAGTCGGCAGGGGATCGAGGACGAGGAACCAGACGACGAGCCCGTCGACCACCATGGTCCAGTTCATGAAGCCGTAGAGCCGCGGGTCGATCATCGCCCGGAAATGGACCGGCGGCGTCAGCCAGAGCGCGATCAGCCCGACGAAGAGGAAGGCCGCAAGGACCGGCTGCTGGATGATCCGAAGGGCGATTCGCACCGGCCGCGATGCCGCGAGCCGGTGCAGCGGCTCCGGCACGCCGCGCGCGAAGGGCGCGGCCGGCCAGGCGAGCGCGATCAGGAACGGCCCGAGGTGGTGCATGACGATGTGCTGCAGCCGGTTCATGAAGAACATGTGTTGGGCGAGGTAGTCGAAACGCGTCTGCAGCACGATGTAGACGAGCGCGACGCCGAGGAGGAAGACGACGCGCCGCCATGGCGCCGGGCGCTGATGCGCCGGCAGCCGCGCCAGGCCCCGCAGGTACCAGAAGAGCGACAGCGTCGCGAAAAGGTACCAGCCCCAAGAGAAATCCCACGGACCGGCAACGCCGAGCCAGGTGACGTGGTAGGCCGAAAGCCACCAGAACAGGGCACCGACGATGGCGATGCCGCCATAGATCGTCATGTCACGGTTGCCGGTGGTTCGCCCGGAGGCGGCGAGCTGTGCGTCTGCCATCGTCGGATTGATGCTCCACGGGCCGCGCTTCACGCGGCGGCGCTATTCTTCCGGCTTCCTCGCCTGATCAAGCAAAGCGCCGCCGGACCATAGCGAAAGCCGCGCCTTTTGCGAGGGGTCGTTTGGTCGCGTGGCGCGGAACGAAGGACGTGGCGCGATCTTCCAAAGGAAACAGGAAGCCTGCTTACAAGACAGGATTTCAACTCTTTCAAATCGTTACGTTGAAGTGAACGGTTTTCCTGAACCAAATAATGCGGGGCACGTTCCTGTCACTCCAGCGAGCGAAGGCGTTCGCGGAAGATGGAAAACCAGGAGGCAAACCATGAAGACAACGCTTTTGAGATCCGCTGCCGCGAGTGCTCTGCTCGTGGGAGCCTCGCTCGCTCTTCCGGCGGCCAGCACGACCGCCTTTGCCCAGGCGAACACGAACAATAGCACGCCCGCGCCCGCCGACAATGGCTCGACCATGAAGAAGGACAATGGCGGCTCGAACATGAGCACCGGCAGCGACGCGACCAAGCCGGCGCCGGCCGACAACGGCGGCGCAGCCGCCACGCCGCCCGCCTCGTCGACCGACACGAACACCGAGAAGACGCCGGCACCTGCCGACGATTCCTCGGCGGCTAACACCGCGACCAAGCCGGCCGACACCTCGACGCCGGCCGACATGTCCAAGCCGGCGGACGGCGACAAGATCGTCAAGGAGCAGCAGGAGAGCCAGGTCCTCGCCTCGACCTATATTGGCCAGAGCGTCTACAATTCCAACGACAAGTCGATCGGCGACATCTCCGACCTCGTCTTCGACCAGAGCGGCGGCATCCAGGCCGCAGTGATCGGCGTCGGCGGCTTCCTCGGCATCGGCCAGAAGGACGTCGCGGTGAAGTTCGACCGCATCAAGATCCAGCGCAAGCCGAACAGCGCCGACGTCAAGCTCGTGACCGACATGACGGCCGACGAGCTGAAGAAGGCGCCGGCCTTCAAGAACCTGCAGACGAAGATGAACGAGAAGAACGCCAACCAGCCGCCCGCCTCCGGCACGACGACCGGCGGCAGCATGGGCACCACCGGGGGTGCGGCCGGCGGCGCCGGCAGCATGACGCCTGGCGCCGGCACCGGTGGCGCGGCGGGCGGCGCGCAGTAAGCCGCGTCCCTCTGGGTATCGGCGGCAGCGGCGCACAGCCCCCGCCGTCCGAGACCGTCCGGCAGGCCACTCCCGTCCACCCTCGCCGGGCGGCGGAAAACGACGACACCTCGGTGTCGTCGTTTTTTCGTGCGAGGACCGCTGTGGCTGCCGGACGGCCGGTTGCTGGTCTTTCGGGACCGAATCACTACATTGAGCCGCATGTCCGACCCCGACGACGATATCCCCTTTTTCGGTGAGGATGCCGTAGCTCCTTCCCGGCCGCGAGCGGCCGGCGGCATCGCTGCGCGCGCCATGGCGGCGCGCGGGGGACGCAGCGCGCACGCACCCTACCTCGAAGGCCTCAATCCGGAGCAGGCGGAGGCGATCCAGACCCTCGACGGGCCGCTTCTGGTGCTCGCCGGTGCCGGCACCGGCAAGACCCGCGTGCTGACGACGCGGATCGCGCACATCCTCGCCACCGGGCGCGCCTATCCCTCGCAGATCCTCGCCGTCACCTTCACGAACAAGGCGGCGCGCGAGATGAAGGAGCGTATCGGCCTGCTCGTCGGCCATGCGGTCGAGGGCATGCCCTGGCTCGGCACCTTCCACTCGATCGGCGTCAAGCTTCTGCGCCGTCACGCCGAGCTCGCCGGCCTGACCTCCAGCTTCACGATCCTCGACACCGACGACGTCGTCCGGCTGATCAAGCAGTTGATCCAGGCAGAAGGCCTCGACGACAAGCGCTGGCCGGCACGCCAGTTCGCCCAGATGATCGACGGCTGGAAGAACAAGGGCTTCGGCCCCGCGGACATTCCCGAGGGCGACGCCCGCGCCTTCGCCAACGGCAAGGGCCGCCAGCTCTACGCGGCCTACCAGGAGCGGCTGAAGACGCTGAACGCCTGCGACTTCGGCGACCTCCTCCTGCACCCGATCCGCATCTTCCGGGAAAACCCGGACGTGCTTCGGGAATACCACGCGAAGTTCAAGTAAATTCTCGTAGACGAATACCTGGACACGAACACGGCGCAGTATCTCTGGCTGAGATTGCTGGCGCAGCGGCCTCAAATGAAGCGCCCCACCTCCCCGTTGGATGGGAGAGGTCGCCGCGAAGCGGCGGGGGGGGGTGCAGCGGCAGGTTCCGAGCAAGCGCCCCCCTCACCCCGGAGCTTCGCTCCGACCCTCCCCACGCAGGGGGAGGGTAACGGGGAACGCCAAATCAACATCTGCTGCGTCGGCGACGACGATCAGTCGATCTACGGCTGGCGCGGAGCGGAGGTGGACAACATCCTGCGCTTCGAGAAGGACTTCCCCGGCGCCAAGGTGATCCGGCTCGAACGCAACTACCGCTCGACGGCGCATATCCTCGGCGCCGCCGCCGGCCTCATCGCGCATAATGAAGGCCGGCTCGGCAAGACCCTCTTCACCGACGTCAGCGACCCGGACGCCGAGAAGGTGCACGTCCACGCCGCCTGGGATTCGGAGGAAGAGGCGCGCGCGATCGGCGAAGAGATCGAGCAGCTCCAGCGCCCCGACGAATCCGGTCGGCGCCACGCGCTGAACGACATGGCGATCCTCGTGCGCGCCTCCTTCCAGATGCGCGAGTTCGAGGATCGCTTCGTCACGCTCGGGCTCAACTACCGGGTCGTCGGCGGCCCGCGCTTCTACGAGCGCCTCGAGATCCGCGACGCGATGGCCTTCTTCCGCGTCGTCTGCCAGCCGGCGGACGACCTCGCCTTCGAGCGCATCGTCAATGTCCCGAAGCGTGGCCTCGGCGAGACGACCATCCGCCAACTCCACGACTATGCCCGCTCGCGCGACATCCCGATGCTCGCCGCCGCGGCCGACCTGGTGATGACGGAAGAGCTGAAGCCAAAGCCGCGCAAGGCCCTGACGGATGTCGTGTCGAACTTCAGGCGCTGGTCGGATCTCCTTGAATCGACTCCGCATACGGAGCTTGCCGAGCAGATCCTGGAAGAGTCCGGCTATACGGAGATGTGGCAGAACGACAAGACGGCGGAAGCGCCAGGCCGCCTGGAGAACCTCAAGGAACTCGTCCGCTCCATGGAGGAGTTCGAATCGATGCGCGGCTTCCTCGAGCACATCGCGCTTGTCATGGACGCCGAAAAGAACGAGGAGATGGACGCCGTCAACATCATGACGCTGCATTCGGCGAAGGGGCTCGAGTTCGAGACCGTCTTCCTGCCGGGCTGGGAGGAAGGCCTCTTCCCGCACCAGCGCTCGCTCGACGAGGGCGGCCGCGCCGGCCTCGAGGAAGAGCGCCGCCTCGCCTATGTCGGCCTGACGCGGGCGAAGAAGCGCGCCTACCTCTGGTTCGTCTCCAACCGCCGCATCCATGGCCTCTGGCAGTCGACGATCCCGTCGCGCTTCCTCGACGAACTGCCCGAGGACCATGTCGACGTCGCCGAGCAGGAGATGAGCTACGGTGGCTACGGCGTCGGCGGTTCCGGCTTCGGCGGCTACGGCAACCGAAGCACGTCCGGCGGCCCCTACGGCGCATCGCGCTTCGACAAGATGGCCGCCGGCGGCTCCGATCCCTTCGCCGGCACCTACCAGACCCCGGGCTGGAAACGCGCCCAGGCGAACGCCACAGACGCCACGCGCACCAACTGGGGCACCCGCTCGGGCCACGCCGTCGAGCGCATCGCCTATGGCGAGAGCGGCCCGCGTGGCCGCACCATCGAAGGCGAGCTCGTCGCCCGCTCGACGACCGACACGCCCTCGGCCTTCTCGGTCGGCGACCGCGTCTTCCACTTGAAGTTCGGCAACGGCAACATCGCCGCCATCGACGGCAACAAGCTCACGGTCGACTTCGACAAGGCCGGCCAGAAGCGCGTCCTCGACGGCTTCGTCGAGCGCGTCTGAACCCTCTGGCGCCTCATCACCCGCCGCGAAGCGACTGTGCGATCTCCGCCTGCAGCTTTATGTAAGGCTCCGGTTGCAGCGTGCCGGGCGGGCGATAAGGGTTCGAGAACGAGTAGATGAAGAAGAGGATGATGCCGGTAAACGCGCCGAACATCCCGAGCAGCATGAAATTGTGCAGTTCGGCAGGAAACGAGTAGTAGGCGAGCGCGATCAGGATCACGCCCGAGATCGCCGCGAACCAGAACATGCCGCTGACGGAGCTGACGGCGTGCTCTTCGCGCCGGACCCGCATCTCGGAAATCTGATGGATCTGCGCCAGCATGTGGTCGCGCAGGCTCGCCTGCCGGCCATTCTCCGGCGTCATGTCAAGGATTCCCTGATAGGCGATATCCCATTGCTTCCACGCCTCGGAGGAAAGCTGGCCGGACGTACCGAGCGCCCGCCATTCGTCGGAGACGACGACGTCGAGATAGCTGTGGATCGCCTTCTGGATGACGGCCATCGTATCGCCGTTGTAGCGGCCCGCGTCATAGTAGACGTCGGCGATGGCGTTGGCTTCGCTGGCGCTGTCGAAACGCAGTTGCTGGTACTCGAACATCTCCTGCGCGAAGACCAGCGCCAGGATCAGGCCGTGCAACGCGGAGATGCGGAAGATGACCGAGCTCGTCAGGTCGCGGTCGCGGGCGTCCGGATCGCCGCCCGTCGCGACGCGCATAGCGAGGAACGCGCCAAGCGTCAGCGCCACCGTGCAGGCGACGAAGACGACGCCGAGAAAGATATCGAAAGGCATCTGGGTCCCCCCGCGGCGCCCCCAGTCCATCAAAGCCGGCAAGCCGACGTCAATTCGGCCAAACGGATCATCCTTCGGCCCGCCCCGCCGCCACGCCTGCGCGAGGACGAGGCAAGCAGGGCCGTCAAGGCCGCCGTCATTCGAAGTACGCAGCAGCCGCCGGGAAAGGCCTCTCCGCCCGTCATTCCTGTGCTCGTCACAGGAATCCATTCCATTCCGTTCTCGACGGCGGGATGCGCTCGATAATATCCCCGAAGCGATAGCGGACCGGGATGGACCCCTGTGACAAGCACAGGGGTGACGGAATGAATGGCGACTCCGCAGCCTCAAGAAATCAAGGCGGTGCCCGCCGATCCTGAATCCAGGCCGCAAAATCTGCGAGCCCATGGGCAGGTCAGGCTGGAAGCCCCCTGCCCCGTCGCTGCCGCGCCGGGCGGCAGTTCATCCCGTTCCCCTCCCCGCAGGGCGGCTCTTCGGCCGTGCCGCGGTCCGTACGGCATGAACCCGGTTGAAAGCAACAGGGCGACGGGGGACCGGACCGCGGCGATTCATCGTGGGCTGGAATCAGACTGCGCCCGCAGGCGAGCCTTCATGCATCGCCTTGCGGATTTCGGCCCGAAAGGCCGGACTGTCCTTCTCGTGATGGACGGCGATCGCATGCTGTACGGCAGCCTCGACGAGCTCGTCCGCATCGTCGGCCGAGATCGCGATCGTACACCTGCTCTCGCTGGGGAATTCGCGGCAATCGATATATTTGCGCGCCATGGGTCCCTCCTGGTCGCGCCCCTGCCCGCGCGCATCCTACGCCAGCGCGTGCTTCCGGACAATCCGGCTTCGATCGACAAGGCTCCCCGCGCCCTCAGTGCCGCAATGGCTCGCGCCCGTCGCCGCCTGCGCCGGTCTCCGCTGTGAACTTCAGAAGGCAGATCCGCCGGCCGTCGCGGTCGAGAACCTCCATCTCCCAGGCATCCGAAACATGAAGGTCCGCCACCTCGCGAAGCAGGTCGCCGCAGGCCTGCAGTGCTTCGCGGCGCGCCGCCGCGACATCCGGCAGGTCGATCTGCTCGACCTCCAGGAGTCCTCCGCGCGAACGCATGTTGAAGGTGAAGCGGGCCATGGGCACCTCCATGAGCTTGAGGAATGGAAGCGGCCGTTGATTGTTCCGCGCAACGGGCCGTATATGGAGAGAAAGAACCGGGGACGGGTCCGGCGGCGGCTTCTCGTCGCCGGCTTCAGGGCCGCAGCGAAAGCGATGATGATGGAAGGTCGGGATGAGGTTGCGGGGCTGATGGCGACGCTTGAGCGCCGCGACCTCCTCTCGCAAGCGGAAAGGGAGGCGATCCACGGCCTTCAACTGCGCATCCGGGACTATCCGCCGGAATCCGATATCATCGTCGAGCGATCGGAGCCCAGCGAAAGCTGCCTGCTCGTCGACGGGCTGGCCGCGCGGGCGATGTCCCTCTCGAGCGGGGAGCGCCAGATCGCCGGCGTTCACATCGTCGGCGACTTCGTCGATCTTCACGGCCTCTTCCTGCGCGTGATGGACCATTCGATCATCAGCCTCACCGCCTGCCGGGTGGCCTTCGTCGATCACGCGGCGCTGCGCGACATCACCCGGACGATGCCGCATCTGGCGCGCATGCTGTCGATGCTGATCGCGATCGACGCGGCCGTGCAGCGCAACTGGATCCTGAGCCTCGGCCGCCGCAAGGCGGAAAGCCGCTTCGCCCACCTCGTCTGCGAGCTGTTCCGGCGGCTGGAGGTCGTTGGTGGCGTCCGCGGCAACGGCTTCGATTTTCCGATCAGCCAGGCGACGCTGGCCGACATCCTCGGCCTGTCGATCGTGCACACGAACCGCACGGTCCAGCACCTGCGTTCGACCAGCCTGATCAGCTGGCGGAGCGGCCGGATCGAGGTGCACGACTGGCAAGGCCTCGCGGCGCTCGCCGACTTCGACCCGGTCTATCTGAACCTGTTCCAGGCGAGCCGCTGACGCGGCTTGGACCCGCGCAACCCTTGTCGAAGATGCGCGTTTCTCCGCTGGCGGCCGACGCCGCCTTCATATGGGAGAAGGACCATGGCTGACAGCAGGAAGACGGCGAACACAGGCCCGAAGGCGCCCGACAAGCCGAGCGGCGGCAAGCACAACATCGCCGAGCATTCGAAGGACGCCAAGGGCGCCAAGCAGGCCGTCAAGGACCGCACGAAGGGCGGCAAGAGCTGACGCAGCAAGGGCGCAAGCCGGCGCTTGCCATGGGCGGGTCCGGCAGCTAGAGCGGTCGGCAATGCCGCAGCAGGAAGAGCCGCAAGCCCGATGCCAACGCCCCATATCCGCCCCGCGACCAAGGATGACGCCGCCACGATCCTCGGCTTCATCCGTGACCTCGCCCGCTACGAACGCGCCGAGGAGGAGGTGGAAGCGACGGAGGACTCGATCATGGAGTCGATCTTCGCTTCGGGGGCGACCGCGCATGCCCTGATCGCGGAGGAGGCGTCGCAGCCTGTCGGCTTCGCCGTCTATTTCTTCAACTATTCGACCTGGCAGGGCCGCAACGGCCTCTACCTCGAAGACCTCTACGTCATGCCCGAGCGCCGAGGCGAAGGGATCGGCAAGGCGCTGCTGAAGCGTCTCGCCGCAATCGCCGTCGAGAAGGGCTGCGGCCGCTTCGAATGGAGCGTGCTCGACTGGAACGCCTCCTCGATCCGGGTCTATGAGGCAATTGGGGCCGAACCGCTCTCCGAGTGGGTGCGCTATCGCCTGCAGGGCGATCGCCTCGCCGCCTTCGCCTCTTCTTAAGGCCATCGGCGAAGGCGCGTCAGGCGGCGAAGAGCTTGAGCCCCGCAATGCCGGCGACGATCAGCCCGATCGAGACGAGGCGCGGCAGGTCCGTCGGCTCGTTGAAGACGAGGATGCCGAAGGCGACGGTGCCGATCGTGCCGATACCGGTCCATACGGCATAAGCCGTGCCGAGGGGGAGGCCGCGGAGCGCGAGGCCGAGCAGGCCGAGGCTGGCCGCCATCGAGGCGATGGTGAAGAGGCTGGGGCCGAGCCGCGTGAAGCCGGCGCTGAATTTCAGCCCGACGGCCCAGCCGGTCTCGAACAGGCCGGCGATGACGAGGACGATCCAGTTCATCGTCAACTCCTTGCGATGATCGGGTCGTCCCGACGATTTCGGGTAAGAGGCGAGGTCGTCCCCGCTCCGGGCAAGAAGTGGCCTCTCCGCTCGGCCCGGTCAAGGGCTTCGCCTCCCCGTTCGTTGCGGCGGCCGCGCCGCGGCCCCATATCCGGGGAATGAGAGGCGCGAAGGAGGATCATCCGTTGGCCGAGACCGTTACCGTGACCATCCCGCACCGGCTGACGCGCGCCGAAGCGCGAAAGCGTCTCGAGGAGGGGTTCGAGCGGGCCACCGGGCAGATGGCCGGAAAGGCCGTCGCACTGGAACAGACATGGACGGGCGACCATCTCGATTTCGTCGCACGGGTGATGGGCCAGGCGATCAACGGCCGCATCGACGTCGAGGATACAGCGGTGCAGCTTGCGGTGGACCTGCCCTGGCTGCTCGCCTCGGTGGCGAATGTCTTTGTCGGCCGGCTGAAGAAGGAGACGACGCTGCTTCTCGAAAAGAAGTGAAGAAGCGCCGTCAAGCTCGCGGCGACGCGGCTATTTCGGCTTGCCCTTGGTCCACGTGACGTTCTGGCCGTAAAGCGGCACGGTGGAGATCGCCATCTTCGCGGAGCCGTTCTGGATCTGGCGGGAATGCGAGAGATAGATCAGTGTGTCGTTCGCCTTGTCGTAGATCCGGTTGACGACCAGCTTCTTCCAGATGAGCGAGCGGCGTTCGCTGAACACCTCCTCTCCGTCCTTGCTCAAGTCGATGTCGCCGATCGTCAGCGGACCGGTCTGCCGGCAGGCGATCGACGAGTTCGACGGGTCCTCGAACCAGTTGCCCTTCTGCAGGCGGTCGACGAGGCTGCGGTCGAAATAGGCGATGTGGCAGGTGACGCCCTTGACCTTCGGATCGGTCACCGCATCGACGACGATGTCGTTGCCGAGCCAGTCGACGCCGATCTTGCCGACCTGATCGGCCGATGCCGGCTGCATGGCGGCAAACGGCAGGAGGGCGATCGCGGCTGCGGCAAGCAGCATGCTGCGGGAAGCGGGCATCGGCGGCACTCCGTTGAAACCGCAACGACATATGGGGACGGCCGACGCCGGCACAATGGCCGCTCCCGGAACCCTCTCCTCACGCACACGGAACGCCGCTCGCCTCCCGCCGCGATCGGCGATAGAAGGACGTGAAACGCGCCGAGCAGGCGCGCCGTTGGCGAGTGCATCACATGGCTGCCTTTCGTGCCGTTCTCTTCGTCCTGATCGCGGTCTTCATCGGCTGCGTCGCCTGGGTCGCCTTCAGCGTCCTGGGCGCTCGCGGCCCGGCGGAAGCCGCCTACGGCGTGCCGTTCAGCCTCGTCGACCAGAACGGCCGGACGGTCACCGAGGCCGCCTTTCGTGGACATCCAAGCGCCCTCTTCTTCGGCTATACCCACTGTCCGGACGTCTGCCCGACGACGCTCTTCGAGCTCGACGGCTGGCTGAAGAAGGTCGATCCCGCAGGCGACCGGATCCGGGCCTACTTCATCACCGTCGATCCGCAGCGCGATACGCCGGCCGTCATGAAGGACTACGTCACGAGCGTCTCGAAGCGCATAATCGGCATCAGCGGCGATCCCTCGGCCGTCGCGAAGATGGTGAAGGGCTTCGGCATCTATGTCCGCAAGGTGCCGGCCGACACGCCCGGCGATCCGAACGACTACACGATGGACCATACGGCGAGCGTGCTGCTCGTCGATTCCGCCGGACGCCTGCGCTCCACCATCGCTTTCGACGAGCAGCCGGAGACGGCGGAGGCGAAGCTGCGCAACCTCCTCGACGAGCGCGCGGGCGTGCCTTGATTTAATCAAACGATTGATTGAAATTCTGCCGGGGTGTCTGGGAGAGGAGAGGCAGGATGACTGAAATGAGAGACTTAAGGACGATCCTGATCTGCGGCGCAGGCCCCGTCGGCCTGACGGCAGCGATCGAGCTGGCGCGACGCGGCTTCCGTCCGCGCCTCCTCGATCGCAAGCCCGGCCCCACGCCGCTCGTCGAAAGCCGGGCGCTCGCCGTGAACGCCCGGACGCTGCAGCTGCTGGCGCCGAGCGGGGCAGCTGAGGCGATCCTGGCAGAGGCGCAACTGGTCAAGGAATTGCGGATCAGGACGGACAGCCGCATCCTCGCCACGCTCGACGCGACGGCGATGCCCGGCGGAAGCGGCGGCATGCACTGCCTGCCGCAGGGGAGGACCGAGCGCATCCTCCTGGAGCGCCTGGAACCCTTCGGCATCACGCCCGAATGGAGAACCGAAATCCTCGGCACAGAAGGCGATCCGTCGGCGCCTGCGGTGCGGCTGCAGCGGCCGGACGGCACTCCCGAAGTCGCCCGGGCCGACCTCGTGATCGACGCCGAAGGCGCGCATTCGCCGATCCGCCGCGGCCTTGGCCTCGGCTTCCCCGGCGAGAGCGTCGAGAACGTCTTCTATCTTGCCGACCATCGCTATGTCCGCCCCGTCGACACCAGCGTCGTCAGCGGCACGCTGCACAATCCGGGCGCCACGCTGCGCATCCCGGTCAGCGCCGATGTCATCCGCACCATTTCGACGATGCCCGATTTCGAGGACCGGATCGTCCACCCCGCCCCCCTTGCCGGCATTCCATGGCAGACGCAGTTCCGCGTCAGCTTCCGCCATGTCGAGCCGATGGCGAAGGGCGCCTTCTTCCTCGCCGGCGACGCCGCCCATATCCACTCGCCGGTCGGCGGGCGGGGCATGAACCTCGGGATCGAGGACGCCTGCTGGCTCGCCTGGCTGATCAGCGAGAGCCGTGAGGCGGAATATTCCGCGCTTCGTGTGCAATCGGCCCGCGCCGTGCTGGCGCTGACCCACCGGATGACCAGCATGATCCTGATGCGCAATCCGCTTGCCATCGCTCTGCGCAACATGGCACTGCCTGTCGCGACGCGCCTCCCGGCCCTGCGCCGGCGGCTCCTGACCGCCGCAGCCGGGCTGGATACACCGCCGCCGCCCTGGCTCGCCGGAACGCAACCGATAGACGGGCCGGAACGCAGAGAGGATCGACCGCGGGAATGGAAGATGCCGGCCTGAAAAGCGCGCAGGCGCACGCGCGCACGAGATTTCATCCCTCGGCACGGTCCCGATGAGCCAGGTCCGCCTCTTCGTTTCCGGCACGGAGGCCGAGACCGCGCGCGCGCTCGACAGGATGGGTGAAGCCTTCGAGGACGACGGATTCGCCATGGGCACGATGGAGATCGACGAGGACGCCGGTCTCTGGGAGGCCTCGCTCTATCTCGAGGAAGAGGACGAGGCGGAGCAGGTCGGCAGCCGGCTCGCCGCCGCCCTCGCCGACGCCGGCCTCGAAGGCCGGGCGATCAGCCGCGAGATCCTTCCCGACATCGACTGGGTGGCGAAGTCTCTGGAGGGCCTCGCCCCGGTGCGCGCCGGCCGCTTCCTCGTCCACGGCTCGCACGACCGCGCGAAGGTGCGCCCAGGCGACCGCGCGATCGAGATCGACGCCGGCCAGGCCTTCGGCACCGGCCATCACGGAACCACCGCCGGCTGCCTGCTGATGATCCAGTCGGTCCTCAATCGCCAGCGGGTTCGTCGCGCCCTCGACCTGGGCACGGGGAGCGGCGTGCTCGCCATCGCGCTCCGGAAGCTGCAGCCGGCGCGCGTGCTCGCGACCGACATCGATCCCGTCGCGACCCGCGTCGCGAGGGCGAATGCCCGCAACAACCACGTGACCGACATCCGCTTCGCGACCGCCGCCGGTTTCCACGCGCCGGTCTTCGCGGCGCAAGGCCCCTTCGACCTCATCGTCGCGAACATCCTGGCGCGGCCGCTGATGGCGATGGCGCCCGAGATCCGCGCTCATCTCGCGCCGGGCGGCGCCGTCATTCTCTCCGGCATCCTCGCCGAACAGCGCTGGAAGGTGCTCGCCGCCTTCAACGGCCAGCATCTGCGCCACGTGCGCACGCTCTGGCGCGGTGGCTGGGTGACGATCCTGCTCCGCTGACAAACGAAAAAGGCGGCGCCGCGCGGCACCGCCTTTGACCCGCGCATCCGGCGTCATGGTCGGGCCTGTCACGACCATCTGCAAGCGCTCGTTCCTGGGACAAGGCGGCAGATCCTGGGGCAAGCCCAGGATGACGTTGAAGTGTCAGAAGACGAAGGACGACTGACCTTCGCGGCGCAATTCTTCGCGGCTGCGGCCCATGTCGCGCAAGGTCTTGTCGTCGAGGGTCAGGAGATGGGCGTTGACAGCGCGGCGGACCTGCTTCTCGCGGGCCGCGACGACGCGTTCGAACGCGGTGCGGAAAATGGTGTTGCGCATCAGTTCAGTCCTCGTGTGAGTGTTTGCCAGTCACTCCTCCACGCCGCTGAAGATATGCGATTCACCGACGCATTGCAGGCGGAGCAGGCGCATGGGAGCCCTGCGTTTTACGCATGTGCGAAATAGACTTTTGCGCCGCAGCATTCATACAAGTTTAACGATCCGGCAGCGCTCACGCCGTCCCCGCCGCGGTGGTGGCGTTGAAATCACATGCCGCCCTCTTTAGTCTCGCCACCGTTTCCCGCTGACGATGAGGCTGACCCCCGTGATGTTCCAGACGTTCGAGACGACGGCCTCCCCCGTCCATGGCCGCGAGCGGGTGCGCCAGTTGCGCGAGACCTTCGACGCGCTCGGGATCGACGCGGTTCTCGTCCCGCGCGCCGACGAGTTCCTCGGCGAATATGTGCCGAAATC
>JBQCEN010000179.1:0-4107 GCA_051960215.1 Pararhizobium sp.
AAGGGCGGATCGTGCGCGAGTTCGCCAGTGAGACGATCAGCAAGGACCGCCTGCTCGAGGCCGCCTGAGAGGATTTCCCCGATGAACATGCCGATTCCGTCGACAGCCAAGGGCACCTCCTGGCGCGGCCGGACCTTCGTCCGTCACCAGATGCGCAACATCGCGCCCTTCGCGACGCTGATCGCGCTCGTCGTCTTCTTCTCGATCGCGAGCCCGTCCTTCGCCACGCTCGACAATGTCGCGAACATCCTGACGCAGATCTCGGTCGCCGGCATCATGGCCGTCGGCTTGACCTTCGTGATCCTCTGCGCGGAGATCGACCTCTCCTTCGCCGCGATCGCCAATGCGACGGGCATCGCGGTCGCCTATTTCACGACGCAGCAGTCCTACGTGAACGTCGCCAACATCCCGCTGCCCGGCGGGCTTGCGATCCTCCTCGCGCTGGCCGCCGCCGTCGTTCTCGGGCTCATCAATTCCTTCGGCCTGACGATCATCGGTATCCCGTCCTTCATCATGACGCTCGCGATGATGCAGATCGCCGCCGGCATCTGCGCGCTGCTCGTGCGCGGCCAGATCGTCTATGCCGTGCCGGACCTCGTCACGACCCTCGGCTCGGGCTCGATCGGCGGGATCCCGTGGATCGTCATCGTGCTCGGGGTCTTCCTCCTCGTCGGCCATGTGGTGCTCACCTACACGCGCTTCGGACGATACGTCTACATGGTCGGCGGCAACCGCGAGGCGGCCGAATATTCCGGTGTCAACGTCAAGCGCGTCCTTGCCGCCGTCCTCGTCATCTCGGCCTTCTGCGCTGGCGTTGCCGGGATGCTGGGCGTCGCGCATTTCGGCAGCGCCCAGCAGAACGAGTTCGACGGCTATCTGCTCGACGCGATCGCGGCGGTCGTCGTCGGCGGTACGAGCCTCTTCGGCGGCCGGGGCGGCATCGGCAACACGATCATCGGGCTCTTCGTCCTCGGCGTCCTCAACAACGGGCTCGACCACGTCGAGATCGACAGCTTCCTGAAGATCCTGATCCGCGGGCTCATCCTGCTCGCAGCCCTGATCATCAACGTCTATGCGCAGAACCTGCGCACGACTCAGGCGACCGGAGCGGAATAGACCCGAACCCGCGTCGGGAGCTCGATCGTTTTCGGGTTGAATCGCGACAACGATCGAGCTTTTGTTTCTCGCGTTTCCGGGCCGGAAAGCGGTTTCCACTGCTCCTGGAAACGCTCTACGCTTCGAGCCAGCTCATGTAGTCGTCGAAGGCGGCGTCGAGATCGAAGCGTGCCGTCGGTCCGAATTCCGCGGAGAAGCGCTGCCAGGAAAGCAGCGCGCCATCATTGTCTCCATAGAGATTGATGTTCCCGGAGCCGCCGATTTCGTAGCGGAAGTCCTTGAAGCGGCCGCTAAGCTTGCTGCACCAGGCGCCAAGCCGCCAGGCATAGTGAGGGCCGAGGTTATAGTCGGTGAACTTCGGAGCCTCGGCATCGGCCAGCGCGATGAGCGCCGCAGCGGCGTCCCGGCCGTAATGCCAATTGCTCGACTTGTCGCGCGCGAGGCGGGCGACCTCGCCGGTCCGTGCCTTCTGGGTGAGCTGGTGCAGAGGGCTCAGCGTGTCCCGATGGCCGGTGTCGTGCTCCCACCGCCCGAACGCCGTCGCGACGCGGCCGATGGCGAAGCTCTGGCCGTGAAGTGCGCAGACGCGGCGGACGATGAGTTCGGCCGCCGACTTGCCGATCCCGTAGAGCGTCTCGACGCTGTGCGGCTGCTCTTCGGTCACGACCGATCCGTCCGGCAGGTCCTGCGTGGAATAGACGCCGGCCGAGCCGACGAGGACGAAGCGGGCAATGCCGGCACGGCAGGCCGCAGAGGCCGCGGCGGCGGCCCCCACGAGGTTGACGTCGACGATCAGGGGCGCCGCGTTCTTCTCGCGATCGCTGCTCGACGTGATCACGGCGCCGTGGATCATCCGCTCGATGCGGTGTTCCCCGATCAGGCGCTCCAGCAGTTCCTGATCCCGGACATCGCCTTGAACGAAGATCGGATCACCTTGCTTCGACAGGAGCCGCCGCTGGCGCTCGTTCGGTTCGGCGTTGCTGAAGGCGACGACCTCCTTGCCCGCCTGAAGCAGGAGTTCGACGATGTTGCTGCCGATGAAGCCGGTACCACCGGTGACAAGATAGGTCATGATCTCGCTCTCATGCTTCCGGTGGATGCGTCTTGATCCAGTGGTTGGCGATGTCGATGCGGCGGGTGACCCAGACATCGTCCGCCGCCGCGACGTGGTCCAGGAAACGCTCCAGATCGGCAGCGCGCCCCGGCCGGCCGACGATCCTCGTGTGAAGGCCGATGCTCATCATCTTCGGCCGCTCCTGTCCCTCCCGGCGCAGGAACTCGAACGCCTGGATCAGGTAGGCCGAGAAGCTCTGGGAGTTGAACCCGTACGGGCTGACGTAGCGGCCGTCGTTGTTGTCGAGCGTGTAGGGCACCACGAGATGGTCCTTGCCGTCCACCTTGGTCCAGTAAGGCAGGTCGTCTCCGAACGAATCGGCGTCATAGGTGAAGCCGCCCGCCTCGACCAGCAGCCGCCGGGTGTTGGCGCTCATGCGGCCGGTGTACCAGCCGGTCGGACGGCTGCCGGTCACCTCCGTGTGGATGCGGATCGCCTCGGCGATGTGGGCCCGCTCCTGATCTTCCGGCATTTCCGCGTAGTGGATCCAGCGCAGGCCGTGCGAGGCGATCTCGAAGCCCGCCTCCTTCATCGCGGCGACCGCCTCGGGGTTCTTCTCGAGCGATTTCGAGATGCCGAAGATGGTGACCGGAAGCTTCCGCTCCGTGAACATGCGGTGAAGCCGCCACCAGCCGGCGCGCGTGCCGTACTCGTACTGGGTCTCGACGCTGATGTTGCGGATGTTGTGGAGCGGAGCGGCCGGCTCCTCGGTGAGCCATGCCTCGCTATGCTGGTCGCCATGGAGGACGGAATGCTCCCCGCCCTCCTCGTAGTTGATGACGAACTGGACGGCGAGCTTCGCGTCGTTCGGCCACTGGGCGTGGGGCGGCCGCTGGCCATGCCCCTTGAGATCGCGTGGATACACTTTCACTTCCCCCTCAATAGGCCAGGGCATGAAGCCCTGCGGCAAGGACACGGATACCCTCGACGATATCCTCAATGGACGAGAACTCGTCGGGAGTATGGCTGCGGCCGTCCTTCGAGCGAACGAAGATCATCGCGACCTTCGCGATCGCCGCCATCTGCTGCGAATCGTGGCCGGCACCGCTCGCCATGGTCAGCGTCGGCACGCCCTGTTCCCTGGCCATCCACTGGAGCGTGTCGACGATCGCGGGATCGGAGGGCGACGGTTCGTGGTTGATCTGGATGTCCCACTCGATCTCCAGCCCGCGCCGGGCGGCGACTTCGCGCATGAGGCCTTCATGCGCGGCGTAGAGCGCCTTGCGCTTTTCGGGATTCGGATGGCGCGCGTCGATGGAGAACTCCACGGAAGCGGGAATGATCGCGGGATAGTTCGGCTGCACCACGGCGCGGCCGACGGTCGTGACGGCCGGACGGCCCATGCGATGCGCCGTGTTGACGACGCCCGAGGCGATCTCGGCGAAGCCCGCCATCGGGTCCCGCCGGATGTCCATCGGGAATCCTCCCGCATGGTTCTGGGTGCCCTTGAGGCGGACATTGTAGTGTCGGATGCCGGTGATGGCATCGACGATCGCGACCGGCAGGTTCTCCTGTTCGAGGATTGGCCCCTGCTCGATATGCAGTTCGATGAAGCTGTCGATATCGTCGCGCCGGGCCCGGGGGATATTTGCGGGGTCGAGGCCGATCGCCCGCATCGCATCCGACATCGTCTCGCCGGTGAAGGCAATGGTGTTGTCGGGGTCCGTCGGCGAGATGCGCCCCGTGATGGCGCGCGACCCCCAGTAGTTGGCGCTCGGGAAGCGGCTTGATTCCTCCTCGCAGAAGGCGACCGCCTCGAGCGTGCGCTTCGGCTGACCGAACTGCTGCTTCAGCGCCCTGAGCGCGATCAGGGCCGAAAGCGCGCCAAGGGCGCCGTCGTAACGCCCACCGGGGGCCTGGGAATCGATGTGCGAGCC
>JBQCEN010000180.1:0-17754 GCA_051960215.1 Pararhizobium sp.
GACGAAGGTCGATTCGGCGTCGACGATCCGGCCCGCGAGCGCGTCCGGCGAGAAGCCGCCGAAGACGACGGAATGGATCGCCCCGATGCGCGTGCAGGCGAGCATGGCATAGGCCGCCTCCGGGATCATCGGCATGTAGATCGTGACGCGGTCGCCCTTCCTGACGCCCTTCGCCGTCATCACGTTGGCGAGGCGGCAGACCTTCTCGTGCAGCTCCTTGTAGGTGATCCTCTGCACGTCATAGGGGTTGTCGCCCTCCCAGATGATCGCGACCTGGTCCCCGCGCTCCTCCAGGTGCCGGTCGATGCAGTTGTAGGAGACGTTTGTGACGCCGTCCTCGAACCACTTTATCGAGATGTCGCCCTCGAAGGACGTGTTCCTGACCTTGGTGAAGGGCGTGAACCAGTCGATCCGCTTGCCGTGCTCGCCCCAGAACCGTTCCGGGTTCTCGACGCTCTGGCCGTACCAGTCGAGATAGGTCTCGTTGTCGATCAGCGCGCGGTCCCTCGCCTCCTTCAGAACCGGATAGGTCTTCCCGGACATCGTCTCCTCCTCAGGTATCTCTTGCGGGCGGGCATCCCGCGTCGGTCGCGGCCATTACATAGCAGGTGTCCCGCCGGCAGCAATGAGACAATGGGCGATGCGGCGCGCGGCAGGGACCGGCGCGTCGGGAACAGGCGCTTTCGATTGCAATCGGCGGTTCGCGCGGCTATATAGACGGCCGAATTCCCGGAAATTGTGGTGAGACCCACGGCCCGCGACCCCGGCGCGGACGGACAGAAGGATTGTAACCATGGCCCAACAACTGCTCATGCCGAAGGCGACGGCCGTCTGGCTCGTCGACAACACCGCGCTCAGCTTCGACCAGATCGCCCAGTTCTGCAAACTGCATCCGCTCGAGATCAAGGCGATCGCCGACGGCGAATCGGCACAGGGCATCAAGGGCCTCGACCCGATCCAGACAGGCCAGCTCTCGCGCGAGGAGATTGCCCGCGCCGAGCGCGACCCGAACCACAAGCTGAAGCTGTCCGACCCGAAGGTGCGCGTGCCGGAGACGAAGCGCCGCGGCCCTCGCTATACGCCGGTTTCCAAGCGCCAGGACCGGCCGAACGCCATCCTCTGGCTGGTGCGCAACCATCCGGAATTGAAGGACGCGCAGATCTCGCGGCTCGTCGGCACCACGAAGTCGACGATCGAGCAGATCCGCAACCGCACGCACTGGAACGCCGCGAACCTGACGCCGATGGATCCGGTGACGCTCGGGCTCTGCACGCAGATCGATCTCGACCTCGAGGTCGAGCGCGCCTCGAAGGGCCGGCCGGCGGCCCCCGTCGAAACCGGCGACACGCTGGTTCCGGCCCGCGAGACCGAGACGCTCGGCTTCGGGTCCGGGCGCGGCCGGGACCGCGACGAGGACGAGCTCGATGCCGAGGCCGTCTTCGCCAAGCTGAAGTCGATGACGCGCAAGACCGACGACGACGAGGAAGACGACCACTGAGGCTCTCGCCTCGGCCCTTGCAGGCTCCGTATGAACGGAGCCATCGGAATGCCGGCAAACCGGCCCCACCCCGCCACCGGCGTCATCCTAGGGCTGGTCCCTAGGATCTGCGGACGTCGAATAGAATGAAGCGATTGCAGATGGCCGGGACAAGCCCGACCATGACGTGAGGCTGGCAACTCTTTGCCGGCTAATCCTTGACGATGCCGATCCCGCGGCTGTGCAGCGCGGTGGTGATCTCGTCGAGAAGTGCCGGGTCATCGATCGTCGCCGGCAGCTTCCAGGGCTCTCGGTCGGCAATCTTCTGGATCGTCGCCCGCAGGATCTTGCCGGAGCGGGTCTTCGGAAGCCGGTCGACCGTCATCACCGTCTTGAACGCCGCGACCGGACCGATCCGCTCGCGCACGATCGTCACGACCTCCGCTTCGATCTCCGTCGGCGGCCGGTTGACGCCGCGGTTGAGCACGATGAACCCGGCCGGCACTTGGCCCTTCATCGGGTCGGCGATGCCGACCACGGCGCATTCGGCGACGTCCGGATGGGTCGCGACCGCCTCTTCCATGCCGCCGGTCGACAGCCGGTGGCCGGCGACGTTGATGATGTCGTCGGTGCGCGCCATGATGAAGAGATAGCCGTCCTCGTCGACGAAGCCGGCATCGGCCGTCTTGTAGTAGCCGGGAAACTCCTCGAGATAGGCGTCGCGGAAGCGCTGGTCGGCGTTCCAGAGCGTCGGCAGGCTTCCCGGCGGCAGCGGCAGCCTGACGACGATGTTGCCGAGCGTGCCTGCCGGAACCGGATGGCCGGCATCGTCGAGCACCTGCACATCGTAGCCCGGCATAGGCACGGCCGGCGAGCCGAGCTTGACCGGCAGGAGGCCGAGCCCGGCGGGGTTGCCGGCGATGGTCCAGCCGGTTTCCGTCTGCCACCAGTGATCGATGACCGGCACCTTCAGCGCATTCTCCGCCCAGCGGATCGTGTCGGGGTCCGCCCGCTCGCCGGCGAGGAACAGCGTGCGGAACGTCGACAGGTCGTACTTGCCGACTTCTTCCCCCTTCGGATCCTCCTTGCGGATGGCGCGGAAGGCGGTCGGCGCGGTGAACATCGCGACGACGCCGTGCTCCGCGATGATCCGCCAGTAGGTGCCGGCGTCCGGCGTGCCGACCGGCTTGCCCTCGAAGATGATGCTGGTGTTGCCGTTGAGGAGCGGGCCATAGACGATATAGGAATGGCCGACGACCCAGCCGATGTCGGAGGCGGCCCAGAAGGTCTCGCCGGGCGCGACGCCGTACATCTTCTGCATCGACCAGAGGAGCGCGACCATGTGGCCGCCATTGTCGCGAACCACGCCCTTCGGCTGCCCCGTCGTTCCCGACGTATAGAGGACATAGAGTGGATCGGTCGCTTCCACCGGCACGCAGGCGACGTCCCGCGCCGCGACGCGCGCCGCCGCCATCAGTTCCTCGTAGTCGCGATCGCGGCCGGGCACGAGCTCGCAGGTCTTCTGCCGCCGCTGCAGGATGATGCAGGCCTCGGGCTTGGCGCGCGCGATCTCGATCGCCTGGTCGAGGAGCGGCTTGTAGGCGACCGTGCGCCCCGGCTCGATCCCGCATGAGGCGGAGATGATCAGCTTCGGCCGGCAATCGTCGATGCGGGTCGCGAGCTCGTTGGCGGCGAAGCCGCCGAAGACGACGGAATGGATGGCGCCGAGGCGGGCGCAGGCGAGCATCGCGAAGGTCGCCTCGGGCACCATCGGCATGTAGATGATGACCCGGTCACCTTTTGCGACGCCGTGATCCTGCATCACGGCGGCGAGTGCCTTCACCTCGCGAAGCAGATCCTCGAAGCTGATCGTCCGCTTCGTGCCGGTGACCGGGCTGTCGTAGATGAAGGCCGCCTGCTTCGCGCGGCCGTTCGCCACGTGCCGGTCGACGCAGTTGTGGCAGGTGTTCGTGGTCGCGCCCGCAAACCAGCGGCCATAGATCCCCGCATGCGGATCGAAGGTCCTTTCGGCGGGCGTGAACCAGTCGATCGCCGCGCCGGCCGCCGCCCAGTATCCGTCAGGGTCGGCCTTCCATTCGGCATAAGCGTCGAAGTATCCGCTCGCCATACTCGTCCTCCTCCCAAAGGCTGCGTGCCGCTTGGACAGAGATAACGGAGGACAGCTGGCGAAAAAAGAGAGACGATCGTGTAAACTCCGCGGCTGCCGGCGAGCCGCCGGTGCGATCGCGGCGGGAATGGGACGGAGATGGCCTCCCGCGGCGACTTCTTGGGGACGATCATGAACACATTGGCCCGCATCTGCTGGGTGACGGCACCGCTCTACGCGCTGGCCGGCATGAGCTTCGGCATCCACATGGCAAGCAGCGGCGACTTCTCGCTGGCACCTGCCCACGCCCACCTGAACCTGCTCGGCTGGGTCTCGATCGCGCTCTACGGCACCTTCTACACGATCGTGCCCGCAGCCTCCGCCGCGATGCTGGCGAAGATCCAGGTGGCGCTCGCCGAGATCGGCGTCATCATCCTGACACCCGGCATCGCCCTGGCGCTCCTCGGCAAGGGCGAGGCGGTCGCCGCGACCGGATCGATCATCGTGCTTCTCTCGATGCTGCTCTTCCTCGTCGTCGTCGTCCGCGCCACGGGACGCGATGCCGTGCGCTCGGGCAGCCGTCCGGTCGCGCCGACCGGCATGGTCGCCGGCGAATAAAGCGTTTCCAGGAAAATTGGAAACCGGTTTTCCGTTCGGAACGCGACAAACAAAGACATAGATCGCTTTCGCGATTCAACGAACGCGAAAATGATCGGGAGCGCTTTCAGCGTAGCGCGGGCCGGCCGCCGAAGATCGCCGAGCCGACCCGCACCCGCGTCGCCCCGAAGGCGATCGCCGTCTCGAAATCGCCGGACATGCCCATGGACAGCTCGGCAACGCCGCATTCGCCGGCAAGCTTCGCGAGGAGCGCGAAATGCGGGCCGGGGTTATCCTCGAGCGGCGGGATGCACATCAGCCCCGCGACCTGAAGCCCGTGCTCGGAGCGGCAGCGTTCGACGAAGCGGGCGGCCTCGCGCGGATCGATGCCAGCCTTCTGCGGCTCGAGCCCGGTGTTCACCTGGACGTAGAGCGCCGGCCGGCGCCCCTGCCTGGCGATCTCCGCGGCGACGGCGGCTGCGATCTTCTCGCGGTCGATCGTCTCGATCGCTTCGAAGAGCGCCACCGCCTCGGCGGCCTTGTTCGACTGGAGCGGGCCGATCAGGTGCAGTTCGACGTCCGGGAACTCCGCCTTGAGCGCCGGCCATTTGGCCTTCGCCTCCTGCACGCGGTTCTCCCCGAAGATGCGCTGGCCGGCGCCGAGCACCGGACGGATCGCTGCCGCGTCGAAGGTCTTCGAGACAGCGGTCAGCCGCACGCTCTCCGCAGCGCGACCCGCCTCCCGTGCGGCTTTCCCGACCCGGGCGCGAACATCGTCGAGCCCTTCCGCCGCGTCATCCATGGTTTGGTCTCCCTGCCGTTTCCTTCCGACCTATGCGATCACGGCCTCGCTGCCAATCCTTCCGTTACGCGGTTTCCGCGGCTTCCGGCGCGCACGCGCGGTTGACCGCTCGGGCCTTTCGTGATGAGTGTCGCGGTCGAATTCCGCTTTCCGGACAAGACGATCATGGCATCCGAACGATACGATCCGCGCGCGGCCGAGGCGCGATGGCAGAAGGCCTGGGACGAGGCGAAGGTCTTCGAGACGAAGAACGACGACCCGCGGCCGAAATACTACGTGCTGGAGATGTTCCCGTACCCGTCGGGCCGCATCCACATGGGCCACGTGCGCAACTACGCGATGGGCGACGTCGTCGCCCGCTTCATGCGCGCGCGCGGTCACAACGTGCTCCATCCGATGGGCTGGGACGCCTTTGGCCTGCCGGCCGAGAACGCTGCCAAGGAGCGCCGGATCCATCCCGGCACCTGGACCTACCAGAACATCGCGACGATGAAGGCGCAGCTGAAGTCGATGGGCCTGTCGCTCGACTGGTCGCGCGAGTTCGCCACCTGCGACGTCGACTACTACAAGCAGCAGCAGCACCTCTTCCTCGACTTCCTCGAGAAGGGCCTCGTCTATCGCAGGCAGTCGAAGGTGAACTGGGACCCCGTCGACGAGACGGTGCTCGCCAACGAGCAGGTGATCGACGGGCGCGGCTGGCGCTCCGGCGCCCTCGTCGAGCAGCGCGACCTGACGCAGTGGTTCTTCCGGATCACCGACTACAGCGAGGACCTGCTCGACGCGCTCGACCGCCTCGAGGAATGGCCGGACAAGGTCCGCACGATGCAGAAGAACTGGATCGGCAAGTCGGAAGGCCTGCTGATCCGCTGGGAGCTGGACGCGGCCACGGCGCCGGAGGGCGAGCGCGAGCTCGAGGTCTATACGACGCGACCGGACACGATCTTCGGCGCCTCCTTCATGGCGATCGCCGCGGATCATCCTCTGGCGAGGCACGCCGCCGCGAACAATCCCGAGCTTGCCGCCTTCTGCGAGGAATGCCGCAGGACCGGCACGTC
This sequence comes from Pararhizobium sp., assembly GCA_051960215.1. Lineage (GTDB taxonomy): Bacteria > Pseudomonadota > Alphaproteobacteria > Rhizobiales > Rhizobiaceae > Pararhizobium_B. Next base: position 6,039 of record JBQCEN010000180.1, read on the forward strand.
TGTGGCCGCCCTGGAGACGGCGGAGAAGAAGGGCCTCGACACCGGCATCCGCGTGCGCCATCCCTTCGATGCGGACTGGACGCTGCCCGTCTACGTCGCGAACTTCGTGCTGATGGACTACGGCACCGGCGCGATCTTCGGCTGCCCGTCGGGCGACCAGCGCGACCTCGACTTTGCCAATAAATACGGCCTGCCGGTGGTTCCGGTCGTGATGCCGAAGGAGGCGGACGCCGCGACGTTCCAGGTGACGGAGGACGCCTATACCGGCGACGGCGTGATGATCCACTCGCGCTTCCTCGACGGCATGGCGCCGGCGGAAGCCTTCGCCGAAGTCGCCGCGCGGCTTGAGAAGCGCGACGTCGGCGGCCGGCCGCAGGCCGAGCGCAAGGTGAATTTCCGCCTGCGCGACTGGGGGATCTCGCGCCAGCGCTACTGGGGCTGTCCGATCCCCGTCATCCACTGCGAAGCCTGCGGCGTCGTTCCGGTGCCGAAGGCCGACCTGCCGGTGAAGCTGCCGGACGACGTCACCTTCGACCGGCCCGGCAATCCCCTCGACCATCATCCGACCTGGCGCCATGTCGCCTGCCCGGCCTGCGGCGGGCCGGCGCGGCGCGAGACGGACACGATGGACACCTTCGTCGATTCCTCGTGGTACTTCGCCCGCTTCACGGCGCCGTGGAGCGCCGAGCCGACGGACCCGAAGGCGGCGACGGCCTGGCTGCCCGTCAACCAGTATATCGGCGGCATCGAGCACGCGATCCTGCACCTGCTCTATTCGCGCTTCTTCACCCGCGCTATGCGCGCAACCGGCCACGTCGCCCTCGACGAGCCGTTCAAGGGGCTCTTCACGCAGGGAATGGTGGTGCACGAGACCTACCGCAGAGAAGCGGCGGGCGGCGAGTGGGTGATGCCGGCCGAAGTCCGGGTCGAGGAGCGCGACGGGGACCGCCGCGCCGTGCTGCTTTCGACCGGCGAGGCCGTCGCCATCGGCCCGATCGAGAAGATGTCGAAGTCCCGCAAGAACGTCGTCGACCCCGACGATATCATCGCCTCCTACGGCGCCGACACGGCACGCTTCTTCATGCTTTCCGATTCGCCGCCCGACCGCGACGTCATCTGGACGGAAGCCGGCGTCGAGGGTGCCTACCGCTTCGTCCAGCGGCTGTGGCGCCTGGTCGCGGAAGCGGCGCCGGCGCTTCTCGCCGCGCCGGCCGCGAAGGGACGCTCCGGAAAGGCGGAGGAAGTCTCGCGCGCAGCGCACAAGACGCTGAAGGCGGTGCAGTCGGATTTCGAGCGCCTCGCCTTCAACAAGGCGGTCGCCCGGATCTACGAGCTGACGAACGTGCTCGCCGCGCCGCTCGCGGCCATTGCAGCCGGCACGGCCGACGCGGCGCTGGCGGGCGCCTGCCGGGACGCCGTGGAGATCCTCGTCCGGATCATCGCGCCGATGACGCCGCACCTGGCGGAGGAATGCTGGCATGCGCTCGGCCACGACACGCTCCTCGCCGAAGAGCCCTGGCCGGCGTTCGACCCGGCGCTCGTCGTCGACAGCGAGATCACCCTCCCCGTCCAGATCAACGGCAAGAAGCGCGGCGATTTGACAATCGCCCGCGACGCCGACCAGGGTAGCGTCGAGGCTGCGGTCCTCGAACTCGATTTCGTCCGCTCTGCACTCGCCGGCAGCGCTCCCCGCAAGGTCATCATCGTTCCGCAAAGGATCGTCAATGTCGTGCTCTGATCTGCCCCGGCGCCGCCTCGCCGTCGTGCTCGCCTTCACCGTGGCCGCCGGCGGCCTGTCGCTCGCCGGATGCCAGGTTCGCCCGCTTTACGCGGAGACGACGGGCGCGGTGGCGACGACCACGTCGGTCGCCGTCGATCCGGTCGGAACCAGGGTGGCGCAGCAGGTCCGCAACGACCTGATCTTCCGCCTCTCGCGTGGCGCCGGCGAGCCGAGCAATCCGGCCTATCGGCTGGCGCTGACCGTTCAGGAGCAGCCGATCGGCCTCTTCGTCAGCAGCCAGACCGACACGGCGACGGCCGGCGACATGAAGATCATCGTCGGCTACACGCTGACCGACGCGGCGACGCAGAAGGTCGTCAGGACGGGGCAGCGGACAGCGCTTGCCTCCTACGACCTTCCGCCGCAGGAGTTCGCGAAGATCCGCTCGGCGCGCGACGCGGAGAACAGGGCGGCGCACCTCGCCGCCGGAATGGTGAGCGCCGACGTGGCCGCGGCTCTCGCCAGCCGCTGAGCGGCATGGCGCAGCTCAAGGCGCACGAGTTCGACCGTTTCCTCGGCGGACAATCGCGCACCTATCGCCTCTACCTCCTCTACGGGCCCGATCGCGGGCTTGTTTCGGAACGCGCGACGGCGCTCGCGAACCGTTCCGGCGTCGATCTCGACGATGCCTTCTCGCTCGTCCGCCTGGATGCCGACGCCCTGCGCTCCGATCCGGGCCGGCTGGTGGACGAGGCGGCGGCGATCGGCCTTTTCGGCGGGGCGCGGCTGATCTGGCTGAAGGGGGCGGGCAACGACCGCGGCTTGGCCGATGCCGTTGCCGCGGTTGCGGCCGGTCCGGCGGGTGCCTCGACCGTCCTGATCGAGGCCGGCGACCTGAAGAAGGGAGCGCCGCTGCGCAAGGTGGTCGAGGATTCCGCCGAGGCGCTGGCCATCCCCTGCTACGCCGACGAGGAACGCGGCATACAGGCGCTGATCGACGCGGAGCTCGCAGCGGCGGAGCTGCGCATCACTCCGGCGGCGCGCGAACGGCTGGCCGAATCGCTTGGCGGCGACCGGCTGGCATCGCGCGGTGAGCTGCGCAAGCTCGCGCTCTATTGCATGGAAACCGGCCAGGTGACGGAGGACGACGTCATCGCCATCGTCGGAGACGCGTCGGCCGTCTCGGTCGACGCGGCCGTCGACGCCCTGCTTGTCGGGGATGTCGACGAACTCGACCTTGCGCTGCAGCGCCTCGAAGCGTCGAAGACCGGTGCCGCGGCGGTGCTCCTCGCCGTCCAGCGGCAGTTCCAGGCGCTCGACGCGATGAAGGCGGAGGCGGAGGCGAAACGGCTTCCGCCGGCGACGGTCCTCCAATCGATGGGTCGAGGCCTGCATTTCCGCCGCAAGCCGCTCGTCGAGGCAGCCCTTGGCCGCTGGGGGGCGGCGGGGTTGGCGCGGGCTCTGAACCACCTGCAGCGCGCCGTTCTCGAAGCCCGACGGTCACCGCGCCTGGAAGCGGACATCGTCCGGCAGGCGTTGATGGCCGTCGCGCTGCAGTCGCGGCGACGGGTAGCCGGCTAACGGCCTGCCATCAAACGCCAAGCAGCCGGCAAAGCTCTTCGAGCTGCTCGACCGTCCGGTAGTCGATCCTGAGCTGTCCTCCGCCGGCGCGATGCGACACGTTCACCCTCAGCCCGAGCGCGTCGCTCAGCCGCCGCTCCAGCGCCAGAGTATCGGCGTCCTTGTCCGTCGCCGCAGCCTTCCGCTCCGACGGCAACTGGCCCGCCGCATCCTTCTGGGCCAGGCGTTCCGCCTCGCGGACGGAAAGGCCGTTCGCCGCGATCGTCTTCGCCAGCCGTTCCGGGTCGGACGTCGAGACGATGGCGCGCGCGTGGCCGGCCGACAGCACTCCCGAGGCGACCATGTCGCGGACGGGCTCGGGCAGTTTCAGGAGGCGCAGGCTGTTGGCGACATGGCTGCGGCTCTTGCCGATGATGTCGCCGAGGTCGTTCTGCGTATAGCCGTGCTCGGCGATGAGCTGCTCGTAGCCCTGTGCCTCCTCGAGCGGATTGAGATCGGCGCGCTGGACGTTCTCGACGATCGCCAGTTCGAGTGCCAGGCGGGCGTCGACGTTGCGCACCAGGACCGGCACATCCGCAAGCCCGGCGATCTGCGCGGCCCGCCAGCGCCGCTCCCCGGCGATGATCTCGTAGCGGTCCGCCCCCTGTCTGCGGACCACCACGGGCTGCACGATGCCGTGCTGGCGGATCGAGTTCGCGAGGTCGTCCAGGTCCTCCTGCCGGAACATGCGGCGCGGATTGCGCGGATTGCGGCTGATGAACTCGATCGGAACCCGCCGGTCCGCCGGAGGCGCGTCGCTGCGCGGGGCGGCGACCGGCTGGTCCATGTCGCCGATGAGGGCGGCAAGACCGCGACCGAGGCGCTTGCGGGATTGTTCTTCGTTCATCATGCGATCCGATCGACCGTCAAGTCGTTGTCATTCAAGGAATTCATGCCGCCGCCCGCGCGCGCTCGCGCTGGATGACCTCAGAGGCCAGTTGCAGGTAGGCCTGGCTGCCGGAACACTTGAGGTCGTAGAGGATGGCGGGCTTGCCATAGGAAGGCGCCTCCGAAACCCGCACGTTGCGCGGGATCAGCGTCCGGTAGACCTTCGACCCGAGATGCGCCCGGACGTCCTCGACCACCTGATGCGCAAGATTGTTGCGCGAGTCATACATGGTGAGCACGATGCCCTGGATGTCAAGCGTCGGGTTCAGCGTCGACCGGACATGGCCGACCGTCTCCAGGAGCTGGCTCAGGCCTTCCAGCGCGAAGAACTCGCACTGCAGCGGGACGAGGATCGAATGCGCCGCGGCCATGGCATTCATCGTCAACAGGTTGAGCGACGGCGGACAATCCACGAGCACATAGTCGTAAAGCTGTGCCTCCGGATGGCCGAGGGCGGTATTCAGCCGGAAGACTCGGTCGCGGGCGCTGGCGATCTCCATCTCGACGCCGAGGAGATCCATCGTGGACGGCACGATGGAGAGATTGGGCACCGCCGTTTCCTGGACGATCTCGCCGATCGTCGCCGACTGGGTCAGAAGGTCGTAGGAGGAGAAGATGCGGTCGCGCCGGTCGATGCCGAGCCCGGTACTGGCATTCCCCTGCGGGTCGAGATCGACGATCAGGACCTTCTCGCCGATCGCCGCCAGCGCGGTAGCGAGATTGATCGCCGTCGTCGTCTTTCCGACGCCACCCTTCTGGTTCGCAACGGTAATGATCCGGCTTCCGCCGCCGCCGGCGCGCCCAGTTCGATGCAGCATGTCATCGCCCCGCAAGGTTCCGGATCTCGAGAATCACCGAATCCGGTTCGATGGTACTGGCGTGTTCTATCAGATCGAAGTTCCAGCGCGCACGCGCTTTCGCAACCTCCCGTGCATAATCCCGGCCTTTGTGGAACCACGCCGTGACGCCGGGCCTGCTCACCCATCTCTGCGAAAGCGCCAGCAGCGCGTCGAGCTCGGCAAGCGCTCGGGCCGAGACCGCGTCGCACGCCGCGATCTGCACCGCCTCAATGCGCTCGGGGTGGACGCTGGCGCGCGCGCCGGTGTCGACGATCGCAGCACGAAGAAAGGCGGCCTTCTTGTGGTTGCTCTCGACGAGGTGCACCCAGCCTTCTCCGGCTTCTGCGAGCGCGATGCCGGTGATGAGTCCCGGAAAGCCGCCGCCACTGCCGAGGTCGATCCAGATCTTCGGGTTCGGATTCAGGCGCGCGATCTGGAGGCTGTCGGCGATGTGCCGCGTCAGGAGTTCGCCCCGCGTTCGCGCGGAAACAAGGTTGATCCGCTGTGACCAACGCTCGAAGAGCGCCGCGAAGGCTTGGAGCCGCTCCGCCGTTTCACGTGAAACGTTCCAGGGACCCGGCGTCGGAGACGTCCGATCCATCGCGTTCAGGCTGCCCGTCCGGCGCGGTCAGCCGATTCGGCGCGACGGAGATGCGCGAGAAGCAGCGCCAGCGCCGCCGGCGTCATTCCGTCGATGCGCGCCGCCTGGGCCAAGGAGTGCGGCGCCTGCGCCGCGAGCTTCGCCTTCAATTCGTTCGAGAGGCCGGGGAGGGCGCTATAGTCGAAGGCGTCGGGAATATGCCGCGACTCCTCCTTCTTCTGAAGTGCGATCTCCCGCTCCTGCCGGTCGAGATAGACCGCATAGAGCGCTTCGACCGCCACCGCATCCTGTGCCGCTCGGCTCGAGCCGGCGAACTCCGACCAAACCAGCACAAGGTCGGCAAAGGTGACGGCGGCATTTGACAGAAGGTCATAGGCCGTACGTCGGCTTCCATCCCGGCTCGCCGGCAGCGCCCACTGCGCCGCTTCCGCAGCCGTGATCGAGCGGCTCTTCAGGAGACCGCGTAGGCGGTCGATCCCGCGCATCCGTTGCTCGAAGGATTGGGCCCGGACCGGCCCGACACAGCCGAGAGCGAGGCCGACGGGCGTCAGCCGCTGGTCGGCGTTGTCCGCCCGGAGCGAAAGCCTGTACTCGGCGCGGGACGTGAACATCCGGTAGGGCTCGCTGACGCCACGGCTCGTCAGGTCGTCGATCATCACGCCGATATAGGACGTTGCCCGGCTGAAGGTTGTCGGCTCGGCGCCGCCGGCGCGCCGCGCCGCGTTGAGCCCGGCGACGAGCCCTTGGGCCGCGGCCTCTTCATACCCTGTTGTGCCGTTGATCTGCCCGGCGAGAAACAGGCCGCAGAGCCGCTTGACCTCCAGAGACGGCCGCAGCTCCGTCGGGTCGACATGCTCGTATTCGATGGCGTAGCCCGGCTGCAGGATCCGCGCCTTCTCAAGGCCCGGAATGGTCCGGAGGAGCGCGGCCTGCGCGTCCTCCGGCAGCGACGTCGAAATCCCGTTCGGATAGACCGTGTCGTCGTCGAGCCCCTCCGGCTCGAGGAAGATCTGGTGCCCGTCGCGATCGCCGAAGCGGACGATCTTGTCCTCGATCGAGGGGCAGTAGCGCGGGCCGACGCCGGTGATGGCGCCGGAGTAGAGCGCGGACCGCGACAGGTTCTCCCGGATGATGGCATGGGTCGCTTCCGTCGTGCGGGTCACGCCGCAGGCGACCTGCGGCGTCGTGATCCTCTCCGTCAGGAACGAGAAGGGAACCGCTTCCGCGTCCGCCTCCTGACGGCCGACGGCGGTCCAGTCGATTGTGCGGCCGTCGAGACGCGGCGGCGTCCCCGTCTTGAGACGCCCCAGCCGAAGCCCCAATCGTTCCAGCGTGCCGGCAAGGCCGACCGAGGGCGCCTCGCCCATCCGACCGGCCGGCGTCCGAGCCGTGCCGATATGGATCAGGCCGCGCAGGAAGGTCCCGGTCGTGATCACCGCCGCGCGACAGCACAGGGCACGGCCGTCGGCGAGAACGACGGCACGGACGATGCCATCGGCGATCCGGATGTCTTCTGCGCTGCCTTCGACGACCTCCAAGCCCTCCGTCTCCGCAATCGCCTGCTGCATCGCCAGACGATAGAGCTTCCGGTCGGCCTGGGTGCGCGGGCCCTGGACGGCCGGCCCCTTGCGTCGGTTGAGGAGCCGGAACTGGATTCCCGACCGGTCCGCGACGCGCCCCATCAGCCCGTCGAGCGCATCGATCTCCCGCACGAGGTGACCCTTGCCGAGCCCGCCGATGGCGGGATTGCACGACATGACGCCAATGGTTTCAAAGCGTTGCGTCACGAGCGCCGTGCGGGCCCCGCAGCGCGCCGCGGCGGCCGCGGCCTCACAGCCGGCGTGACCGCCGCCGATGACGACGACATCATAATGAGGCATCGGCCTGATCTCCTGAAGGCGGCGTGATGCGCGGACGGGAACCGGCTGTCAAGACGTTTCACGTGAAACTTTAGGGGAGCCCTTCGCCGGCGTTTCACGTGAATCATTTCCCGATGCAGAACTCCCGGAAGATGTGGTCGAGCATATCCTCGACATCTGTCTGCCCCGTCAACCGGCCGAGCGCCTCCTGCGCCCGTCGCAGACCCTCCGCCAGCAGTTCCGGCGGCAGGGGCGGATCCACAAGCGCACGATCAAGCTCATCAATTGCCGTCGCCAGATGCTCCACATGGCGCGGCCGCGCCGGCGCCACCTCGTCACCATAGGTCGTCGCGTCCGCTGCGAGCGCGGCGATGGCAGCAAGAAGGCCGCTGATGCCGGCGCCCGTCCGAACCGAGATGCAGTGGTCGAATCCGCCTTCGGGGACCTGCACGAGGTCGCTCTTTGTCCCGACGAGGATGTGGACGGCCTCTTTCGGGACCTCCGCCAGAGGGGCCCTCGGGGCGCCTGCCGAAAGGTCGCGCAACTCGAGAACAAGGTCGGCGCCGGCTGCAGCCGCCACGGCCCGCCGGACGCCTTCCCGTTCCACCGCGCTTTCCGTCTCCCGTAGCCCCGCCGTGTCGCTGACAACCACTGCCGAACCGCCGAGATCGAGGGTCACCGTGAGGACATCCCGGGTCGTTCCCGCTTCGTCGGAGACGATGGCGACATCGCGCCGGGCGATCGCGTTGAGGAGGCTCGACTTCCCCGCATTCGGCGCGCCGACGATCACCACGCGGTACCCGTCGCGGACGATCTCCGTCGCCCGCGCCCCGTCGAGGTGTCGCCGCAGTTGGTCCTGGACGTCCCGCGCCTGTTGCCGCGCCGTCTCGCCGACCGCATCAGGAACGTCCTCCTCCTCCGAGAAATCAAGCTCCGCTTCCAGCCACGCCCGCGCCTGAAGCAGGCTCTTCGCCCATCCGGCATAAATCTGCGACAGCGCCCCGGATGCCTGCATCACCGCAAGCCGCCGCTGCTGCTCCGTCTCCGCGCTGACGAGGTCGGACAGTCCTTCGACGCCGATAAGGTCGATCTTGCCGTTCTCGAAGGCGCGCCGCGTGAAGGCGCCGGCTTCCGCGGCCCGAAAGCCGGGCAGGTCCGCTAGGGCCTTCAGCACCGCTCGCACGACGGCCCGCCCTCCATGCACATGGAGTTCGGCGCAGTCTTCGCCTGTAAACGATTGCGGGCCCGGGAAATAAAGCCCAAGCCCTCGGTCGACAAGCTCATTGTTGCGGTTCCGAATCGTTAGGAGGTGCGCCGCTCGTGGCGGCGGAACGCCGCCGCAAAGCGTTTCGAGGGCGAATCGAACCCGCGGCCCCGACATACGGATGACAGCGATTCCAGCAGGCAGGCGGCCGCTCGACAGCGCATAGATCGTCGGTTGATCCGACGAGGCCGTGCTACAGATGTCGCTTCGGTGCACTGGATGAGACATGGGACGGCTTCAATGGCTTTGCTTCCGGACGAAAACCTGCTGGGGCACGCGCTAAGCCCTTATCTTCTGCAGCACAAGAACAATCCGGTCCATTGGCGGGAGTGGAGCGAGACCGCACTTGCGGAGGCGCGCGCGCTGAACAAGCCGATCCTGCTTTCGGTCGGCTACGCCGCCTGCCACTGGTGCCACGTCATGGCGCATGAGAGCTTCGAGGATGCGGCAACCGCGTCGCTGATGAACGATCTCTTCGTCAACATCAAGGTCGACCGTGAGGAGCGGCCGGACATCGACCAGCTCTACATGGCGGCGCTCCACGCGATGGGCGACCAGGGCGGCTGGCCGCTCACCATGTTCCTGACGCCCGAGGGTGAGCCCTTCTGGGGCGGCACATATTTCCCGCCGGAGCCCCGCTTCGGCCGGCCGGGCTTCCGCCAGGTCCTGGCCGGCGTCGCGGACCTTTACGCCAACCACGACGAGCGCGTCGTCTCCAACGCCGCGGCGCTCCGCGGTCACCTTGCGCCGTCAGCGGGCACCGGCGACGGCGCCGACCCGAGCGCCGCCGATCTCGACCAGATCTCCGCGCGCCTGCTTTCCGCCGTCGATCCGGCCAATGGCGGCATCGGCGACGCCCCGAAATTCCCGAGCGCGCCCATGTGGGAGGCGATCTGGAGATATTGGCTGCGCACGGGTGAGACGCAGGCGCGGGAAGCCTCCCTCGCGTGGCTGGATGCGCTTTGCACCGGCGGCATCTACGACCACCTCGGCGGCGGCATCCACCGCTACACCGTCGACCGACGGTGGCTGGTGCCGCATTTCGAGAAGATGCTCTACGACAACGCGCTCTTCATCCGGACACTCGTGTTCGGGCTTCGGGCCACGGATAGCAAAATGTTTCGCGCCCGAATCGAGGAAACAGTCGCCTGCCTCCTTCGCGATTTCCGCCTGCCGGCCGGCGGCTTCGCCTCGAGCTACGACGCCGACAGCGAAGGCGAGGAGGGGCGGTTCTATGTCTGGCGGGGAGAGGAGATCGAGGCGGTCCTGGGCGATGAGGCCGCCGAGTTCGCCGCGGCCTACGACGTCACCCCCGAAGGCAACTGGGAAGGCCGGACGATCCTCAACCGGCTTCGCCTCGGCGATTCCGATCCGGATGCCGAGCAGCGGCTGGCGGCGGCGCGGAAGCAGCTCTTCGCCCGTCGTCGCGAGCGGGTTCCGCCGGGGCGCGACGACAAGGTCCTCGTCGACTGGAACGCGCTCGCGATCCGCGCACTCGCCGAAGCCGGTGCCGCGCTCGGACGCCGCGACTGGATCGAAGTCGCCGCCGAGACCTTCCGGTTCCTCCACCAGCACGTCCAGGCGGACGGACGGCTGATGCACGCCTGGCGCGATGGGCGGCTCTCAGGCCCGGCGCTTGCGTCCGATCATGCCGCGCTCGTCAACGCGGCGATAGCGCTCCATCTCGCGACGCGTGACGGCACCTACCTTACGGCGGCGCGGCAGCACGCCGAGGCGCTCGAGCGCTGGCACGGCGACGGGGCGGGCGGATACTTCCTCGCCGCCGCGGACCGGCAGGACATCCTCATGCGCCGGATGAACGACCAGGACGACGCCACGCCATCGGCGACGGCGATGGCGATCGAAGGCCTCGTCCGGCTCGGCCTCCTCGCGAACGATGCCGATCTGACGCTCGCCGCCGAGCGGGCGGCGCGAGCCGCCTGGGCCCGGGTCCAGGCAAATCCCTTCGCCTCCTTCGGCATCGTCGGCGCACTCGATACCGTGCTCGATCCGCAGAAGCTCGTCATCGCCGGGGACAGCGACCCCTTTGCGGCCGCCATCCTTGCCTCGGCCGATCCGGCGCGGCTCGATCTCGCCGCGGCGTCGCCCGCCGAGGTCGCCGGCCTCACCGGGACGGAGCCGACGGGCGAAATGCAAAAGGCCGCGGCCTTCTTCTGCCGCGGCGCCGTCTGCCTGCCGCCGATCGACGCTCCGGAGGACCTTCGAAAGCTTCTCCGTCCGCACGCCCCGCAGGGCCGGCGCTAGATTAGATCGTTTCCGCGGTTCGTTGAATCGCGAAGACGATCTATGCTTTTGTCTTCTCGCGTTTCAGGACGGAAAGCCGTTTTTCCGCCCTTCCTGAAACGCTCTAGGTATTCATCGATTCGAAGAAGTCGGAGTTGTTCTTCGTCTGCTTCAGCTTGTCGATCAGGAACTCGATCGCGTCGGTCGTCCCCATCGGTGCGAGGATGCGCCTCAGGACGAAGATCTTCTGCAGGTCCTGACGCGGGATCAGCAGGTCCTCCTTGCGCGTGCCGGACTTCAGGATGTCCATCGCCGGGAAGATGCGCTTGTCGGCGACCTTGCGGTCGAGCACGATCTCGGAGTTACCGGTGCCCTTGAACTCTTCGAAGATGACCTCGTCCATGCGGCTGCCGGTGTCGATCAGGGCGGTCGCGATGATCGTCAGCGAGCCGCCTTCCTCGATGTTGCGCGCTGCACCGAAGAAGCGCTTCGGCCGCTGCAGCGCGTTGGCGTCGACGCCGCCGGTCAACACCTTGCCGGAGGAGGGGACGACGGTGTTGTAGGCACGCCCCAGGCGAGTGATCGAATCGAGCAGGATAACGACGTCGCGGCCATGCTCGACGAGGCGCTTCGCCTTCTCGATCACCATTTCGGCGACCGCGACGTGGCGCGAGGCGGGCT
>JBQCEN010000181.1:0-1983 GCA_051960215.1 Pararhizobium sp.
CTTCCCCGACGGCCCGAAGCCGACGGGCCTGCGCTACTGCATGAACGGCACGGCCCTCACCTTCGACCCCGACAAGCGCTGACCGCCATCAAGCAAGATCGCGGGCGGGCGGCCATGCCGTCCGCCTTTCGCATTCCGATCAAGGATCCCATCTCCGCAATGCTCAAGAAACTCCCGCCGGCGCCGGTCGCGGCGAAGAAGCCCGTCACAGACACGCGCCACGGCATCACCCGCACCGACGACTACGCCTGGCTGCGCACCGCCGACTGGCAGGCCATGTTCAAGGACCCGTCGCTCCTCGAGCCGGAGATCCGCTCGCATCTCGAAGCGGAGAATGCCTATCAGGCCGCCGCGATGGAGGACACGGCGGAGCTCCGCCGAACGCTCTTCGCGGAGATGAAGGGGCGGATCAAGGAGGACGATTCTTCCGTCCCTGCGCCCGACGGCCCCTATGCCTACGGCATGTCCTTCGTCAGCGGCGGCGAGCAGCCGCGCTATTTCCGCGTGCCGCGCGACGGCGGGCCGGAGGCGTTGCTTCTCGACGGCGACAGGGAGGCCGAGGGCAAGAACTATTTCCGGCTCGCCGGCACCGATCATTCGCCGGACCACAGGCGGCTGATCTGGGGCTACGACGACAAGGGCTCCGAGTTCTACACGCTCAAGGTCCGCGACATCGAAAGCGGCCGCGATCTCGAGGACGTCGTCGGCAACACGGGCGGCGGCGGCGCCTGGACGCCCGACAGCGGCGGCTTCTTCTACACGCTCCTCGACGACGGTCACCGGCCCTCCAAGATATTCCACCACCGGATCGGGACGCCGCAATCGGACGACCGGCTGGTCTACGAGGAGACCGATCCCGGCTTCTTCATGAGCGTCGGCGCGAGCCGGCTAGACGACTTCATCTTCATCGACATCCACGACCACGAGACGTCGGAGGTCCGGCTCCTGCCCGCCAACGATCCCGACGCCGAGCCGATGATCGTCGCGAAGCGTGAGACGGCTATCGAGTACGACCTGACGGAAGGCGGCGACGTCTTCTACATCCTGACCAACGCCGGCGGCGCCAAGGACTTCAAGATCATGGAGGCTCCCGTCTCCGCGCCGGCACGGGAGAACTGGCGTGAGGTCGTGCCGCACGAACCGGGCCGGTTGATCCTCAGCCAGATCGCCTTCAAGGACTTCCTCGTCTGGCTTGAGCGCCGCGAGGGGCTGCCGCGGATCGTCATCCGCGAGCGGGCGAACGGCGCCGAACATGCGATCGCCGTCGATGAGGAGGCCTATTCGCTGGGGCTCCAGGGCTCGCTCGAATACGACACTGCCGTCATCCGCTTTTCCTATTCGTCGATGACGACGCCGACGCAGCAGTTCGACTACGACATGCGCACGCGCGAGCGCAGGCTCCTGAAGACGCAGGAGGTGCCGTCCGGCCACGACATCGACGCCTATGTGACGCGCCGCATCATGGCTCCGGCGCCGGACGGCGAGACGGTGCCGGTCAGCCTCCTCTACCGGAAGGACACGCCGCTCGACGGCTCGGCGCCCTGCCTGCTCTACGGCTACGGCGCCTACGGCATCACGATCCCGGCGAGTTTCAGCACCAACGCGCTGTCGCTGGTCGACCGCGGCTTCGTCTACGCCATCGCCCATATCCGCGGCGGCAAGGACAAGGGCTTTTCCTGGTACGAGCACGGCCGGCGCGGCTACAAAATCAACACCTTCAACGATTTCATCGCTGCCGCGAAGCATCTGGTCGCCGAAGGCTATACGCGTCACGACCGGATCGTGGCGCAGGGCGGCTCGGCGGGCGGCCTGCTGATGGGCGCCGTCGCCAACCAGGCGCCCGAGCTGTTCGCGGGCATCGTCGCGGGGGTGCCGTTCGTCGACGCCCTCACCACGATGCTGGACGCGTCACTGCCGCTGACCGTCACCGAGTACGACGAGTGGGGCAACCCCGAGGCGGACCGGGAGGCGTTCGAGTACATG
>JBQCEN010000182.1:0-4869 GCA_051960215.1 Pararhizobium sp.
GGCGACGGCGGCTGCGCGCCGAGACCGAGGAAGCCGAGGCCGGCGGCCGTCAGGATGATGCCCGCCATGTCGAGCGTCACGCGGATGATGACGGAGGAGAGGCAGAGCGGCACGACGTGGCGCCAGATGATGCGCGCCGACGAAGCGCCCTGCAGCGTGGCCGCGGCGATGAAGTCGGAGTTGCGGACGGTCAGCGTCTCGGCGCGGGCGATGCGGGCATAGGGCGGCCAGGAGGTGATGGCGATGGCGATCACCGCGTTCTCGATGCCCGGTCCGAGCGCGGCGACGAAGGCGAGCGCCAGCACCAACCGCGGAAAAGCGAGGAAGATGTCGGTGATCCGCATCAGCGCCGCGTCGAGCCAGCCGCCGAAGAAGCCGGCGGTGGTGCCGACGAGAAGACCGATCGGCGTCGCGATGATGGCAACCAGCGCAACCACCATCAGCGTCAGGCGCGAACCGAAGACGATGCGGCTGAAGCTGTCGCGCGCCAGCTCGTCCGTGCCGAAAAGGTGCATCGCCGATGGCGGCAGCAGCCGCTCCGTCCTGAGGTTCCCGCCGACGACGGGCGAGTAGGGCGCGATCAGGTTTGCGAAGACGGCCATCAGGATCAGCAGGAGCACGATCGCCGCGCCAAGCAACGCAACCCGGTTCTGCAGGAAGGCACGCCACATGCGGTATGCCTGGCCGGCGCGCGCCTGGAAGCGCGATTCCGGCGCATCCGCAAGCAGCCAGGTGCGGCGCGAGGCGGCGCTCACAGCGTGTCCCTCACGCGCGGATCGAGCAGCCCATAGAGGAGATCGGAGACGAGGTTCAGGCCGATGAAGACCGCGCCGATGACGAGCGTCGCGCCGAGCACCGCGTTCATGTCCGCGTTCTGCAGCGAATTGGTGAGGTACTGGCCAATGCCCGGCCAGGCGAAGACGGTCTCCGTCAGCACCGAGCCTTCGAGCAGGCTGGCATAGGAGAGCACGATGACGGTCAGCAGCGGCACGGCCGCGTTCCGCAGCGCATGGCCCCAGACGATGCGACGCTCGGAGAGGCCCTTCACCCGCGCCGTCACGACATATTCCTGGCTGAGCTCGTTCAGCATGAAGGAACGCGTCATGCGGCTGATATAGGCCATCGAGAAATAGCCGAGCAGGCCTGCCGGCAGGATGAGATGCGTGAGCGCGTTGAAGAAGACGTCCCAGGCGCCCTGCATGGCCGAATCGACGAGCAGCAGGTTCGTCTGCGGCTCGACGATGTAGTCGTAGGCGATGTCGAGCCGGCCGGGCCCCGGCACCCAGCCGAGCCGGGCGGAGAAGACGAGCAGCGCCCTCAGGCCGAGCCAGAAGATCGGGGCGGAATAGCCGACGAGGCCGATGACGCGGACGACCTGGTCGACCACCTTCCCTTGCCGGACCGCGGCGAGAACGCCGAGAGGCACGCCGAGGATCGTGCCGATCAGGATGCCGGCCGTCGCGAGCTCGATCGTCGCCGGAAAGACGTTCTTGATGTCGGTGATGACCGGGTTCGCCGTCAGCACCGATGTTCCGAAGTCGCCCGACAGAACCTTCTGCAGGTAGATCCAGAACTGGACGTAAAGCGGCTTGTCGAGCCCGAGTTGCAGGTAGACCTGATGGTAGGTGCTCTGCGAGGCGCGGTCGCCGACGACCGCGAGAACCGGATCGATCGGCACGACGCGGCCGATGAGGAAGGTCACCAAGGCGAGCCCGAGCAGCGTCGCGGCGAGGGAGAGCGCCGTCCGCAGCACGAAGGATATGAAGCGCCGGGCGGAGCGCCTCCCGCGGGAGACGTCCCCGTCCGGCTCGGTTACGACGACAGCCAAGGTCT
Source organism: Pararhizobium sp. (assembly GCA_051960215.1). Classification (GTDB taxonomy): domain Bacteria; phylum Pseudomonadota; class Alphaproteobacteria; order Rhizobiales; family Rhizobiaceae; genus Pararhizobium_B. Next base: position 1,834 of record JBQCEN010000182.1, read on the forward strand.
TAATGTGACTTGGTGACGCCGGCGACGCTGTTGGTGTCGAAGGACGGCCCGACGACGAGGCCGTTGACGTTGCTGCGCACCGCGTCGACCTCGTTCTGCTGGAACATGATGACGAAGGGCGAGCGCTTCAGCGAATCGCGCTGCAGGTCCTCGTACATCTTCGCGCGCTTCTCCGGGTCGCGCTCCTGGATCGCCGCTTCCACGACCTTCTGCTCGTCGCCCGGATCCCAGGCATTGCGCCAGGCGAGCGTCTTGACCGTGCCCTTGTCGGAATTGTCCGGGTTCGTCGCAAAGGTCTGCGCGTTCGAGTTCGGGTCCTGATAGTCCGAACCCCAGCGGCCGATATAGATGTCGTGGTTGCGGGCGCGGTATTTCGTCAACGTCTGCTTGTCGTCGCCGGGAATGATCTCGAGCTTGATGCCCGCCTTGGCGAAGGTCTGCTGGATCGCCTGCGCCATGCCGGTGATGTCGGCCGTGCTCGTCACGTCCATCGTCACGCTGAAGCCGTCGGCGAGGCCCGCCTTGGCCAGCAGCGCCTTCGCCTTTTCGACGTTCAGCGAATACGGGTTGTCGTCGATCGCGCCGAGGAAGCCCTTCGGCAGGAAGGTCTCGTGCTTGACCGCGATGCCCTTCATGATCGTCGCGGCGATGGTGTCGTAGTCGACGAGGTATTTGATCGCCTCGCGGACTTCCGGGATCTTCAGATACTTGTTCTTCTGGTTGAGGCCGAGATAGTAGACCGTCCCTTTGACGCCCTCGACCAGCTTGATGTTCTTGTTCGAGGCAAGCGCCTTGAACTCCTCCGGCCCGAGCTTGCGCGCGACGTCGATGTCGCCCTTCTCGAGCAGGAGCCGCTCCGTCGCCGGCTCCGGGATGTGGCGGTAGATGACGCGCTCCATCGCCGGCTTCGGGCCGGAATAGTTGTCGTTGCGCTCGAGCACGACCGCCTCGTTCGCCTTCCACTGACGGATCGTGAACGGCCCTGAGCCCGCATAGTGCGTCTTCAGCCAGCCATAGCCGAGGTCGCCGTTGTCCTCGTGCTCCATGACGAGTTTCTTGTCGACGACGGAGGCGACGGTGGCCGTCAGGCAGTAGAGGACGAAGCTCGTCGCGTAGGGCTTGTCGGTGGTGAAGGTGAAGGAGTAGTCGCCCGTCTGCTTGATCTTGTCCTTGACGTTGTCCTTCGTCATGCCGAACTGGCCGATGATGAAGGCCGGCGACTTGTCGAGGATGACCGCGCGCTGCAGCGAGAAGACGACGTCGGCCGCCGTCAACGGGTTGCCGGAGGCGAACTTCAGGCCTTTCTTGATCTTGAAGTCGATCGTCTTGCCGTCGGCCGAGACCTTCCAGCTCTCGGCAACTTCGCCATAAATCTTCGAGACGTCGTTGAGGTCGTAGCCGATCAGGCGCTGATAGGTGTTGCCGGCGATCTCGGAGGTCGAGAACTCGAAGATCTCGGCGGGGTCGAGCGAGATGATGTCGTCGATCGCCCATGCCTCGACCAGCGTATTGGCAGGCGTTGCCGCATATGCCGCCGGAAGCGTTGCGTTGGTCATCAGAACGGCCGCCGAGACGGCGATGGCGCAGAGAATCGGTTTCATCCGATCGTTCCCCTCTTGTTTTCGAGACATCGGCCGATCGCAACTGAGGCAGGACGTCCGACAGGCCGTCATAGTGGCGGCGAAAGATTCGGGCTGTCAACTGCTTGCGAAGGGAGGTGCGACGGGTCAGACCGGGCGGCAGCGGCCGCAGCGCCCGCGGATCTCGATCGTCGTGCGGGCGGGCGTGAAGCCCGATTCGTCCGCGAAGGCGGCGAGCCGCTTCTCGATCTCAGAATCGGAAAACTCGGTGACCTGCCCGCAGGTCTCGCAGATGGCGAAGGCGGTCAGCCGGTGCGCGTGGGGATGCGGATGGGCGCAGGCGACGAAGGCGTTGAGGCTCTCCAGCCGATGGATCAGGCCGTAATCGATCAGCTTGTCGAGCGCGCGATAGACCTGGAGCGGCGCGCGCAGGCCCTCCTCCCTCAGGCCGTCGAGGATGTCGTAGGCGCTTAGCGGCGATTCCGATGCAGAGAGCACGTCGAAGACAAGCTTCTGATTCCGTGTGAGCACCTGCTCGCTCATCGCGCCGTCTCCGGTTAGACCTGGCGGCCGGAAAATACGGCCGCGACGCCCGCAATATAGTCGGCCGCTCGGGACGCCGCCACCGCTCGCCGGCACCATCCTCCCTTCGGCCAAAAAAATAGCCCGGGTGCCCGGGCTATTTTTCAGTGCTGTCGTCAGACGATCAGAACTTGTAGCCGACGCGGGCCGTCACGGAGTGAACGTTGGCGTCGACACCGTCCATGTCGCTGAACTTGTTGTAGGTGTACTCGGCGCCGACGATCACGTGGTCGGTGGCGGCGTAGTCGATACCAGCGCCGACCGTGTAGCCGACCTTGCTCTCGCTCGAGTCGCCGACAGCGTAAGCAACGCCGCCCGTACCGTAGAGCAGCGTGCGGCCGAGATCGGCGCCGACGCGCAGCTTGCCGCGGGCGATGCCGTCGATGCCGACGCCGTTGCCGAAGTTCTGGTTCATGAAGTCGTAGTCGGCTTCAGCACCAATCACCCAGCCGCCCATGTCGTAGTTGTAGCCGACATGGCCACCGCCGACGACGTCGCTGTCGTTATCGCCCGGATCGGCGTTGGCCCAGCCGTAGCCGAGCTGGCCGCCGACGTAGAAGCCGGTCCAGCTGAACGTCGGCTGCACCACAACCGGCGCAGGCGCCGGCTCAGGGCTCTGGATCATGTCGGCGGCAAAGGCCGGCGACGCGAACAGGACAGCGAGAGCCGCACCAGTAAGAAGCTTTTTCATTTCGTACTCCTGAGACTTCAGTAAAACGGTTCGTCCCCCTCGAAGAGCGACGTGACATACGGACAAAGCGCAAATGTGGCATCGGTTCCCTAATCCTCGCCACAATTGGATTGATCCGCGCCGACGTTGCATAATTGCAACTCTGGCGTCAGCTTAACGAAAGTTTATAATTCGTTACAATTG
>JBQCEN010000183.1:0-36917 GCA_051960215.1 Pararhizobium sp.
CTCGCCCGCCTGTTCGCGCTCCGCCCGCTGGCGGCGCTGGCTTGGCTCTATGTGTGGATCTTCCGGGGCACCCCACTCCTCGTCCAGCTCTTCGTGATCTTCTACGGCCTGCCGAGCGCCGGGATCCTGATCGACGCCTTCCCGGCAGCGGTGATCGGGTTCACGCTCAATGTCGGCGCCTATACGTCCGAGATCGTGCGCGCCGCCATCGGCGCCATCCCGAAGGGCCAGTGGGAGGCGGCCTACGCGACCGGCATGACGCCGAGCCAAGCCATGCGCCGCACGATCCTGCCGCAGGCGGCCCGGGTCGCGGTGCCGCCGCTGGCGAATTCCTTCATCGCCCTCGTCAAGGACACCTCGCTGGCCGCGGCGATCACCGTGCCCGAACTGTTCCAGGCGGCCCAGCGCATCGTCGCCGTCACCTACGAGCCGCTGATCCTCTACATCGAAGCGGCGCTGATCTATCTCGTCATGTGCACGGTGCTCGGCGCCTTCCAGCAGCGGCTCGAGAAGCGCTTCGGGCAGTATGGCGGCTTCCTGGAGGCCCGCGCATGATCGAGCTTCGCCATATCGAGAAACGCTTCGGCGAGACGACGGTCCTCAAGGACATCGATCTTCAGATGGCCGAAGGATCCGTGACGGCACTTGTCGGGCCCTCCGGCGGCGGCAAGAGCACGCTCCTGCGCTGCATCAACCTTCTCGAGCTCCCGACATCGGGAACGCTCCGCCTCGGCGACGACGAGATCACCTTCGCCCCGGGCCGACGCGTGCCGACGAGCGCGATCCAGAAAGTCCGCCGGCAGACCGGCATGGTCTTCCAGAACTTCCAGCTCTTCCCGCATCGCACGGCGATCGAGAACGTCATGGAGGGCCTCGTCACGGTGCTCAAGTGGCCCCGCCAGAGGGCCCATGCACGGGCGGTCGAGCTTCTGGAAAAGGTCGGCATGGCGCACAAGGCCAACGACTGGCCGGCGACGCTGTCCGGCGGCCAGCAGCAGCGCGTGGCGATCGCCCGGGCGCTCGCGCCGTCGCCGCGCATCCTGCTTTGCGACGAGCCGACCTCGGCGCTCGATCCCGAGCTTTCCGGCGAGGTCGTCGAGGTGCTCGGCCAGCTTGCCCGCGAGGGGACGACGATGGTCATGGCGACCCACGACCTCCGGCTGGCTTCGCGGATCGCCTCGGAGGTGATCGTGCTCGATGCGGGCCAGGTCGTGGAGACGGGCCCCTCGTCGGCGATCTTCACCAATCCGACGCGCGAACGGACGAAGCGCTTCATCGCCACGCTGACGCAGGAGGCGCAGAGCCTCGGCGGGGCTTCGCCGCTCTAGATTTCCACTTTTCCTGGAAACGCTTCCTAACGCCGCGTGCGCACCGTTGCCGCGCGGATGCCGGAGGCGAGGAGGGCGAGGCCGAAGGCGACGCCGAGGCCGGTCATCACCGGGTGCTTGGCGAGTTCCAACTCGCTGCTCTTCGTGCGCGCCCGCGTATCGAAGCGGCCGTGGGCGCCATAGTTGCCCTTCACCGTTTCGAAGAGATTATCCGGCCGATCGGGCGGCAGCGGCTCGCTCGTCTGCTGACCGGAATAGGCGGCCTTCGCGAGGTAGTGATCGAGGAAGCCGGGGACGAACATCTGGCCGATCACCACCTTCCAGGTGGACCAGGTCAGCCAGATCTCGCGGCGCGGGTGCTCGGCCATGTAGTGGATCGCCTCGGCCGGGACCTCGGGCTGGAAGATCGGCGGCACGGGCTGCACCCGCTTGCCGAGCTTGTTCTTCGCCCAGTCGAACTGGGGCGTGTTCGTGCCGGGCAGGAGGACCATGCCGATCTTCACCCTGCTCCCGTCGTGGATCAGCTCGGAACGCAGCGAATCGGTGAAGCCGACGATCGCGTGCTTGGCGCCGCAATAGGCCGATTGCAGCGGGATCGAACGGTAGGCGAGGGACGAGCCGACCTGCACGATGACGCCGTGGTCGCGCGGCTTCATGCGCTTCAGCGCGCTCATCGTGCCGTAGACGAAGCCGAGATAGCTGACCTCCGTGGCGCGCTTGAATTCCTGCGGCGTGATCCGCGAGACCGGCGCGTAGATCGTCACCATGGCGACGTTCACCCAGACGTCGATCGGCCCGAACGTGGCCTCGATGCGATCGGCAGCGGCCTCGACCGCATCGGGATCGGCGACGTCGAGCGGACAGACGAGGGCCTTGCCGCCCAGCGCCTCGACTTCCTTGGCGGCCTCCTGGAGCCGCCCCTCGTCGCGCGCGATGAGGCCGATATGGGCGCCGTCGCGGGCGAAGCGTTGCACCACGGCCCGGCCGACGCCGGCCGACGCGCCGGTGACGACGACCGTCTGGGGTTTGCGATGGCGTCCGATGCGCATGGTGCTACCTCTCGAAATTCGGGATGGATCTTCGTTGAAAAAGGTTCTCGGACCCGCCGCGGTTCCCGCGGGTTCCCGCGAACCGGTCAAAGGCGGTCCTTGTCCTTGTCGAACATGTCGAGCGCGAGCACGGCGCTGATCAGCGCCAGATGGCTCAACGCCTGCGGATAGTTGCCCGAGAGGCGCCTGCCTTCCGGATCGTACTCCTCGGACAGGAGACCGAGCGGCGAGGCGACGGACATGGCGCGCTCCATCGTACGGACCGCGTCCTCCCTGCGGCGGTCGAGAAGCTGGCACTCGGCGAGCCAGAAGCAGCAGGCGAGGAACGCCCCCTCCGGCACCAGCTTCGTCGTGCGGGCCCGGCGGACGAAACCGTCGACGACGAGGTTCGTCTCGATCTTCGCGACGGTCGCCGCCATCCGCTCGTCGCTCATCGGCAGGAAGCCGATCTTCGGCAGGAGAAGGAGCGAGGCATCGAAATCCTGGCCGCCGAAATACGAGGTGAAGCTGCCGAGGCCTTCGTCGAAGCCTTCCGCGCAGATGACGGCATGGATATGGTCGCGCAACTCCGAGAGCCGTCGCCGGTCCTTCGCCGGCACGTCCTTGGCGCTCTCGCCGTGGAGGAAGCGGTCGAAGGCGAGCCAGGCCATCGCCTTTGAGGAGACATAGTGGCGCGGTTCGCCGCGGTCTTCCCAAAGGCCGTGGTCCGGCTCCATCCAGACCTTCTCCAGGTGCGCGATGATCAGCCGCTCGAGGAGCCGTCCCTGGTCGGTGCGCTCCATCCCGGCGGCCGACGAGATGTGCAGCATGTTGATGACTTCGCCGTAGACGTCGAGCTGGAACTGCCCGGCGGCGGCGTTGCCGACGCGCACGGGCCGGGCGAAGCGGTAGCCCGGCAGCCAGCCGAGCTCGGCCTCGTCCAGCCGCCGCGAACCGTCGACCCGGTACATGATCTGCATCTTGTCCTCGGCGCCCGCGACGGCGCGCAGGATCCAGTCGCGCCAGGCCGTCGCCTCGCCGAGATAGCCGCATTCGACGAGGGAGCGGACGGTGAAGGCGGCGTCGCGTAGCCAGCAATAGCGATAGTCCCAATTCGCCTTGCCCGCCGGGATTTCCGGAAGCGAGGTCGTGGCGGCGGCGACGAGACCGCCGGTGGGGCGGTGGATCAGCGCCTTGAGCGCGAGAAGCGACCGTCTCACAGCGCCCTCGTAAGGCACCGGCCGGTCGAACCGGCCGAGCCAGTCGCGCCAGTAGGCTTCCGTCTCCTTCAGCGATTTCTCGGGCTTTTCGGGCTCGGGAATATCGTCGTGCGCGGCTCCGTAGGTCAGCACGAAGGCGTGGCTGCTGCCCTTCTTCACCGTGAAGAGGGTGTGCACCGTGCCCTCGTCGATCTCCGCCTGCTTCAGTCCGGTCAGCACGAGCTTGTCGGGGCCGACATGCATGACGATCCGCTCGCCTTCCGTGACGATCCATGGCGGCATGTTTCCGTAGTCGAAGCGGAACGCGGCGGTGAAGCGCACCGGCACGGTTCCCTCGACGCCCTCGACGATGCGCACCAGGGTCGGGTCGCGGTCGCGGATCGGCATGTGGTCGATGATCCGGATCGTCCCGGCCTCGCTCGTCATCTCGGTTTCGAGCACCAGCGTGTCGGAGCGGTAGCGCTGCTCGCTGTGCGTGACCGGGCCGTCGGGGGCGATGGTCCAGTGGCCGTTCTCCTCGGAGCCAAGCAGGCTCGCGCAGGTGGCGGGCGAATCGAAGCGCGGCAGGCAGAACCATTCGACGGCCCCCTGCCGGCTGACCAGCGCCACGGTCTCGCCGTCGGCGACCAGCGCCAGGTCCTCGAGCGGCGTCGTCATCCTCCCGTTCCGCATGAACCCGGCCCTACTTCAGTGGAGCTCGCCGCGGCGGCCGAGCCCGATGATGCGGTCGGCGATGCGCAGCGAGTTGGCGACGATCGTCATCGATGGGTTGACGCCGCCGGCCGTCGGGAACAGCGAGCCGTCGCAGACGAAGAGATTGTCGATGTCCCAGGAACGGCCGGAGGCGTCGACGACGCTCTTGCGCCGGTCGTCGCCCATGCGGCAGCCGCCCATGAGATGCGCCGTGCTGTTCGTGCGGAAGAGGTTCGTGGCCCCCGTCGCCGTCAGCATCTCGGTCATGAACCGGTTGGAGTGGGCCACCAGCCGCTTGTCGTTGTCGTTCATCGAGAAGGTGACCTTCGGAACGGGCAGCCCGAGGGCGTACTTCTCGTCCGACAGCTCGACGCGATTTTCGTCCTGCGGCATCGTCTCACCGACGATCTTCAAGCCCGCAAGGTGGTTGTAGAGCGCCATCCACCGGCGGAGCTCCACGCCGAACGGCCCCTCGTTGGCAACCAGCGAGGTCGCGAAGTCGGTCGGCAGCGGTCCTTGGCTCATGAAGGAATAGCCGCCGTCGAAGTCCTTGCCCTCGTCGGTGTAGTTCCAGTGCTCGCAGACGGCGAGGGAGGGCGGGCCCTTGTACCAGCGGATTTCCTCTTCCATGACGCCCCAGATCGCATTGTTCGCGTGGACCATCAGGCTCTTGCCGACGAGCCCGCTGGAGTTGGCGAGGCCGTCCGGATGGGCGGGGCAGGCGGAATTGAGGAGCAGGCGCGGCGTCTCGATCGAGTAGCCCGAGACGACGACGTTCTTCGCCTTCTGGAACCGCCAGGCGCCGGCGCGATGGTAGTGGACGCCGGCCGCACGGCCGTCCTTGCCGATCTCGACACGGCCGACCATCGCGAGGTCGCGGATCTCGGCGCCCGCCTTGAGCGCCCGCGGTATGAAGGTGACGAGCATCGACTGCTTGGCATTCGTGGCGCAGCCGATCTTGCAGAAGCCGCGATAGACGCAAGGGTGCGCCTCGCCGCGCGGAGCCGAGAGCGTTGCCGTCGGCGTCGGCGACCACTTCACGCCGAGCGCTTCCGCGCCGCGCGCCAGCACCAGGGCCGAAGCGGAGAGTTCGTGCTCGCGGTAGGGGTAGCGGCCGCGTTTCGGGCCCCATGGATAGGTGATCGGACCGGAGATCTTCATCGCCTCTTCGGCGGCGGCGTAATAGTGCCACATCTCGCGCCAGTCGACGGGCCAGTCGTGGCCGTAGCCGAGCTTCGTTCGCGACTTGAACCATTCCGGCCGGAAGCGCAGCGCCACCATCTGGAAGTGGACGGTCGAACCGCCCACGGCCTTGCCGGAATTGTTCGACCCGAACTGGATCGGGTCTTTACCGTCGGAAAGCCGGTCATCGAGCCAGTAGAGCTTCTCCTGCTCGCGCTCGTCCGAGGCGAAGTCCTCGAGCGGCCGGTAGAAAGCGCCGGCGTCGAAGGCGACGACCGAGAAGCCGGCCTCTGCAAGGCGTGCGGCGAGCACGCCGCCGCCGCAGCCCGTGCCGACGATGACGAAATCGACCGCTTCGTCTTCCGGGTATTCGCGCATCGGCACCCATTCGCCGGGGCGAAAGACGTTGGGCGCACGGCCGCGGACGGCGCGCGGGCGGACCTGGGCGTCGGAGACCACCTCGCTCATGGCAGCTTCTCCGCCTTTTGCGGAGCCCGTTCTTCTTCGGCCTCCCACGGATCGCGCATGTCCGGGCCGAGGCGCAGATAGCCGCGCGGGGCGGCGGGTCCGCCGAAGCCGATCTCGTTCCAGGCGAGCGGGTGGGCGTAGTAGACCTTGACCGCCTCCTTCAGCAGCACATGGCGGAAGAACTGCTTCGGCGGCAGGCCCTTCCAGAAGGGAGCGCCCGCATCGGCCTTGCCGTCGTCGATACGCTTGAGGAGCGCGTGCCGCTGGTCGGCGCCAAGCGCGCTAAAGCTGCAGCCATGGGCCGCCTTCGCCTCCTCGTCGATCGCGTGCAGGCCCTGCGGCCACATCTCGCGTTGCGGCGGCAGCGAGGCCTGGCGCGTGCCGTCGCCGGCGTTGGTGTAGAGCTTCTCGTCGATATAGGCCTCGACCTGGATCCGCTCCTTCTCGCTGCGTTCGGGCTGCGGGAGCACGGTATCGATCACCGCCCGCAGCAGCGCGTACTGTTCCTCGCTGAAGAAGCGGCGGGAGGGGACGTGGTTCAGCCGGTGGGCGACCACGCGCCGCGTGGCGTCGTTGAAGGAGGGCGAATCCCATTTGTCGAGCACGTTGTAGCTCGGATAGGGCGTCTCGAACGGCGTGCCGGGAGGCGCGGCGGACTCGTTGCGTTCAGGCATTGCGGGGGTCTCCTTTCTTCGGATCGAGCAGGCTCAGGGCCGAAAGCCCCATGAGTCCGATGCCGAGGAGACTGGGCGGGGCGGCGATGGGCGGCCCCTGGAAGAGGTTCTGCGTCCAGTTGCGGAAGCCGCCCATGTTGCGGCTGACGCCGTAGGCGTGCAGGCCGGTGCCTACGATGCCGAGGCCCATGGTCGCGAGCAGGGAGTTGCGGGCGAAGGCGGCGACGCCCGGCGCGGCGCTCAGCGTCGCGCCGGTGACGGCAAGCCCGGTGAGCGGCACGGCGGCGACCGGGGCGTACATCAGCTTGTCGTGGAAGGCGCCGCGGAAATGCAGGAGGCCGATCTCCGCCGTCAGACCGAAGAGGCCGAGCGCCGTGACGCCGCCCAGCAGCGTGCCTGCCCGCTCCCGGGTGCCGGGGTCTCTTGCCGCTTCCGTTGCCCGTATGGCGCCGACGCCGGCCGCGCCGGCAAGCACCAGCGCACCCGGCGCACCGAAGGGCGCGCGATAGAAGAGGTTGTTGAAGGAGAGGCCGCCGGGCCGGCGGAGGATGTTCCTCATATGGAAGCCGAGGCCGAGGAGCCCGGTCACCATCGCGCCGCCGAAGATCGTCGTCTTGAGGAGGCCCGCAGAGCGCGACACCGCAGCGGCGAGCGCGGTCGCCAGCGTCAGTGCGGCGGCGACGGGAGCCACCTTCATCGCCTGCTTCTTGTAGTTGCCGCGGTAATGTTCCATGGCGCTGTCGGCGAGAACGCTGGCAGCGAGCCGGGCGGCGCCATAGGCGGCATAGCGCGCCGCCCGCGGCGGCGGGCTGCGCCGCCCGCCGGCGGCGAGACCTGCGAGGCTTGCCGCCGCGAGGCCACCTGCAGCCATTGCCAGGAGCGAGCCAGCCTTCATCGGGGGTTGCTTGCGGGAGGGGGCCGGCCGCGCCCCGTGTCGGGATGTCGGGATCGTGCGCCGCGCCGCGCGTTCCTGCAGGTTCACGTGATGTCGTCTCCGGTGAGGTTGCTGGAGCGAAACGACGATTCCTTCGGGAAGGTTCAGCCCGGGCGCTGACGCAAGATGACGCACCCCGCGACCGCGGCCGCGCGACGGCACAACCGCAACCCCCGTCCGATTCAGGCTGTGCAGCGACGCGCTGCCGGTCCAGACTGAGCGCTCCGAGTCGCGGGCCGCGGGAGAGGGGCGCGAGATGCAACGAAAGAACAGCGCTTGAAGAGCGGGGCGTCGGCGGAATGAGCGGCTTCGCGCTTGCCATCGTGCTTGCGGCCGCCGTCCTGCACGCGGTCTGGAACGCGATCGTCAAGGCGGGCGGCGACCGGGCCGTGGTTCTCGGCGCGATCTCCTTCGCGAACTTCGTGCTCGGCGCGCTCCTGATCCTTGCCGCGCCGGCGCCGGCGCCGGCGGCCTGGCCCTTCATCGTCGCCTCGGCGGTCCTGCACTACGGCTATTACATCTTCCTCTTCTATGCCTATCGCTTCGGCGATCTCTCGCATGTCTACCCGATCGCCCGCGGCATCGCCCCGGCGCTCGTCGCGCTCGGCGCCTATGCGACGATCGGCGAGACGCTCTCGGGGCCGGCGACAGGCGGGCTTGCGGCGATATCGGTCGGCATCATGCTGCTCGCCTTCGGCCGGCGGGCGGCGCGTCCCGACCCGCGGGCGCTCGCCTTCGCGCTCGGCACCGGCGTCATCATCGCCTCCTATTCCGTCACCGACGGCATCGGCGTCCGCCTCTCGCAGGCGCCGTTCGGCTATATCGGCTGGCTGCTGTTTCTCGAATTCCCGGTGGCGCTCTCGGTTCTCTATCGCCGGCGGCGGGCGGGCGACCGTCTCGATGCGCCTTCGCTGCGGCGGGGGCTCGTCGCGGGCGTGCTCTCCGTCTTCGCCTATGGCGCCGTGATCTATGCCAATTCGCTCGCCCATCTCGCCGCGGTCTCGGCCGTCCGCGAATCGAGCGTCATCTTCGCCTCGCTGATCGGCCTCGTCGTCTTCGGGGAACGGCCCTGGCCGAAGCGGCTCATCTCCGCGGTGGTCGTGGCCGCGGGCGTCATTGCGCTGGCCGGCAGCGGCTAGACTTCCGAGGGATTGTTCCCGATCGCCATTCGGTTAGGGTCGCCGGGGAATGCGGGAGGAACGCAAGGCATGCAGGATCTGGCGCCGGCCGAGGCGCTTTTCGGCCTTTCCGGAAAATCGGCGCTGGTCACAGGCGCCTCGAGCGGGCTCGGCCTGCATTTCGCGCGCCGGCTCGCCGCCTCGGGGGCTGCCGTGACGCTGGCCGCACGCCGGAGGGATGCGCTGGAGGCAGCCTGTGCCGAGATCAACCGCGCCGGCGGTACGGCGCGGCCGGTCAGCCTCGACGTCGCGGACATGCCGGCGATCGCCGCCTTCTTCGAAGGGAACGGTGCCTTCGATATCGTCGTCAACAATGCCGGCGTCAGCCGGCCGCGGCGCGCGATCGAGATGGAGGCGGCGGACTGGGACGCCGTCGTCGACGTCAACCTCAAGGGCGCCTTCTTCGTCGCCCGCCACGCCGCTTCCGCCATGAAGGCGGCCGGCCGCGGCGGCACGATCGTCAACGTCGCCTCGATCCTCGGCCTGCGCGTCTCGGGCGGCGTCGCGGCCTATGCCGCATCGAAGGCCGGGCTCGTGCAACTGACGCGGTCGCTGGCGCTCGAATGGGCCCGCCACGACATCCGCGTCAACGCGCTCTGTCCGGGCTATGTCGAGACCGACATCAACCGCGGCTTCTTCGGGAGCGACGCGGGCCAGGCGATGCTGAAGCGCATCCCGCAGCGGCGGATCGGCCAGGCCGACGATCTCGACGGGGCGCTGCTGCTCCTCTGCTCGGATGCCGGCCGCTACATGACGGGTGCGACGCTCGTCGTCGACGGCGGCCATCTCGTCTCGACGCTTTGAAGGAGCGCCTCATGGATTTCCACGTCTCGCCCGAGCTCGACGCGCTCCGCCGGCGCATCGCCGGTTTCGTCGCGACGGAGATCCTGCCGCACGAGGCGGATCCCGCCGCCTACGACCCCTACGGCAATATCCGCCTCGACCTTCTCGAGGGATTGCGGGAGCGGGCCCGGACGGAGGGCCTCTGGTGCCTGCAGCTGAAGCCGGAGACCGGCGGCAAGGGGCTCGGCAAGGTCGGGATGGCGGTTTGCTACGAGGAGATGAACCGCTCGATCTTCGGTCCGGTCGTCTTCAACTCCGCCGCACCCGACGACGGTAACATGATGGTCCTCGAGGCGCTGGCGACGGAGGCGCAGAAGGAGCGCTGGCTGAAGCCGATCGTCGAGGGCGGCGTGCGCTCCTCCTTCGCCATGACCGAGCCGCATCCGGGCGGCGGCTCCGACCCGTCGATGATCCGGACGAAGGCCGAGAAGCGCGGCGACAGCTATGTCATCAGCGGCCGCAAGTGGTTCATCACCGGCGCGGCCGAGGCGCAGCACTTCATCCTGATCGCGCGCACCTCGGACGATCCGCGCAGCGGCCTCACCGCCTTCCTCTTCGACGCCAGCCAGCCGGGATGGGAGATCGTCCGGCGGATCGGGATCATGGGCCCGGAGGAGCATGGCGGCCATTGCGAGCTCGCTTTCGACGGGCTCGAGGTCCACGAGGACGACGTCCTCGGCGGCGTCGGGCGCGGGCTCAAGGTGACGCAGACGCGACTGGGGCCGGCCCGGCTGACGCATTGCATGCGCTGGCTGGGGCTCGCCCGGCGCTGCGTCGAGATCGCCGAGGCCTATGCGGGCGAGCGCGAGGGCTTCGGCCGGAAGCTCGCCGAGCGCGAGAGCGTCCAGCTGATGCTCGGCGGCCTCGCGATGCGCATCGAGATCGGCCGGCTGCTCGTCATGAAGGCCGCCTGGGAGATCGATCGCGGCTCCTATGCCCGCAAGGAGGTGTCGATGGCGAAGATCCACGTCGCGAACCTGCTGCACGAGGCGGCGGACGTCGCGATCCAGATCAACGGCGCGCGCGGCTATTCGAAGGACACGGTGCTCGAATGGATCTACCGCTATGCCCGGCAGGCGCGGCTCGTCGACGGGGCGGACGAGGTCCATCGCATGGTGCTGACCCGCCTGCTTCGCGAGGAGGGTCGCGACTTCTGGTCATGGCCGGTCGGATGAGGCTTCCGCGGTGACCGATCACGGGCTCGATCATGCCGCTCTCGCGGCGTTTCTCGCCGACCGCTTCGGCCGGGCGGACGACCTCACGATCGAGCGGGTCAGCGGCGGCCAGTCCAACCCCACCTTCTTCGTGACCCATGGCGGGCAGCGCATGGTGCTGCGCAAGAAGCCGTCCGGGCCGATCCTGAAGGGCGCGCATGCGATCGACCGGGAGTTCCGCCTTCTGACGGCGCTTCAGGCGACCGACGTGCCGGTGCCACGGCCGCTCCTTTACTACGGGGAGGCGGACGTCCTCGATACGGCCTTCTATCTGATGCAGCGCCTCGAGGGCCGTGTCTTCCATGATGCCGCGCTGCGCGAGGTGCCGGCCGAGGACCGGGCGGCGCTCTATCTTGCCATGGCCGAGGCTCTCGCCCGGCTCCACGCCGTCGATCCGGGGACGGTCGGGCTCGGCGACTTCGGACGGAGCGGAAACTATTTCGAGCGCCAGATCCGGCGCTGGTCGACCCAGTGGAAAGCGGCCGCGATCGGTCCCATTCCGGAACTCGACGCGCTCGCCCGATGGCTGCCGGCGAACCTTCCCCAGGACGACGGGCGCATCGCCATCGCCCATGGCGATTTCCGCATCGGCAACATGCTCTTCCATCCGCGCGAGCCGCGGGTGATCGGCATCCTCGACTGGGAACTCGCCACCCTCGGCCATCCGCTCGCCGACCTCGCATTCGCCATCATGCCGTGGCGCACGAGCCCGGACGAGTATGGCGGCATCCGCGGCCTCGATCACGCCGCCCTCGGCCTGCCGGGCGAGACGGAATTCGTGGCGCATTATGAGGCGTGCGCGAAGCCGGCCGGCCGCCTGGCGCCTTTCCACGTCGCCTTCGCGCTTTTCCGCTTCGCCGTCATCTTCGTCGGAATCGCGGAACGCGCCAGGGCAGGCACCGCCGCCGGCGCCAACGCCGCCGACCTCGCGCCTCTCGCCCGCCGCTTCGCCATCAGAGCGACCGAAGCTGCGGGGCTTTGAGCTGAACCGCCGCCGATGCAACCTGACGAACGCCCCTACGTCGTTCGATATGCGCGCGCTTGACCTTTTTGCAGTGCCGCAATAAATAGCCGACCGGTCGGAAAAATTCTTGAGGTCCGGGATGGGTCGCCACCGCGTCATTGAACGGGAAGACGTCGTCGCCGCCGCGCTGAAGGTCATCAAGCGCCAGGGGGCGGCACGCATGTCGCTCGACGCCGTGGCGGCGGAGGCCGGCATCTGCAAGGCCAGCGTCCTCTACGACTTCAAGACCAAGGACGCGCTGACGCGCGAGATCGTCAAGCAGCGCATGGAGGCCGAGGAGGAGCGTGTCGACCGGGCGCGGGCAAAGCTCGAGGGGGCGGAGAGCGCGGAAATCCGTGCGCGGGTGGCCGCCGCCGAGCGCTCCATCACCGACGATGACCGGGAGGTGGTGATCGGCCTCTGCGCGGCGCTCTTCAACGATGTCGAGCTGCGCGAGACGGTACGGCGCTACTACCGGTCGCGCCTGGATGCCGTGGTCACGGATGCGGAGCATCCGCGCGGCGCACTCCTGGCCTTCCTTGCCGTCGAGGGGCTGATGGCCATGGAGCATTTCGACCTCCATCGCTTTGCGCCGCCGGAGCGGGCGCGGATCATCGCCGACATTCTCTGGCTGATCGATCAGCAGCCGCAGGGCGCGGCCGAGAGCTGACTGCGGGACCACCGAAAGAATTTTTTCCGCTTTTTCATGCGGAGCATCGGCCGAGGCGTCGCGTGGCGCCGAAGCGGCCTGGAGATCGAGATGACGCCGAAGCTGAACGTCAAGCAACTCTTCGTCTTCGCCCTGTTGCTGCCGCTTCTCGCGGCGTGCAGCGAGGGGAAGTCCGCCGACGAGAAGAGCGCGCCGCCGCAGATGCCGCCGCCGGCCGTCAGCTTCGTCAACGTCGAGCCGCAGTCGCTGCCGATCGTCAACAACCTGCCGGGCCGGATCGCGCCGACACGGATCGCCGAGGTGCGGCCGCGCGTCTCGGGCATCGTCATCAAGCGCGTCTTCACCCAGGGCACCGTCGTCAAGCAGGGCGACGTGCTCTACGAGATCGATCCGCAGCCCTTCGAGGTCCAGGTCGCGAGCGCTCAGGCGACGCTTGCCAAGGCCAAGGCCGCGCAGCTGCAGGCCCGCCAGAACGAACAGCGCCAGAAGAAGCTGAGCGCGCAGCATGTCGCGAGCGAGCAGACCTACCAGGACGCGGTCGCCCAGCTTGCGCAGGCCGATGCCGACGTCGCCGCCGCCGAGGCGAACCTGAAGTCGGCGCAGCTCAACCTGCAGTATTCGAAGGTGCGCGCGCCGATCAGCGGCCGGATCGGCCGGGCGCAGATCACCGAAGGGGCGCTCGTCACCGCCAACGACACGCAGGCGCTCGCGACGATCCAGCAGCTCGACCCCGTCTATGCCGACTTCACCCAGTCGGCCAACGAGCTGATGCAGCTCAGGCGCGCGCTGAAGGTCGGCTCGCTCAGTGACCCGAACAAGGCCGAGACCAGCGTCCGGCTGCAGTTCGACGACGGCACCGACTACATGCACCCGGGGCGGCTCCTCTTTTCGGAAGCCTCCGTCGATTCGACCACCGGCCAGATCACGCTGCGCGGCGAGTTTCCCAATCCCGAGGGTTATCTGCTTCCGGGAATGTATGTCCGCGTCCTGATCGAGCAGGGCATCGAGAACAACGCCCTCGTCGTGCCGCAGCAGGCGGTGCAGCGCACGCAGGAAGGCGATGCACAGGTCTATGTGATCAAGGACGACGACACGGTGGAACTCCGGACGGTCTCGCTTGGCCGTGTCGTCAACAACGAATGGGTCGTGACGAAGGGCCTGAAGGGCGGCGAGAAGGTGGTCGTCGAGGGTTTCCAGAAGATCAAGCCCGGCGCCAAGGTCGTGCCCGAGGCGTGGAAGCAGAGTCACGAGGAGGCCGCGCTCAAGGCGTCCAACACGAAGGACGCCAAGTAGAGATCGATCATGCCCAGCTTCTTCATCGACCGACCCGTCTTCGCGTGGGTCATCGCCCTCTTCACCATGCTTGCCGGCGGGATCGCGATCACGCAGCTGCCGGTTTCGCAGTATCCGAACGTCGCGCCGCCGCAGATCCAGATCTCGACGAACTATGTCGGGGCCTCCGCCGAGGAGATCTACCAGTCGGTGACGCAGCCGATCGAGGAGCAGTTGAACGGCATCTCGGGCCTGCTCTATTTCGAATCGACCTCCGAAGCCTCTGGCCGCATCTCGATCACCGCGACCTTTGCGCCGGGAACGTCGCCCGACCAGGCGGCGATCGACGTCCAGAACCGCATCCAGCGCGTCCAGGCGAAGCTTCCGACGGCCGTCGCCCAGCAGGGCGTGCAGGTCGAGAAGGCCGGCAGCTCGTTCCTGATGGTGATCGCGGCGACCTCGACCGACGGTACCCGCGACGCCGTGGCGCTCGGCGACTTCCTCAACCGCAACGTCATCGATGAGCTGCGGCGCATCCCCGGCATCGGGCAGGCGCAGCTCTTCGCGTCCGAGCGGGCAATGCGCATCTGGCTCGACCCCGACAAGATGCGCGGCCTCGACCTGACCGCCGCCGACGTGACCGCAGCGATCGAGGCGCAGAACGCGCAGGTCGCCGCCGGCCGGATCGGTGCCGACCCGAATCCGATCAAGCAGCAGATCACGGCCTCCGTCCTCGTCCACGGGCAGCTCACCTCGCCCGAGCAGTTCGGCAACATCGTGCTGAAGTCGAACGCGAACGGCGCGCTGGTGCGCCTGCGGGACGTCGCGCGCATCGAGGTCGGTGCGGAGACCTACAACTATTCGAGCCGCCTCAACGGCAAGGGCAGCGCCGCGATCGGCCTGCAGCTCGCGCCCGGCGGCAACGCGCTGCAGGCCTCCGAGGCCGTGCGGGCGAAGATGAAGGAACTCTCGCAGTTCTTTCCATCGAACATCAAGTACTCCATCCCCTACGACACGACGCCCTTCGTGAAGGTGTCGATCGAGAAGGTGCTGCACACGCTGGTCGAGGCCGTGGTGCTCGTCTTCCTGGTGATGTTCCTCTTCCTGCAGAACATCCGATACACGCTGATCCCGACGATCGTGGTGCCGGTCGCGCTGTTCGGAACCTGCGCGATCATGCTGGTCGGCGGGTTCTCGATCAACGTGCTCACGATGTTCGCGATGGTGCTCGCGATCGGCATCCTCGTCGACGATGCGATCGTCGTCGTCGAGAACGTCGAGCGCGTGATGCAGGAGGAGAAGCTGCCGCCGCGTGAAGCGACGCGCAAGGCGATGAAGCAGATCACCGGCGCGATCGTCGGCATCACGCTGGTGCTTGCCGCGGTGTTCGTGCCGATGGCCTTCTTCCCCGGTGCCGTCGGCGTCATCTACAAGCAGTTCAGCCTGACGATGGTGTCGTCGATCCTGTTCTCGGCGTTCCTCGCCCTGTCGCTGACGCCGGCGCTCTGCGCGAGCTTCCTGAAGCCGATCACGACGTCGCACCACGAGAAGAGGGGCTTCTTCGGCTGGTTCAACCGGGGCTTCGACAAGACCTCGCACGGCTACAGCTCGCTCGTCGGCCGGATGGTCAAGCGGGCCGGGCGCTTCATGATCATCTATCTGGCGCTGCTCGTCGGTCTCGGCTGGGCGTACACGCAGCTGCCGTCGTCGTTCCTGCCGAACGAGGATCAGGGCTTCCTGCTCGTCAGCATCCAAGGCCCTCCCGATGCGAGCGGCAACCGGACGCTCAAGGTCGTCAAGCAGGTCGAGGACATCTTCTCGAAGGAGAAGGCGGTCAGCAATATCGTCGTCATCACCGGCTACAGCTTCTCCGGCGCCGGCCAGAACGCGGCGCTCGCCTTCGCGACGCTCAAGGACTGGAGCGAGCGCGGGCCCAACGACAGCGCGCAAGCGATCTCCGCCCGCGTCAACGCCAAGTTCGCCGGCATCAAGGACGCGCAGATCTTCGCGCTCTCGCCGCCACCGATCCAGGGCCTCGGCACGACGAACGGCTTCGAGTTCCGGCTGCAGGACCGCAGCGGCGCGGGCCATGCCGCACTCCTCAAGGCGCGCGACCAGCTGCTGGCGGCGGCTGCGAAGAGCCCGGTGGTCACCGGCCTTCGCGAGGAAGGTCTCGCCGACGCCGCGCAGGTGAACCTCATCATCGACCGCGACAAGGCCGACACCTTCGGCGTCACCTTCGACGACATCAACAACGCAATCTCGACCAACCTCGGCTCGACCTACGTCAACGACTTCCCGAACCGCGGCCGCATGCAGGAGGTCGAGGTGCAGGCGGATGCGCCGGAGCGCATGCAGACGTCCGACCTGCTCGACATCAACGTGCGCAATTCGCAAGGCGGCATGGTCCCGCTCTCGGCCTTCGCGCGCGTCGAATGGGCGAAGGGCCCATCGCAGGTCATCGGCTACAACGGCTATCCGTCGATCCGCCTCAGCGGCCAGGCGGCACCCGGATATTCGTCAGGCGCCGCGATCCAGGAGATGGAGAGGCTCGCCAAGGGCCTGCCGGACGGCTTCGGCTACGAGTGGACGGGCCAGTCGCTGCAGGAGATCCAGTCCGGCTCGCAGGCGCCGATTCTCGTCGGCTTGAGCATCCTCTTCGTCTTCCTGCTGCTCTCGGCGCTCTACGAGAGCTGGTCGATCCCGCTGTCGGTGATGCTGGTCGTGCCGCTCGGCGTCATCGGCTCCGTGGCGGCGGTGATGCTGCGCGACATGCCGAACGACGTCTACTTCAAGGTCGGCCTGATCACGATCATCGGCCTGTCGGCGAAGAACGCGATCCTGATCATCGAGTTCGCGAAGGATCTGAGGGCGGAGGGCAAGCCGCTCATCGCCTCGGCAATCGAGGCGGCGCATCTGCGGTTCCGGCCGATCCTGATGACGTCGCTCGCCTTCGCGACCGGCGCAAGCGCCGGCAGCCAGAACGCGATCGGCACCGGCGTCATGGGCGGCATGATCTCGGCGACGGTGCTTGCCGTCTTCCTCGTGCCGGTCTTCTTCGTCTTCATCCTGCGGATCGTCGACTGGCGGAAGAAGAAGGCGGGGAAGGCGTCGCGCAGCCGCGGCGACGGTCCGGACGGCCCGACGGGGAGCCCCGGGCGCGGCGAAGCGCCCGCCTTCCCGTGGGAGAGCGTCGGCCAGAGCTGATGCCCGTCAGCGGACGCGGAATTGCTCCGCGTCCGTCGCCTTGAGCGCCAGCCCGATGCCGGGGCGCGAAAGGTCGCCTGCGACCTTCCCGTCCTTCGGCTGCGGGGCGCCGTCGAGGAGCATCCGCTCGATGCGGACGTGGTCGTGGAACCACTCCATGTGACGCTGGCGCAGCGCCGCCATCGCGCAGGGGAGGTGGATCGCCGGCCCGCAATGACTCGAAAGCGGCAGTTGTGCCGCCTGCGCAAGCGCGTCGGCGACGAGGTAGCCCGTATGGCCGAGGCAGCGCGTTGCGTCGGCCTGCAGTACGTCGACGGCGCCGGCGTCGATCATGCCGCGGAAATAGGCCGGGTCGTAGCCGTACTCGCCGGCCGCCACCTCCATGCCGGGCGGCACGCGGTCGCGGAGCAGCCGCAGGCCTTCGAGGTCGTCGGATGAGACCGGCTCCTCGAACCAGATGACGCCCTCCCGCTCGAAGATTTCCGCCAGGGCGAGGGCCTGCTTGCGAGCATAGGCACCGTTCGCATCGACCATCAGCGCTGTGCCGGGGCCGATCGCGGAACGGGCCGTGCGAACGCGAGCCGGATCGGCGGCCGGGTCGCGGCCGACTTTCATCTTGACAGACTTCATGCCGCTCGCCGCCCAGCCGCCGAGCTGGCTCTCGAGCTGCGCGTCGTCATAGGCGGTGAAGCCGCCGCTGCCGTAGATCTCGACGTCCGGCCGGCGCAGGCCGAGCAGGACTGCCGTCGGCATGTCGGCGAGCTTGCCGACGAGGTCGTGCAGGGCGATGTCGCAGGCCGAGATGGCGCAGGCGCCGATGCCCGGCCGCCCGAGGTTGCGGCAGGCCGCCTGCATCGCCTGCCAGGATTCCCGGATCGCGAAGGCGTCCCGGCCCTTCAGCACGTCGGCGAGCTTCCCGGCGACGAGGACGGCGGCGGCGTCGTGGACATAGCTGAAGCCGAAGCCGGTCTTGCCGCCGGCGTCGATCTCCACCGTCACCATCGTCGTCGACGACCACTTGAGAGTTCCGTCCGATTCCGGAGCATCGGTCGGGATCTTGTAGGCCGCGGCGCGAACCGCCGCGACCGGAGCATCGATCTTCACCATGGGGCCGCTCAGGCGAAGCTGCGTTCGACGGCGTGCCAGACGATGGCGCCGGCCTCCGGATCACCCTGCAGCAGGGCCTTCGTGAAGCTCTTCGCCTGCTTGTAGGTGATGTGCGGCGGCAGCGTCGGAACGGTCGCGTCGACGCGAGCGTCGATCAGGAACGGCCGATCGGCATTGAGCGCCTGGTCCCAGGCGGGCCCGATCGCCTCCGGCGTATCGACACGCGCCGCGCCGAGGCCGAGGCTCTCGGCGAAGGCGGCGTAGGGGAACGGCGGCACGTTCTGCGTCTCCTCCACCTTCGGAGAATCGCCCTGCGCCCGCAGCTCCCATGTCACCTGGTTCAGATCGTCGTTGTTGAGCACCGCGATGATGCAGCGTGGGTCGGACCAGTTGCGCCAGTACTTGGAGATGGTGATGAGCGCGTTCAGGCCGAGCATCTGCATCGCGCCGTCGCCGACGAAGCCGATTGCCACGCGGTCGGGGTGGCAGAACTTCGCCGCGGTCGTATAGGGGACGCCCGGGCACATGGTCGCGAGATTGCCGGAGAGCGAGGCCATCATGCCGCGCCGGATCTTGAGGGCGCGGGCGAACCAGTTCGCCGAGGTGCCGGAGTCGGCGCTGATGATGGCGCGTTCCGGCAGGCGCGACGAGAGCTCCCAGAAGAGCTTTTCCGGGTTGACGGGATTGGCCTTGAGGTTTGCCCGCTCCTCGACGTCCTGCCACCATTCCGCGACGTTCTTCTCGATGCGCTGGCGCCAGGACCGGTCTGACTTGCGGTGGAGCATCGGCAGGAGCGCCTTCAGCGTCTCGGCGGAATCGCCGACGAGGTTGACGTCCATGGGATAGCGGATCGACAGCATCCGCGGCGCGATGTCGATCTGGATGCCCTTCGCCTGACCCTCCTTCGGCAGGAACTCGGAATAGGGGAAGCCGGAGCCGACCATGAGCAGGGCGTCGCACTCCTTCATGAGGTCGTAGGAGGGCTTTGTTCCGAGCAGGCCCATCTGCCCTGTCACGTAAGGCAGGTCGTCGGGCAGCGCAGCCTTTCCGAGCAGCGCCTTGGCCACGCCGGCACCGAGGGCGTCGGCCACTTCCCTGACCTCGTCGGCGGCGTGGAGCGCGCCCGCGCCGATGAGGATGGCGACCTTCTTCGATTCGTTGAGGAGAGCGGCCGCCCGCTGCAGGTCCCCCTGCTGGGGAAGCGTCCGGGGGCGGACGTAGCCGGAGCCGGAATGAACCGTGCCATGCGCCATCGGCGGCGTTTCGACGGCGGGCGATTCCTGCACGTCGTTCGGCACGATCATGCAGGTGACGGTCCGTTCGCCGGCGGCGATCCGCATGCCGCGGTCGATCAGATGGCGGGCCTGCGCCGGAACCATGCAGACATGGACGTAGCTCCGTGCGACGTCCTTGAAGAGGTTCTGGAGGTCGATCTCCTGCTGGTAGTGCCCGCCGATCGCTGCGCGGGCCTGCTGACCGACGATCGCGAAGACCGGCTGGTGGTCGAGCCGGGCGTCGTAGAGGCCGTTCAGGAGATGGACCGCGCCCGGGCCGGACGTGGCCATGCAGACGCCGACCTCGCCCGTCCACTTGGCGTGGGCGCAGGCCATGAAGGCTGCCTCTTCCTCGTGCCGCGCCTGGATGAATTCGATGGGATTCTTCGAATTCTTGCGGTCACGGCCGAGCGCGCCGACGAGGCCGTTTATCCCGTCGCCGGGAAAGCCATAGATGCGCGTGACGCCCCATTCCTTGAGGCGGGACAAAATGAAATCGGCGACCTTCTCTGACATGTGGGTTCTTCCTCTTGTTCAGGAGCAGGGGTAGGCGACCGTCGTCATCAGCGCGTTCTCCGCCTGACGGGAATCGAGGCGCGAGTGCTGGACGACGATCGGCTGGTCGGATTCGATGATGGAGGCGTAGTCGGTTCCGCGCGGCACGGGCTCCGGGTCCTTCAGGTTGTTGAAGCGCACGTGAAGCGTCCGGCGGGCGGGAACCGTCACCCTGTACGGCCCGGCGGGATCGCGGTCGCTGAAGAAGAGGGTGATCGTAACGTTGGCGTCCGCGTCGCCGGCATTGAGGAGACAGGCCGTCTCGTGGCTCAGCATCTGCGGTTCGGGCCCCGTGCTCGACGGCGGAATGTAGCCTTCCGCGATGGCCCAGCGCGTATGTCCGACCGATGGCATGATGCTTGTCCTCCATGGAATTGTGCGGCGCTTCGGCTCCGTGCAGCATCGGGTGCTGCGGCGTGCGTCGGCCGCGACGGCTTGTGGAGGCGCAACGGCGATCCTTTTCGAACTGTTCCCGCGACGCACATCTGCGGTGCGGGCGGCAGCCAGTGCGGCTGTCGAACTTTCGCCGCGAATCCCGAGAAAGTCCTATGAGTTCAGGTGGTTGCGGCTTTTAGGAGCCGCGCGCGCGACGCTTCGCCGCAGAGTTGATCGGGTTGGCTCCGGTCCGGCTTTTCGGGCAAAGCGCACGTTTCCGGCTTCACCGGCCGCGCGCGGCTGATACAGTCGCGCCGGCATTCTAGGATGGCGGCGGCCCTTCGGCCGGCGGGGGAGGAGAAACGATGGAGATCAAGGCTGCGCTGCTCGAGCGGATGGGGGCGGAGCGGCCCTACGCGATCTCACGGCCCCTTTCGGTCGCCACGGTCGCGCTTCAGGGGCCGGGACGCGGCGAGGTGCTTGTCCGGATGGCGGCGGCGGGCCTCTGCCACTCCGACCTCTCGGTGATCAACGGCGACCGGCCGCGGCCGCTGCCGATGGTCCTCGGCCACGAGGCCTCAGGCGTCGTCGAGGAGGTCGGCGCCGACGTCCGCGATCTCGAGCCGGGCGACCACGTCGTCTTCGTCTTCGTGCCGAGCTGCGGCCACTGCGGCCCGTGCGCCGAGGGGCGTCCGGCGCTCTGCGAGCCGGGCGCCGTGCACAACGGGGCCGGCGAGCTTCTCGGTGGCGCGCGGCGGCTTGGGCGGGATGGACTGCCGCTCAACCACCACTGCGGCGTCTCCTCCTTTGCCGAATATGCGACGGTCTCGCGGCGCTCGGTCGTCCGGATCGACCGGGAAACGCCGCTCGACATCGCCGCGCTGATCGGCTGCGCGGTTATCACGGGCGCGGGCGCGGTCTTCAACACCGGCGCCGTGCGGCCCGGCGGCTCGACCGCAATCGTCGGCCTCGGCGGCGTTGGACTGGCCGCCGTGCTCGGCGCGGTCGCGGCCGGAGCCGAGACGATCGTCGCCGTTGATCGGCTGGATTCCAAGCTTGCTTTCGCGCGCGAGCTCGGCGCCACCCATGCCTTCAACGCCGGCGATCCGGATGTCGTCGCGAAGGTGCGCGAGGCGACGCGGGGCGGCGGGGAGGCGGCGCTCGAATTCGCCGGCTCCGTCCGGGCGCTGGAGTTCAGCTACGCGATCACGCGTCGCGGCGGCACGACCGTGACGGCCGGGCTACCGAACCCGGCGGACGTTCTGTCGCTTCCCGCCGTCTCGCTCGTCGCCGAGGAGCGCACGCTCAAAGGCAGCTACATCGGTTCCGGTGTCCCTTCGCGCGACATCGGCCGGCTGCTCGGCCTTTACCGCCGCGGGCGGCTGCCGATCGATCGGCTGCTGACCCACCGCATCCGTCTCGACGCCATCAACGAGGGCTTCGACAGGCTCGCCGACGGCAGCGCCATCCGCCAGATCGTCACCTTCGGCTGACGCAAGGGCGGGGCCCTTCAGCTTCGTTGCGGCGCCGGAGAGGATGAAGGTTTCGGCCTCCGTCCGTGGCAGCGCCTTGGCGTAGCGGTAGCCCTGGCCGTAGTGACAGCCCATCAGCCGCAGCATCTGCTCGACATGCTCGTCCTCGATGCCCTCGGCGACGGCTGTCAGGTTGAGCCCGTTTGCCAGCGCGCACATGGTGTGGACGATGGTGCGGGCCTTCTCGCTGGTCGTGATCTGGCGGACGAAGGACATGTCGATCTTGAGCTGGTCGATCGGGAACTCGGCGGGGTGAACGAGCGAGGCGTAGCCCGTGCCGAAATCGTCGAGGGAGATGGCGAAGCCCTTCTCCCGCAACCGCGCGAGCACCTGGAACGCCTTGTCGGCGGTGCGGCCGAGGAGCACGCCCTCCGTGATCTCCAGCTTGAGGTGCGCCGGCGAGACGCCTGCGTCGATCACCCCGGCCAACTGCTCCTCGAAAAGCGGATTGCGCAACTGTGAAGACGTGATGTTGATCGCCACCTGCCCGAAAGGCAGGCCGCGGCGCTGCCAGGCGAGGATGGTGTCGCACACCTGAGCGATGACGGCGGCGGAAATCGCCGGCCCGATGTTGACGTCGTCGAGGAGGTGGGCGAAGGCGCCGGCCGTGAGCAGCCCGCGCTCCGGATGATGCCAGCGCAAGAGCGCCTCGAAGCCGTTGAGGCGGCCAAGCTTGATGTCGACGATCGGCTGGTAGAACACCTCGAACTCGCCGCGCTCCAGGCCGTCCGTCATCTCGCTCTTCAGGAACTGGTCGGCGCTGACCTGAGCCTCCATGGCGCGGGTGAAGAAGGATGTGCGCGCCCGGCCCGACTGCTTGGAGTGGCGCAACGCGAGGTCGGCCTTGCGAAGCAGGTCGGCGGCGGAGTGGCCGTCCTTCGGAGAGACCGACACGCCCATCGAGACGGCCGCCTGGATCGTGTGGCCACTGATCGCGGTCGCCGCGGAGAGTTCGTCGGCGATCGCCCTGAGGCGCGAAGGCAGCCCTTCTATCCCCTCCAGGTCCGCCAGCACGAAGGCGAATTCGTCGCCGCCGAAGCGCGAGGCTGCCGAACGGCCTCCGTAGCGCGAGACGATCGCCTCAATGCGCGCGCCGATGAGGGTAATCAGACGGTCGCCGGCCTCGTAGCCGAACGCGTCGTTGATGTCTTTGAAGTGATCGAGGTCGAGGAAGACGACCGCGTGGAAGCCGGTCTTGCCCGGATCGCGCAGGAGTTCCGAAAGATGTGCCAGGAAGGCCGGGCGATTGGCGAGCCCCGTCACGTGATCGTGGGTCGCGTGATAGCTCACCTTCTCGAGCAGCAGCCGCTCGCCGGTGATGTCCTGGATCGAACCGACCAGACGACGCGGCCGCTCGCCGCCGTCGATCTCCGGCTCGAGGATCGCGCGCAGCCAGCGCCGGGCGCCATCGGCGGCATTGATCGGATACTCGATCTCCAGCGACTCCCCGGTCCGCATCGTCCGCCTGAACTGGCGGCTGACCTGCTGCCGGCGCTTGTCTTCGCAGAAATCGAGCATGGCCGAAAGCGTCGGCGTGAAGGCCGGCGTCACGCCATGCATCGCGTAGACTTCGGGCGTCCAGCTCGTCTCCCGCTTGTCGAGCTCGAAGGCGCAGGCGCCGACCTTCGCCATCCGGCCGATCTGGCCGAACAGCTTCTGGTATTCGGCGAGATCGCTGTAGCGTCTTTCGAGCTCCTGGCGCGTCTGCAGGAGGCGGGCGCGCTCGAGAGCGCGGTCGGTGACGTCCATGACGCAGCCCTGCCAGGTCGTCTCGTCTTCTTCCGTCGCGATCGGCGCCGACATGCCGACGATATGAACGTCGCCACGCTCCGGATGCTTGACGCGGAACTCGTGCTTCCAGGGGCTGCAGCTCGCGAAAGCCGTCTCGATTGAAGCGAAGAAGGCTTCCGCATCATCCGGATGAATGCGACGGAAGACGTTCTCGATGTTGTCGAGTGCCTCTTGCGGCGAGACCCCGAACGTGTCGCGGATGCCGGCGCTGACGAACAATAGCCGCTGATGGCCGGACTTGCTCATGGCGAACTCGAAGAGCCCGCCCGGGGAATTGTCGGCGAGCTTCAGGAGGTAGTTCTTCTCCTGGCGGAAATTGACGCCTGCGCGATGGGCTTCGATGAGGCCCATGGTGATCCGGCCGAGATCGCGAAGCGTTTGCAGTTGAGCGCTGTCCGTCTCACGAGGCACGTAGTCGACGACGCAGAGCGCGCCGATGCCATGGCCGTTCGATGCCACGAGCGGAACACCCGCGTAGAACCGCACTCCCCCCTCCTTCTGCACGCACGGATTGACCGCGCAGCGCGCGTCAAGCCGTGCGTCGGCGAGCACGAGCGCATCCTCTCCCATCATCGTGTGGCGGCAGATGCTCTCCTCGAGTCGCAATTCTCGCGGAAAGTCGCCGTAGACGGCCTTGCACCACTGCCGGTCAGTGCCGATCAGGCTGACGGCCGCACAGGGCGTGCCGAAGCTCTGCGCAGCGACCCGGGCCACCATGTCGAGAAGCACATCCGGCGTGGTGTCGAGGATGCGGTAGCTTTCGAGTGTCGAGAGACGCTCTTTCTCGTTCGGATATTCCATGTCTCCGCCCCGCGGTTACTCCCTGCCAGCAAATCTGCGAGAGGACTCATGAAAAAAATCCAAATGGAAAAGGGCCACTTCATTGCAGTAATTCGGTTTTATCAGCGATTTCCGCGGCGCCCTGCGTGCTTGTCTTGGGCTAACGGATATGATTTCAGGCAATTCTTCGGAGCCGGCATGTTCGCCATGCGCGAAGGAGGGTGCCCGGCCGTTGCGGCGCCGAGATCGTTTCCGCGTTTCGTCGATCGCGGAAGCGATCCATGCTTTTGCCTTCTCGCGTTTCCGGGCGGAAAACCGGCGTCCACTTTTCCTGGAAACGCTCTAGCCGTACCGGATGGCGACATCTTCGGAATAACGCAGGAGGCCCTGGTAGTCGCTGCCGGCGATCGGCGCGAGCAGGGCCAGCGGGAAGCGGATTTCAGCCAGCATCTCCCACAAGGGCGTCGGCTGGTCCTTGGCGAAGCGCACATGCATCACGTCGTTCGAAATCTTGATGCGGCCGCAGGTGAGCAGGATCTCCAGCTTGCCCAGGACGATGTAGAAATGCTCCGGGATTTCCTCCAGCCGCCGCGAGATGAGCGCCGCGCCGCCTTCGGAAAGATTGACCAGGGTCGCCTGCACGCTTCTCAGCCGACGAACGCCGCGCGCCGGGAAAACGACCCGCACGACGAGGCTCGTCTGCCGTCGCGGCCACTTCCGGCGCTCCTCAGGAACCCGCGAGAGGTAATTGGAGCGAGGTTTCCTCGACACCGACGACATGTCCTTCCCGATCGCCTTTCATACACAGTGCGACAGGAAGAGCATGTTCGTGAGAGCTTAAGAAAGCCCCAACGGCATCCTGACGATTTGCAGAAGCTTTCGATTCTGGACAGAAGAGAGTGTCCAATCCCGTCGTTTCTACTGTGAAGTGTCGCCCGCGGCGGCGCTGACGCGCCAGATGGTGCCGCTCGCATCGTCGCTGACGAGGAGCGAGCCGTCTCCCGCCATGGTCACGTCGACGGGGCGCCCCCAGACGCCTTCGCCGTTCCTGGTGACGAAGCCGGTCATGAAGTCCTGGTAGGCGCCGGTCGGCTTGCCGTCCTTGAAGATCAGGCGCACGACCTTGTAGCCCGTGCGGTGGTCGCGGTTCCAGGAGCCGTGCATGGCGACGAAGGCGTCGCCGCGATAGTCCTTCGGAAACGCGGTTCCGGTGTAGAAGCCGATGCCGAGCGGCGCGGAATGCGCCTGGAAGAGGACGTCCGGAACACGCACGTCACCCTTCAGGTCGTCGCGCGGCGCCGAAGCCCAGCGCGGGTCCGGGTGCGAGCCGATATAGTACCAGGGCCAGCCGTAGAAGGCGTCCTTCTCGACCCGGGTGGCGTAGTCGGGAGGCAGGTTGTCGCCGAGTTCGTCGCGCTCGTTGACGACGCACCAGAGCGCACCGGTCCCCGGCTGAAGCGCGAGACCGGAGCAATTGCGCAGGCCGGTGGCGAAGATGCGGCGGTTGCCGCCATCCGGATCGAAGGCGATGACGTCGGCGCGCCAGCGCTCGCCGCCCCAGGCGGCACCCTTCGGATTGTCCGAGATGAAGCCCTTCGGCGCCTTCCGCTTCATCGTATCGCGGGCGACGTTCGAGCCGGAACCCACCGACACGAAGAGCGTCCTGCCGTCCCTGGAGAAGGCGAGGCCGCGCGTCCAGTGATAGCCGGTCGGCAGCTCCGCGACGATGGTTTCGGCCTTGGCGGAAGCCTTCATGTCGCCGCTGCGGTAGGGATAGCGAACGACGCTGCCGGTGTTGGCGACATAGACGTGGGTCGGCGAAGGGCCGGGCGGATAGAAGGCGATGCCGTAGGGTTGGTCGAGGCCGCTCGCGAAGACGCCCTTCTTCACGGCCTTGCCGCCGTCGCCCATGCGGTAGACGTCGATCTCCCCGGCGCCGCTGTCGGCGACGAAGACATCGCCGTTCGGCGCTACCGAAATGACGCGGGGCTGCGAAAGGCCGCTCGCGAACACCGAGACCTGGAAGCCCGGCATGACCTTCGGCATCGCGCCGCGCGGGCGCGGAAAGAGGCCCGGCGAATTGCTGACCGAGCGCGTCGCGTTCGGCTTCGGCAGGTCTGAGGGCCTGATCAGCCGCGTTCGCCCGGGCTCGTTCTGTTCCCAGCTTCCGAAGGCGGCGCGGCCGGCGACCACAGGCTCGCCATCCGCGGCGAAGGCCGCCGTCGCCGCGATCGTGATGATGCCGGCAAGCACCGTGGTCTTCGTCTTCACGAGCCGTCCTCCTCTGGTTCCGCTCTTCTTTCCTCGATAGCTGAAGATAGAGCGGCAGGCTGCCGCGTCGCGCCATCCGTCGCGCCGGTCGAGCAATCGTGATCGCGGCGGCCTCGCCGGCGGATCGCCCGTCGCTACGGATCACCCCAGGCGGCCTTCAGCGCGTCGAGAGGGATCTTCAGGTAGCGGACGCCGTTGGCTTCCGGCGCGGGGAGGCGCCCGCCGTTGATGTTGACCTGCAGGGCCTGCAGGATCAGCTTCGGCATCGGCAATGTCCGGTCGCGCGCCTCGCGGAGCGCGACGAACTCCGCCTCGCAGGCGCATCGACGGAGGTGGATGTTGCAGGCCTTCTGCTCTGCGACCGTGCTCTCGAAGAGCGGCTTGCGGCCGCCCGGCTGATAGTCATGGCCGGTGAAGAGACGCGTCTCGTCCGGCAGCGCAAGGATCGTCTGGATGGAGCGCCAGAGGGTGGCGGCGCTGCCGCCGGGGAAGTCCGTCCGGGCCGTGCCGCTGTCCGGCATGAAGAGGGTATCATGGACGAAGGCGGCGTCTCCGACGACGTATGTCACCGAGGCGAGGGTGTGGCCGGGCGAGAAGAGCACGCGCACGGGAATGCGGCCGAGCATGAAGACCTCGCCGTCGGTGAAGAGCCTGTCCCACTGCGAGCCGTCGGCCGGGAAATCCGGCCAGTTGTAGATGTCGCGCCAGAGCTTTTGCACCTCAACGACATGCGCACCGGTGCCGGTCGGCGCTCCCGTCCGCGCGCTGAGATAGCCGGCAGCGGAGAAATGATCGGCATGCGGATGGGTATCGAGGATCCAGGTCGGCGTCAGCCCCGCCGCGCGGATATGAGCGAGGATCGCGTCGGCGTTCCCGGTGGCCGTCGCACCGGACTTCTCGTCAAAATCGAACACCGGATCGATCACGAGGCAGTGGCGCGACTCCGGGTCGGCGACGACGTACTGGATCGAGGACGTGCGGTGATCGAAGAAGCCCGTGACCTCGGGCGGGTCCGGCAATGCCATCCTTTCCTCCCCGGCGAAGCTTGCGGCGGCCATCATGACACGAAGCGGCGGCGAGCCGAACCGCGGCCTTCGCAGTAGCGGCGGGCCGGATCAGAGAAGGTGGTCGACGGCGAGCGCGCCGGCGGTCATCACGACGCCGAAGACGAGGATGACGGTGGCGGCTGCGAAACGGACGGCGAGCGCCAGCCGGCGGCTGAGCGGGCCGGCCGCGCCGGCTCGCGAGAGCCAGCCGCGCGCCGTCGCCGCGACGAGGGCGACGAGACCGACGGTGGTCACCGTGCCGGCGGCCATCGCGAAGACGGAGGCGATGCCCGCGGGATAGAGCCCTTGCGAGAGCGCGAAGACGAGGACGATGAGCGCGCCAGAACAGGGCCGGATGCCGATCGAGACGACGGCGGCGGCGGCCTCGGGCCAGCGCGCCGGCTCGCGGCCTTGCGCCAATTCGATGGCCGCCGCGCAGGCGCAGCCCGGCCGGTGGCCGGCAGCGGCCATCGGTTCCGTCGCGCCGGCCGGTATTTCGACGCAGGCGAAGGCGCCGGGGGCGGCGGCAACCGGGGTCGGGGCCGCGCGTGCGGTGCGGCAGGCGACGACGAAGAGGCCGAGGCCGAGGAGCGCGATCAAAGCGTAGCTCAGGACCTGCAGGGCGTCGGTGAGCCGCGTGATCGTCATCGCCGTGGCGTTGAACACGAGGGCTGCGACCGTGACGATGGCGATCGCGGAGGCGGCCTGGACGAGGCCTGCGGCAAGGGCAAGGAGAACGCCACGCCGACGATCGTCGCCGCTCGCCATGAGATAGGAGGCGATGACCGCCTTGCCGTGGCCCGGCCCGATCGCGTGGAAGACGCCGTAGAGGAAGCTGATTCCGATCAGCCAGGCCGCCGCATCGGGCCGGCTGGCGAAGCCGGTAAGGGCAGCCGTCAGCTTCGAATAGAACACGGTCTGCCAGTGCATCGACCAGAGGACGATGCCCTCGAAGGGCCCGGCGACGCCCAAACCCGCCGGCGTGTCGGGCGTACCGACGCCGAAGGGGCCGCCGGCGGCGGCAAAGGCGGGCACCCCGCTCGCGGCCACCGCCAGACCTGCCGCAAGGACGTGAAGGAGCCGCCGGGCGGTCATCGGCAGTGCACGACGAAGACGTGGGCGATGCCGGCGGCGGCGTCCCGCAGCGCCGGCGGCAGGTCGTGCTGGCTCGCCGGGACCGCCGCAAGCTTCGCCACCATCGCCGCATCGAGCGGGCGGGGCGGTTGGTAGGCGGCCTTACAACCGCCGGCGGGGCCGTCGATCGAGACGGCGCCTGCCGTCGGGAACGCGTAGGCCACGAAATACTCCGGATCGAAGACCTCGACCTTCAGCGCGTCGTCGAGGGCAAGCGGCGTCTTCAGCGGCAGCGTGACGTGCAGCGTCTGGCGGTGCTTTGCTAATGTAAGTAAGTAATCGCGTGGCGGATCTAAATCGACCGGCGGGCCGCCGGTGCCGACATAGGTGAAGAAGTGATAGTCCTTCAGCGACTCCATGTTCGTCGCGGCGAGCGGCTTCAGCTCGGCGGCGCTCAGGCGGCCGTCCCTGTTCTTGTCGAGTCCCTGCGTCGCGAAGGCGGAAAACGGCGCATCGAAGGTCCAGACGTTCGTGACGGCGACGAGCTTGCCGCTGTCCGCATCGAGCGTGACGTGACCGTCGACGAAAACATGCGGATGGGCTTCGGCGAGGGTGCCGAACGCAAGGAGGATCGCGCCGGTCATCAGCCAGAATCGCAACATCCGCCCCGTCCATTGGATCATCCGAGGGTTTCCTAGGAACGGAAAAATGCGGCCAAGTCGTGGCCCGCTCTCCGGCGGAGAGCGGACTGCCGTCCGCGTCAGACGCCGAGGTAGCGCTGGAGGACGTCGCGCTGGGTCCTGATCTCGTCGGCCGGTCCCTCGTGCACGACATGACCGTTGTTGATGATGTAGGCGCGGTCGGCGAGCGCCAGGGTCGCCTGCAGGTTCTGCTCGACGAGCACGATCGTCTGGCCCTCGTCGGCGAGCTTGCGGCAGACGCGCATCAGGTCCTGGACGATGATCGGCGCCAGGCCCTCGAAGGGCTCGTCGAGGAGCACGATCTTCGGGTCGCGCACCAGCGCGCGGGCGATCGCAAGCATCTGCTGCTCGCCGCCGGAGAGGTCCGTGCCGCGGCTGCGGCGGCGTTCCGCAAGCCGGGGGAAGATGCCGTAGATCCGCTCCAGCGGCCAGGCGCTCTTCGCCGTCAGCCCCGCGAGCACGATGTTCTCCTCGACGTCGAGCGATCCGAAGACGCGGCGCTCCTCCGGCACGAGCTGCATGCCGAGCCGGGCGATGACGTGGGCCTGCTTGCCGGCGACCTCCTCGCCGTCGAGGCGGACGGAGCCGGAGCGCGGCGTCACCATGCCCATCAGGCTCTTCAGCGTCGTCGACTTGCCGGCGCCGTTGCGGCCGAGGAGGGCCACCACCTCGTGCGCCTCCACGCGCAGGCCGACGTCGAAGAGGATGTGGGAATCGCCGTAGTAGCTGTTCAGCTTTTCGACGTTCAAGAGACTCATGCTGCGTGTACCCCGCCGAGATAGGCTTCCTGAACCTTCGTGTCGTTCCTGATTTCCTCGGGCGTGCCCTCGACCAGGACCGAGCCTTCGGCGAGCACCGTGATCCGTTCGGCGAGCTCGAAGATCGCGTCCATGTCGTGATCGATGACGATCATGGTGCGGCCTTCGCAGATCGACCGCAGC
This sequence comes from Pararhizobium sp., assembly GCA_051960215.1. Taxonomy (GTDB): domain Bacteria; phylum Pseudomonadota; class Alphaproteobacteria; order Rhizobiales; family Rhizobiaceae; genus Pararhizobium_B. The sequence continues at coordinate 30,362 of JBQCEN010000183.1, forward strand.
AGCTTCACCGTCTCGACGCGCTCCTGCGGGCTCATGCCGGCGAGCGGCTCGTCGAGGAGGAGCAGGCTCGGATCGGTGGCGAGCGCCAGCCCGATCTCCAGCCGGCGCTTCTCGCCATAGGCGAGTTCGGAGACCAGCGCATCGGCCCGCTCCTGGAGGTTGACGAGGTCCAGCGTCTCCTCGACCCGCGCGTCGATGCCGGGAATGCTGCCTGTCCGGCGCAGCATGTCGATGCGGAAGGGACCGCGCTTCTCCGCCGCCGCTGCGATCGTCAGGTTGTCGCGGACCGACAGGCGGCCGAAGAGCTGGTTCACCTGATAACTCTTCGTCAGGCCGAGCTGGCAGACCCGCGTGACGTCGTGGCCAGTGATGTCCTGCCCCTCGAACTCGATGCGGCCGGAGGTCGGATGGATCTCGCAGGTGAGCATCTTGAAGAAGGTGCTCTTGCCGGCGCCGTTCGGCCCGATGATGCCGCGCAGCTCGCCGCGGCGCACCGAGAAGTTGACGTTGTTGTTGGCGACGAGGCCGCCGTAGCGCTTTGTCAGGCCTTCGGCGCGCAGGACGATCTCGCCGCCCGAGGAGGCCTTGCGGGGCGAAGGCTCGAGCTGCAGGCGGTGCGGACCCGACGCCGCCGCGCCCACGGCTTTCGGCGACGGCTTGCCGTTCGCCGGCTCCGCGCTCGCGGTCTCCGCGGGCGCCTGGCGGCGCCGCCCGATCCGTATCAGGTCGACGATCCCGCCGATGATGCCGCGGCGCAGGAAGAGGACGAGCAGCACGAAGACGACGCCGAGCGCGAGGCGCCAGGCTGCACCGAGGCCGACGGTCGCCTGCAGGAAGTCGCGCAGGTACAGCCAGACGGCCGCGCCGACCAGCGGGCCGAACAGCGTGCCGAGGCCGCCGATCACCGTCTGCATCACCAGCTCACCTGAGGTGTCGAAGGTGAAGGCGTCGGGGGGCATGTAGCTCTGCAGGACGCCGAGAAGCCCGCCCGCCAGTCCGCCATAGGCGGCGGCGATGACGAAGACCAGGAGCTTGTAGCTGTGGACGTTGTGACCGACGGCTGCCGCCCTGAGCGGGTTCTCGCGGATCGCGACGAGGATCAGCCCGACCGGCGAATGCACGATCCGCCGCGCGATCACCATGCCGATCAGGAAGCAGACGGCGAGGAACCCGTACATCGACCAGTCGGCACCGACGTGGATCGTCGTGAAGCCGAGGTAGAAGGTCGGCGCCGGCACGCCGGGCAGGCCGTTCTCGCCGCCGGTGAAGGCGGAAAGCGGAGAGTTCTCCAGGAAGAAGAAGACCTCGGCGATCGCCACCGTGATCATCGCGAAATAGATGCCCGTCCGGCGGAGCGCGATCAGGCCGACGACATAGCCGACGGCGGCCGATGCGATGGTGCCGATCAGGAGGCCGAGGACGACGCTCGGCAGCCCCATCTGGATGAGAAGATAGGCGGCGACGAAGCCGCCGGTGCCGAAGAACGCCGACTGGCCGAAGGAGAGGAGGCCCGTATAGCCGAACAGGAGGTCGAAGCCGATGCCGAACAGGCCGAAGACCAGGATGCGGTTCATCGTGTCCTCGGAGAAGCCGAGCGACGGCAGCACGTAGGGCGCGATGATCAGGCCGACGAGGGTCAGAAGATCCGGCAGCCAGACGCGCAAGGTGGAGGCGTGGTTGTTCATGGTTATTCCCGTCCCTGCGCGCCGAGCAGGCCGTATGGGCTGACGACGAGCACCAGCGTCATCACGGCGAACAGCATGACCTGCGAATAGGCCGGATCGATCATCGACGTCAGGCTCAGGATCTCGCCGGCGATCAGTCCCCCGAGGATCGCTCCCGGGAACGAGCCGACGCCGCCGATGACGACGACGACGAAAGTCTCGACGAGGATGGTGTCCCCGACGTCCGGCGTGATGGAGCCGACCGGCGCGTTGACGATGCCGGCGAAGCCCGCCGCCATGGCGCCGATGCCGAAGACCAGCATGAAGACCCGGTAGACGTTGATGCCGAGCGCGTCGACCATCGGGGCGTCCTCGATGCCGGCGCGGACGATCATGCCGAGCCGCGTCCGGTAGAGGACGATGTAGAGCGCCAGCAGGGCGACGGCGACGATGCCGACCACGACGAGGCGGTACGTCGGATAGAACATGAAGCCGAGGTTGGTGATGCCCATCGCCCAGGAGGGCGGCGGCACGCTGTGCGACAGGCTGCCGAAGAAGTAGCGGACGAGCTCGACGATGACGATGCCGAGGCCGAAGGTGACGAGGATCTGGTCCTCCGGCGGCCGGGCATAGAAGGAGCGCATGATGCCGCGCTCGATGACGACGCCGACGAGGAGCACGAAGAGCGATCCGACAAGCACGGCGACGACGTAGGAGCCCGTCAACTCGAAGCCGACATAGCCCGCATAGCCGCCGAGCATGAAGAGGGCGCCGTGAGCGAGGTTGAGCACGCCGAGTGTGCCGTAGATGATGGTCAGCCCCGAGCTGATCAGCGCCAGGAGGGCGCCGAGCACCAGCCCGTTGAACAGCTGCGAGATGAAATTGGCCCAGGTGAGCAAGACTTGTCCTCGCGAAGGAGAATTCCGTTTGCGCCGGATCGTCCCGCTTCGGGACGGGCGATCCGAGTTCCCATGTTCTTCTTGTTCACGATCGCGCCCGGAAATCCGGATGATGACCGGATTCCCCGAGAACGCGCCGCTCGCTTTATCTTAAAGCTGCTCCGGCGGCCGCTCAATCATCGAGGCCGCCGGAGCAGGAAGAGTCCGATGAGGGATCGGCGGGCGTGTCGCCTCTCGGGTGGCACGCCGCCGTTTCACAGGCTTACGTGTAGTCGCCGAGATGGCAGCCGAAGGCGTCCGGCGCCTGCATCAGGCCTTCGCCCGGCACGACCTTGACGACGTCCCAGTAGTCCTGGTCGCCCTTCATGTCCTTGGGCGACTTGCCCTTGACGATGACAACGGGGCGGACGCACTGGTGGTCTTCCGGCCGATAGTGCACGTCGCCGACGAGCGAGGGGATCGTCTCGCCCTTCTCGTAGGTCTTGATGACGTCCGGCGGATAGAAGGTGCCGGCCTCCTCGACCATCCGGGCCCAGTGGGCGAAGCTGATGTAGCTGTTCTCCGCGCCCCATTCCGGCATGTAGCCGAACTTCTTGTTGAAGGCCTCGTTGAACATCTTGGCGAGCGGATACTTCGGGTCCTCGCCCATCGTCCACCAGTAGTCGGTGGCGGCGTAGACGCCCTCCGTGATGTCCGGACCGACTTCCTTCGCGAGGAAGGGGATCTGGTAGGGGATCACCAGCTTCATCTGCGGCAGGATGCCGAACTGCTTGGCCTGCTGGATCGACAGCACGCCGTCGTGGCCCCAGTTGACGTTGATCAGGAACTCGGCGCCGGAGTTGGCGATGTTGGTGAGGTAGGACGAGAAGTCCGGGGTGCCGAGCGGCGACACCTGGTTCGTCACCATCTGCCAGCCGCCGTTCTTGGTCAGGTAGTCGTTCACCGACTTGGTGACGGTGTGGCCGTAGGTGTAGTCCGGCGTCATGAACGCCGCCTTGCGGTTCTTGCCGAAGGTCTCGATCAGCACCGGCCCGATGGCCGCAGCGGCGGTCTGGCCGAAGAAGTTCTGGCGGAAGCCGTAGCGCACGCAGTCCTTGCCGGTGGTATCGTTCGAGCCGGAGATGCCGCAGACGAAGAGAACCTTCTCGCGCTGGGCGAGCTTGTTGAGGGCGACGGCGACGGCGCTCGACGTGCCGCCGGTGATGACCATCGCCTTGTTCTGCGAGATGAAGCGCTGCTGCGCCTGAACGGCCTGGTTCGGCTTGGCGGCCGAGTCGGCGACGCCGTACTTGACTTCCTTGCCGAGCACGCCCTTCGTCGTCTTCGGCGAGATCTTCTTGATCAGATCGTTGCCTTCGTTGAGGTGTTCGACGGCGAGCTGCAGACCCTTCAGCTCATCCTCGCCCTGCGCGGCGTAGGTGCCCGTCCGCGGCACCGAGGCGCCGATGAAGACGGAATCGCCGGACACGCCCTCCGGATAGGTGCCGATCGCCGGATGGTCCTCGGCGGCGAAGGCCCGGCGGAGCACCGCCGGCGACATCAGCGCCGCGCCGGCGGCAAGCCCGACGCCGGCCGTCAGCACGGTGCGGCGGGTGACGCCCGAGGTCTTCGGCGCGCTGTCGTTGTCACGATCTGTCATATAGTCCTCCCTTTGAGCACTCGGCTCGTTCCTCCAGCCCTTGCATCGCCCCGTCCGCGGCGGTCTCTCTCCCGAACCGGACGCAGGCGATCATCCGGCGCCCGATGAATCGGCCGAGGATGACATCGCGCGCATTAGGGCTGTCCCGAACGCCGGCGTCAATTCCACTTTCGTTTGTGACGCGGCACTTTCCCCGCCGGGGCGGAGGCTTCGCCTCAGAACGGATGGATGGTGCGGGTGAGATAGTCGCCGAAGGTGATCATGAAGAACAGGAGGAGCCAGACAAAGCCCGTCGAGGCAGCCAGCCGGTTGACGGTGTTCTCCTGGCTGAGATCCATGAAGAACAGGCCGATCAAGGCGACGCTGACCAGCCCCAGGAAGATGTTGCCGCTGAACTGGAAGCCACCGAGATCGACATAGGCGCCGGCGACGTTCGCCGCGAGGATCAGGAGCAGGCAGATCAGGTTCAGCGCCGGCTTCTGCGCCAGCTTTGCGACCGACGGCGGCCGGGGTTCGCGGCGTTTCTTCGTCCAGAACATCATGATGCGCGCCCCGGCAGGTAGATGAGCACGAAGACGATCGTCCAGATGACGTCCACGAAGCCCCAATAGAGGGCGGTGACGTGGACGGCGGGGGTGGCAGAGTACCATTCCGGATCGGCCCGGCCGGCCAGAGCGAGGCGGATGAGGAGCCCTAGTCCAATGACGAGGTGGATGGCGTGGAGCGCGGTCGCCGTCCAGTAGATCGCGAAGAAGATCTGAGCGCCCTCCGCCTCGATGCCGAAGCCGGGGCCGGGGACCAGATGATGCTTCACGTCGTCGGCGTATTCCGTGCCCTTGATCGCGAGGAACAGGAGGCCGAGGAGCACCGTGACCCAGATGCAGCCGCGCGAGAAACGCCCAAGAGAAGGCCATTTCGACGAGGTCGAGGCCAGCGCCACGACGGCGCTCGAGGTGAGCAGCACGATGGTGTTCGCCAGCCCGAACTTGATCTCCGTCTCCGCGCCCGCTTCCTTGAAGCCGTGCGGCCAGAGGTAGAAGTTGACGGCGTAGGCGACGAAGATGCCGCCGAAGAAGAGAAGCTCGCTCGCGCTGAACACCCAGAAGCCAGTTATCGCCGCCTGGCGCTGGCGCTCGAGGTCCTCCCACGGCTCGCGGATCGCGTGCGTTTCGGCGGTCTTCGACGGCGTGCTCATTGCGGCTTACCCATCTGGTCGGTCTGGTCCTGCGGCGCGCCGGGGCCGGGCGCGACGGCGCGGCGGTGATAGGCGTAGGGCTCGGTGTCGACGGTCGGGGTCCGTTCGAAATTGTGCTTCGGCGGCGGCGATGCGGTCTGCCATTCGAGCCCCGTCGCCTCCCATGGGTTGCCGGGTGCGCGGCGGCCGGCGACGAAGGACCAGGTCAGGTAGAAGAGCGGCAGGAGATAGGCGACGCCGAGGACGCCGGCGCCGGCCGTCGACAGCACGTGGTAGATCTGGAACTGCTCCGGATAGGCGCCGTAGCGCCGCGGCATTCCGGCCCCGCCCATTATGATTTGCGGGATGACGGTGATGTTGAACCCGAAGAACATCAGGATCGCCGCGAAGCGGGCGATCGGCTCCGGATACATCCGCCCCGTCACCTTCGGCCACCAGAAATGCAGGGCGGCGAAGAAGGCGGAGACCGTGCCGCCGACCATGATGTAGTGGAAGTGGGCGACGACGAAATAGGTGTCGGTCGCCTGGATGTCGATCGGGACGGAGGCGAGGAACAGGCCGGTCAGCCCGCCCATCGTGAAAAGCCCGACAAAGCCGAAGGAATAGAGCATCGGCGACTCGAACGAGATCTGGCCGCGATAGAGCGTCGCCGTCCAGTTGAACACCTTGATGGCCGAGGGCACCGCGACCATGAAGGAGAGGAACGAGAAGACCAGGTTCGCATAGGCCGACTGGCCGGAGACGAACATGTGATGGCCCCAGACGAAGAAGCCGATCACCGCGATGGCCATCATGGCGTAGACCATCATGGAGTAGCCGAAGACGCGCCGCCGCGCGAAGCAGGCGAACACTTCCGACACCACGCCCATCGCCGGCAGCACCATGATGTAGACGGCGGGGTGGCTGTAGAACCAGAAGAGATGCTGGAACAGGATGGGGTCGCCGCCGCGCAGCGGGTCGAAGATGGGAATGCCGAAGGCGCGCTCCGCAAAGATCAGCAGCAGCACCATCGCCAACACGGGGGTCGCCAGCACCATGACGATGCTGGTCGCGTAGAGCGCCTGGCCGGCGACGAACATGTGGTGTCCCCAGACCAGGAAGCCGATCGCAGCGATGGCGATGCTGCACCAGACGACGAAGGTGTAGCCGAACAGGGGCT
>JBQCEN010000184.1:0-47762 GCA_051960215.1 Pararhizobium sp.
CTCTCCGTCTATGACGGGATCCCGCATCTCCTGACGCCGGTCGTGACGGATCCGAAGAAAGCCGTCGTCGCGCTGAAGTGGGCCGTGCGCGAGATGGAAGACCGCTACAAGAAGATGTCGAAGATCGGCGTCCGCAACGTCGACGGCTTCAATGCCCGCGTCGAGCAGGCGCTGAAGAAGGGCGAGGCGATCACCCGCACCGTCCAGACCGGCTTCGACCGGCAGACGGGCGAGGCGGTCTACGAGACGGAGGAGTTCGACCTCGAGCCGATGCCGTATATCGTCGTCATCATCGACGAGATGGCCGACCTGATGATGGTCGCCGGCAAGGACATCGAAGGCGCGGTCCAGCGGCTCGCGCAGATGGCGCGCGCCGCCGGCATCCACGTCATCATGGCGACGCAGCGCCCCTCGGTCGACGTCATCACCGGCACGATCAAGGCGAACTTCCCGACGCGCATCTCCTTCCAGGTCACGTCGAAGATCGACAGCCGCACGATCCTCGGCGAACAGGGCGCCGAGCAGCTGCTCGGCATGGGCGACATGCTCTACATGGCCGGCGGCGGGCGCATCCAGCGCGTCCACGGCCCGTTCGTCTCCGACACCGAAGTCGAGGAGATCGTCGCCTACCTGAAGACGCAAGGGGTGCCGGAATATCTCGATGCGATCACCGAGGACGACGAGGACGGCTTCTCCGACGGCGATGGCGGCGGACCGGCCGGAACCGGCAACCTCGCCGATTCCGACGACCCCTACGACCAGGCCGTCGCCATCGTGCTGCGTGACGGAAAGGCCTCGACGTCCTATATCCAGCGCAGGCTCGGCATCGGCTACAACCGCGCGGCCTCGCTCATCGAGCGGATGGAGAAGGAAGGGGTCATCGGCCCGGCCAACCATGCGGGCAAGCGCGAGATCCTGGTACCGACCGAGGACGACATCGACCCGCGCTAGGGCGGCGCTTCCGGCGTTGCCCGGCCCCCGGGCCGCGTCACACTGGCGCCGTGTTTGGCCGTCAGGTGAGCGCCAAACGCAGGAGACATGCATGTTCAAAGGATTGGCCCGGTTGATCGCGGGCAGGATCGGCCGCCGCAGCGTCGTGGCGGCCCTCTTCACGGCCGCCGCGCTTGTCGCGGTTCCCGCCGCCGGACCGGCCGCAGCCCAGGCGCTCTCCGCCTCGACGGCGCAGCAGATCGCCGACCACTTCTCCTCGATCAGGACGATGACCGGCGAGTTCGTGCAGATCGGCCCGAGCGGGCAGCAGACCGGCGGCAAGTTCTTCATCGAGCGGCCGGGCAAGCTGCGCTTCAACTACGACCCGCCGTCGCCGCTGCGCGTCATCTCGGACGGCCGGTCCGTCGTCGTCGGCAACAGCCAGCTCGGCACGTGGGATCTCTATCCGCTGTAGTCGACGCCGCTGAAGCTCCTGCTGTCGCGCCACATCGACCTCTCCGGCAGCATGGTGAAGTCGGTCAAGCAGGGCCCCGACCTGACGACGATCGTGCTCGGCGACCACTCCCTCTTCGGCAATTCGACGATCACCATGATGTTCGACCCGTCGACCTACGACCTCAAGCAGTGGACGATCACCGATCCGCAGGGCAAGGACACGACGGTGATGATCTACAACGTCCAGACGGGCGTGCAGCTCGCCGACAACATCTTCCGCATTCCGCAGAGCGCCCACGAGAGCATCTCGCCGCGGCAGTAAGATTGCCGGACGGCGGCGGTCTCAGTGCCGGCTTGATCCTCCTCCGCAAAGCGGGGGAGGGGGATGCCGCAACCGAAGCCGTCGGCCGGCTCGATTTTCTCGGGCACTCGCCCCTTCCACCATGCCGCGCATGGTCCCCCTTCCCCGTGAGCGGGGAAGGATCCAACGCCGGCGGTCTTCCTCCGCGAAGAAGCAGACGTCGCCTCTCCTTCACCCCTGTGCCTGTCACAGGGGTCTATTCCTCCTCCGGTGCCGGGTTGGGGATGCCATCGACAGCGTCCCCGTGCCGACGACGGAATGGGATAGATTCCTTTGACGGGCACAGGAATGACAGGTGGATTGGGTCATTCCTCCGCTCGAAGACAAACGCTCCTTAGCCGCTTGCCACCATCCCCTCACCTCCCGTAAGCACCGGCCGGGCTCCGGGTCGGCGCCTGCAGTTTGACATGCAAGGGGCAAGGGCTTGGACTTCTCGATCGCGACGTGGAACATCAACTCCGTGCGGCTCCGGCTGCCGCTTGCCGTCGCGCTCCTTCAGGAGCGCCGGCCGGACGTTCTCTGCCTGCAGGAGATCAAGTGCCCGAACGACGCCTTCCCCTCGTCGGCGTTCCGCAAGCTCGGCTACGGCCACATGGCGATCCACGGGCAGAAGGGCTATCACGGCGTCGCCATCCTCTCGCGGGTGCCGCTCGAGGCGCTCGACCGGCGCGACTATTGCGGCATCGGCGATTCGCGACACGTCTCGGCGATCGTCCAGGCCGGCGCCCGCCGCATCCGGCTGCATAACTTCTACGTGCCCGCCGGCGGCGACGAGCCGGACCGTACGGTCAACCCGAAGTTCGCCCACAAGCTCGACTTCGTCGAGGAGATGAAGTGCCTGCACGCCGAGGCGGAGGCGGCCGACGGCGTCTCCTCTGTCCTCGTCGGCGACCTCAACATCGCGCCGCTCGAGACGGACGTCTGGTCGCACAAGCAGCTCCTGAAGATCGTCAGCCACACGCCGGTCGAGACCGAGGCGCTGACGGCGGTGCTTTCGGGCGGCGCCTGGGTCGACCTCATCCGCCAGCACATCCCGCCGGAAGAGAAGGTCTATACCTGGTGGAGCTACCGGGCGCGCGACTGGGAAGCGGCCGACCGCGGACGGCGCCTCGACCACATCTGGGCCTCGGCCGACCTCGCGCCGGCGCTGACGCGCGTCGAGGTGCTGAAGCATGCCCGCGGCTGGGAGCGGCCGTCCGACCATGTGCCGGTGATCGCCCGCTTCTCGCTTTAGAGCGTTTCCAGGAAAAGTGGAAACCGGTTTTCCGTTCGGAAACGCGGCAAAACAAAGGCGTAGATCGTTTTCGCGGTTCAACGAAACGCGGAAGCGATCTAAAGCGTCGGCCGACGCACCTCAACTGGCGAAGCTCTTCCCGACGCGTTCGAGGTCGGCGAGGAAGCTGCGGAAGTTCGCCTGGATGCGCGCCTGGACGAGCGCTGCGACGCCCGGATACTCGTCGAGCATGCGGTGGAAGAGCGGCCTGCCGATCCTCAGGACCTCCGACGGCTCGGCCGCGATGACGGTCATGTGACGATCGACGGCCGAGATCATCGCGATCTCGCCGAGAAGGGTCGCCGGACCGGCGCTGCCGAGGGGCACGGTGGTGCGGCCATGCCCCTTGCGCGACAGGTCGAAACGGCCGGAGGCGACGACGAAGGCGCAGTCGGCATGGGTGCCTTCGCGGTAGAGCGTCTGGCCCTCGAGCACGCGGCGGCGCTCGGCGCCGAAGGCGACGAGCCGCAGCTTGTCCTCGTCGAGGTCGGAAAAGAGCGCCACTTGCGCCAGCAGCGCGATGTCTTCCTTCAGCGCCATCCGGGGCTCCGGTGCCGAGTCTCGACGGGCCGGATCATGGGACGATCTTGTAGCCGCCGCTCTCGGTGACGAGGATCTCGGCGTTGGAGGGGTCGCGCTCGATCTTCTGGCGCAGGCGGTAGACGTGGGTTTCGAGCGTATGCGTCGTGACGCCGGAATTGTAGCCCCAGACCTCTTCCAGCAGCACGTCGCGCGTCACCACCTTCTGGTCGGCGCGGTAGAGGTAGCGGATGATCGCCGCCTCCTTTTCCGTCAGCCGGATCTTGCCGCCCTTCTCGTCGATCAGCAGCTTCTGCGACGGCTTGAAGGTATAGGGACCGACGGTGAAGGTGGCGTCCTCGCTCTGCTCGTGCTGGCGCAGTTGCGCGCGAACGCGCGCCAGGAGCACGGCAAAGCGGAACGGCTTGGTGATGTAGTCGTTGGCGCCGGCCTCGAGCCCGAGGATCGTGTCGGAATCGGTGTCGTGGCCGGTCAGCATGATGATCGGCGCCTTGAAGCCGCCCTTGCGCAGGATCTTCACCGCCTCGCGCCCATCCATGTCGGGCAGCCCGACGTCCATGATCAGGAGGTCGATATGGCCGCCGCGGGCCGCCTGGATGCCCTTGGTCGCCGTCGCCTCCTGGATGATCTGGAACTCCTCGTAGAGCGAAAGCTGCTCGACGAGCGTCTCGCGCAGGTCTCCATCGTCGTCGACAAGAAGGAGGGTGCGGGCTGTCATGTGCGGGTCTCCTGGAGCCGGAAGGGACGGCGACGCTTCGATCCGGCCTAGACTGTTGCGATGAATCGGCGAAATTGCGATCGCGATTCACGGGCTACCACGAATTCGGGACAAGGGGGAGGGCAGGCCGATGCGGGCGAAGAAGAGGCCGGAAGGCAAGTCGGCGCGCCAGCCGATCGTCGTGCGCCCTAGCCCGCTCGGGCACTCGCGTGCCCTCGTCACGCTCGGGATGCTCGCCTTTCCGGCCGCGATCGGCCGCAGCGGGATTTCGAGCCGCAAGCGGGAGGGCGACGGCGCGACGCCGCGCGGAACGATGGCCGTCGAAAGCGGGTTCTACCGCGCCGATCGCGTGAGGCTGCCGCCGATGCGCCTGCGGCTCGTCCCGGCGCGGCCGGACATGGGCTGTTGCGATGCGCCGGCGCATGGCCGCTACAACCGGCCGGTCCGCCTGCCCTTCGGCGCGAGTCACGAGACGATGATGCGCGCCGACCGGCTCTACGACGTCTGCATCGTCCTCGACTGGAACCGCCGGCCGCGGCGGCGAAACGGCGGCAGTGCCATCTTCCTTCATATCGCCAAGCCGGCCTTTGCCCCGACGGAAGGCTGCGTCGCCGTCGCGCCACATGCGATGCGGCGCCTTCTGCCGCACATGCGGGCGGGCATGCGCCTCGTCGTCTGACGGGCCGGCGGCTCAGCCGAACCGCCACACCGTCGTCGGCTTGACGTCCGAATCCTCAAGCGCCCGCGTCACCGGAACCGAGTGGGAGGCGAGCTGCGTCATCCACTCCTTGGGACAGTAGCTGCGGCCGGGGTCGCCGACGAGGACGCTCGCGCCGCGCCGCGCAAGCGCCTCGAACCACGGCACGAGCCGTGCCGCGAAGGCGCGGTCGTAGAAGACGTCGCCGGCAAGGACGACGTCCCAGCCGTCGTCGCGGCCGATCAGGTCTTCGTGGCGGATGGCGATCGCGGCGCCGTTCAGGCGGGCATTCAGGCCCGCCGCCGTCACGGCCCAGCCGTCGACGTCGCTCGCCTCGACCTCGGCCGCACCGGCCTTGCCGGCGGCGATCGCCACGAGGCCGGAGCCGCTCGCGAAATCGAGCACGCGCCGGCCGGCCACCGTCTCCGGATGGTCGAGAACGAAACGGGCGAGACCCTGGCCGCCGGCCCAGGCAAAGGCCCAGAAGGGCGGCGGCAGGCCGATCTCCTGCAATTCCTCCTCCGTCTTCAGCCACAGCGCGTGCGCCTCGTGCGCCAGATGCAGCCGGATCTCCGGAACATGCGGCGGCCGTTCGACGCTCGTATTCTCGAGGATGAAGCGGAGGCGGTCCAAGAGCGGTCTTCAGCGCGGCGGATCGGCGAGACCGCCCATGCGGCAGACCTCCAGATATTCCGCCTCGGCAACCGGCTGGACGGAGAGGCGCATTGCGGTGACGAGCGCCATGTCCTTCAGCCTCGGGTTCGCCTTGACGTCCTTCAGCATCACCGGTGCCGGCACATCGCAGACGGCGCGGATATCGACGCATTCCCAGCGCTCGTCATCGGTGGTGGTGTCGTGGTGGGCGAGCTTGCAGACCTCGACGATTCCGACGACCACCAGCCCTTCATTCGAATGATAGAAGAAGCCTTTGTCGCCGAGCTTCATGGCGCGCATGTTGTTGCGGGCCTGATAGTTGCGCACGCCGTCCCATTGTTCGCCGGCCGCACCCTTCGCCTTCTGCATCTCCCAGGACCACTTGAACGGCTCGGACTTGAACAGCCAGTAGGCCATGGCGTCAGGCGTCCGGATTGTTGATCGTCCAGCGGAAGGGGCGGACGTCGATCGTCTCGAAGAGGCCCGCCTTCGCGTAAGGGTCGGCCTCGGCGAGCCGGCGCGCGGCGGCGGCATCATCGGCGTCGACGATCAGCAGCGAGCCGTTCGCGTTGCCGTCGCCGTCGAGGAAGGGGCCGGCCATCTTCAGCGTGCCCTTGCCGTTGAGATCGTCGAGGTGTTCGAGATGGGCGGGGCGGGTGTCCATGCGGATCTTGAGGGAACCGGGCTTGTCCTTGCAGAGAAGCGTGTAGAGCATCGTTAGGATCCTTCCTTCGTGAGCGGGCGGGTCATCAAGGCGGTGAGCGCGTCGCCCACCGTCAGGCGCCCGTCGATGATTGCCGAGACAGCATCGGTGATCGGCATGGCGATGCCGAGTGCGCGGGCGCGGCTGGCGGCGACGGCGGCGGTATAGGCGCCCTCGGTCAGTGCGGCGGCCGGGCCGAGAAGGGCGGTGGCGCTTTCGCCGCGGCCGAGCGCGATGCCGAAGCGAAGGTTGCGCGACTGCCGGCTCGTCGCCGTCAGCACGAGGTCGCCGAGGCCGGAGAGGCCGGCCATGGTTTCGGGATGGGCGCCGTGGGCGACGGCGAAGCGGGTGAGTTCGGCAAGGCCGCGGGCGATGACGGCGGCGCGTGCCGATTCGCCGAGGCCGGCGCCCTCGACGATGCCGCAGGCGATGGCGAGCACGTTCTTCAGCGCTCCCCCGATCTCGACGCCGGTCACGTCGTCGCTGGCATAGAGCCGGAAGGTCGCGCCGGAGAGGATCGCCGCCAGCCGTTCGGCGTCGCCCATCCCCGGGGCGGCGAGCGTCATCGCCGTCGGCAGGCCGCTCGCGATGTCGGCGGCAAAGCCCGGGCCGGAGAGGACGGTGGTGACGATACCGCCCGGGAGCTCCTCCGTCACGGCCTCCGAAAGCCGCTTGCCGGTCGCCTGCTCGAGGCCCTTGGCGCAGATGACGACGGCAGAACCGGGCTCAAGATGCGCGGCGAGGGCCTGGGCCGCGGCGCGCTGCGCCTGTGACGGCACTGCGAGAAGGATCACCCGGGCATCCCGGAGAACCGCCGGATCGCCGGTCGGCACCACGTCGTCGGGAAGCGCGATGCCGGGCAGGTAGCGGCTGTTCTGCCGGACACGGCCGATCGCGGCGGCGACCGCGGCATCGCGGGCGAGCAATGCAACGCTGCGTCCGGTGCTGCGGGCGACGACGGCGGCGAGCGCCGTGCCGAAGGCGCCGGCGCCGACGATCGCGACCCGTTCGCCGCCGCTCATGCCTTCGCTCCCCGGCGGCCCGACCCGACGCGCGCGGCGGCGGCTTCATCCAGCGGCCAGCGCGAGCGGGGCGCGATGGAGAGGGCATCGGCGGGCAGTCCGGCAGCCAAGCGCTCGGCGCCTGCCCAGGCGATCATCGCGGCATTGTCGGTGCAGAGAGCGGCGGGCGGCGCGACGAAACGGAAGCCGGCCGCCGCGCACAGCGTCCCGAGCATGCCGCGGATCGCCGTGTTCGCTGCGACGCCGCCGGCGACGACGAGCGCCGGTTCTTCGACGCCGGAGAAGAATGTCCGGAAGCGGGCGAGTGCCCGGCCGACGCGGTCTTCCAGCGTCGCGACGATCGCCGCCTCGAAGGAGGCGCAGATGTCGGCGACGTCGGCCTCGTCGAGCGGTGCGATCGCCTCCGCCGCCTGGCGGACGGCGGTCTTGAGGCCGGAGAAGGAGAAGTCGAGCCGTTCCTCTCCCTTGAGCGGCCGCGGAAAGGCGAAGCGGCGGGCGTCGCCCCTTCGCGCCGCCGCCTCGACGGCCGGGCCGCCGGGATAGGGGAGGCCGAGGAGCTTCGCCGTCTTGTCGAAGGCCTCGCCGAGGGCGTCGTCGATCGTCGTGCCCCAGCGCTCGTAGTCGCCGACGCCGCTGACGAGCACCATCTGCGTATGGCCGCCGGAGACGAGGAGGAGGAGGTACGGGAACGCGAGGCGGCCGGTCAGCCGCGCCGTCAGCGCATGGCCTTCGAGATGGTTGATCGCATAGAGCGGCTTGCCGGCGGCGCGCGCCAGCGCCTTGCCGGTCATCAGCCCGACGATCAGCCCGCCGATGAGGCCGGGACCGGCGGTGGCGGCCACGGCGTCGATATCCGACAGCCGGAGCTTCGCCTCGTTCAAGGCCTCTGCCACGAGCGTGTCCAGCACCTCGACATGGGCGCGCGCGGCGATCTCGGGCACGACGCCGCCATAGGGCGCATGCACGCGGACCTGGCTCAGGACGACATTGGACACGATGCGGCCGCTGCCGTCCGCCGCACGGGTGACGACGGCGGCGGCTGTCTCGTCGCAGCTCGTCTCGATGCCGAGAAGGCGCAACGGTTCCGAGGGCTTGGCATCGGCAGGCGGCATGGGCTCGAAGATTGCGGTCGGGGACAAGAGTGTCTAGGTGGTGTCTCGGTAACAACGGACCGAGGTGGATGCAAACGAAACCGTACCGGATCGGAACGCGCGGGAGCGCGCTGGCGCTGGCGCAGGCGCGCGAGGCCCGCGACCGGCTGATGGCCGCCCACGGCCTCGGCGAGGACGACTTCGAGATCGTCGTGCTCTCGACTGCCGGCGACCGGACGACGGACCGCTCGCTCGCCGAGATCGGCGGCAAGGGCCTCTTCACCTTCGAGATCGAGGAGCAGCTCGCGGACGGCCGGCTCGACTTCGCCGTCCACTCCTCCAAGGACATGCCGACGGTGCTGCCGGAGGGCCTCCATCTTTCGGCCTATCTGCCGCGCGCCGACGTGCGCGACGCCTTCATCGGCCGTTCGGCATCCTCGCTCATGGCGCTGCCCGAGCGCGCCGTCGTCGGCACGGCGTCGCTGCGCCGCCAGGCGCTCGTGCGGCGGCTGCGGCCGGACCTTTCCGTCGTGACCTTCCGCGGAAAGGTCGAGACGCGCCTGCGCAAGCTTCAGGAGGGGCAGGCCGATGCGACGCTGCTCGCCGCCGCCGGCCTTTCGCGCCTCGGCATGCTCGACGCGGCGACCAAGATCATGAGCCCCGAGGATTTCCCGCCGGCGCTCGGCCAGGGGGCGATCTGCATCGAGAGCCGCATCGGCGACCGGCGCGTCGATGCGCTGCTCTCGGCGGTCGACGACCGCGCGACGCATGTCGCGCTCACCTGCGAGCGCGCCTTCCTCGCTGCCCTCGACGGCTCCTGCCGGACGCCGATCGCCGGTCTTGCGACGACGGACGGCGAGGGGTTGCGCTTCTTCGGCATGATCCTGACGCCGGACGGCGCGACCGTGCACAGGATCGAGCGGGAGGGCCATGCCCGATCCGCCGCGGCGCTCGGACGTTCGGCGGGAGAGGCGCTGCGCGCCTCCGCCGGCGCCGGCTTCTTCGAAAGCTGGACGTGACGGGCGGGCGCGTCCTGATCCTCCGTGCCGAGCCTGCCGCCGGTCGGACCGCGGCGAGCGTCGCGGCCCTCGGCTTCGAGCCCGTCGTCCTGCCCGTCAGCGAAACCCGCTTCGACCGCCAAGGGCTTGCGGCGGTCGAGGCGGGGACATGGTCGGGCGTCGCGTTCACGAGCGCCAATGCCGTGCGGGCGCTCGCGAGCCGGCCGGCGCTCGCGGCGCGGCTCGCCGGGCTTCCGTGCTACGCGGTCGGCGAGCGGACGGCGGCGCTGGCTCGCGATGCGGGATTCACGGAGGTCGCGGCCGGTGCGGGCGACGGCGGCGCTCTGGCTTCGCTGATCGCCGGTCGCTTCCGGCCTCAGGCGTCGCGGCCGCTTCTCTAGTGCGCGGGGGCTCCGCGCTCCGCCATTTTTGAAGAGGGGCTGAGGGCGGCGGACGTTCCGTTCGAGGCTGTCGTCTGCTATCGGACGGTGGCGCTGGACGTGCCGCCGGACGTGCTGCGGCGCGTCATTTCGCCGGATGGCCTTGCCGCGATCCTGCTTTATTCACGCGAGCAGGCGCGCATGTTCTTCCGGTTGGTCGACAAGGCGGGCCTGACGGAGGCGCTTGCGGCGCGCTCGATCGTCTGCCTCAGCAAGGCCGCGGCGGAGGGCGTGCCGGCACGCTTCGGCGCGCTCGTCGCCGTCGCGGAGGAGGCGACGGAAAAATGTCTCATTGCGATGCTTTCCGTCGCCGGGCGATGACATTGTTGAACAAGTTGGCCCGGTTTCCGTTGATGCAGAAGCCGGTCTAACATCACCCGGACCAACCCTCGAAGAGGACGCTCCATGGCTCAAGGCAGGCCACCCCGCCATTCGAAAAGCAAGCGCGATCCGGTGACCATCGACCTGGAGGCAGAGAAGACCGCGGAGGGCGGCCCCGCGGCGGCTGCGCCGTCCGACGAGCGGCCGGAGGAGGCACACGCCGGGGCGCCAGCGCTGATCGCGAACACCGAGGACGCGTCCGCGACCAACCCGTCCGACGCGCCGTCGCCGGAACCGGCGCCCGGGGATCGGGCGCAGAGGGCGCCGGTGGAAAGCCGGCCGGGTGCCGAAGCGGCGGTCGCGAGCGATACGACGGCGGAGGCCGCGGCAGCCGCAACCGCCGATCCTTCGGACGCGCGCGCGCCGGCAACTCCCACCGACGAACCGGCCGCAGCGGAGACAGTCGGCGCGCCGAGCGCCTCAGATCATGCCGAGCCGACCATGGCGGCCGCTCCGGCGGCGGCCGCGGCCGGGCGGCGGCGGGGCGGCGCCGGAGGCGGCTTCGTCGCCGGGCTCCTCGGTGGCGTCATCATCGCCGCCGGCGCCTTCTACCTTCAGGATGCGGGCGTACTGCCGGTGCCGGGCGACAACGGCAATGCGCTGTCCGGCATGCAGTCCGACGTCCAGTCGCTGCGGCAGGAGGTCGATACGCTGAAGAAGAGCGTGGCGGCGCAGGCGAACCGGCCGCAAGCTCCGGCCGCCAACGATGATCTCAAGGCCGAGCTTGCCGCGCTTTCGAAGAAGGTCGACGCGCTCCAGGCGCGGCCCACCGCACCGAAGGCGCCGGACCTCTCCGGCCTCAAGGACCAGATCGCGGGCGCCGGAAATGCTGCAAAGCAGAACGGCTCGGACATCGCCGCGCTTTCCAGCCGGGTGGACGCGATCGAGAAGAAGCTTTCGCAGCCGAGCGAGGCGATGAAGATCGCGCGGACGGTCGCCGCCGCCGGTCTCAACGCCGCCGTCGACCGGGGCGGGCCGTTCGCGGCGGAGCTCAAGGCCTATGAGGGCATTGCGCCGAACGACCAGACCGCGAAATCGCTGGAGGGCATCGCCGCGGCCGGCGTCCAGTCGCGTCAGGACCTGATCGACGCCTATCCCGCCGTCGCCGACAAGATCGTCGCCGCGACCGCGGGGCCGGCCGCCGACGCCGGCGTCTTCGACCGGCTGGTGGCGAGCGCGCGCTCGATCGTCACGGTCCGGCCGACCGGCACGCCGGAGGGCGATGCGCCCGCCGCGCTGATCGCCCGGATGGGGACGGACCTGAAGAAGGGCGATCTCCAGGGCGTCGTCGACGAATGGTCGAAGCTGCCGGAAACGGGGAAGGCGGCGTCGCAAGCCTTCATCAAGGACGTCAAGGCGCGGCTTTCGGCCGAAGGCGCGGTGAAGACGATCATGGCGTCGGCGACGGAACCGGCGAACGGCGCGAACAACAACGGACAGACGCAATGATCAAGCTCCTCATCTACATTGTCGTCGTCCTCATCCTCGGCGCCGGCTTCGCCTGGCTTGCGGACCGGCCGGGCGACCTGCTCATCACCTGGCAGGGCCGCGAGATCGAGATGTCGCTCGTCGTCGGCGCGGCCTTCGTCGTCGCGCTCGTCGTGGCGATCCTGATCGTCGTAGGGATCGTGCGCGCGATCGTCGCCTCGCCCCGCACGGCGCGGCGCTATTTCCGCGGGCGCAAGCGCGATCGCGGCTACCAGGCGCTCTCCGCCGGGCTGCTTGCCGCCGGTGCCGGCGACGCGGCCAAGGCACGCGCCATGAACAAGCGCACGCAGGGGCTGCTCAGCGCCGACCGCGAGCCGCTGATCCATCTCCTCGAAGCGCAGACGGCGCTGATCGAAGGCGACCACGCGGCTGCGCGCGCCAAGTTCGAGAGCATGGTCGACAATCCCGAGACGCGCGACCTGGCGCTGCGCGGACTCTATCTCGAGGCCCGCCGCCTGAATGCCGACGAGGCCGCGCGCCACTATGCCGAGCAGGCCGCCGGCACCGCGCCGCATCTGCCCTGGGCGGCGCAGGCCGCGCTCGAATTCCGTTCCCGCGAGGGCAAATGGGACGACGCGCTCAGGCTCCTCGAAAAGCAGCGCATGGCGCGCGTCGTCGACAAGGCGGATGCCGACCGGAAGAAGGCCGTGCTGCTGACGGCGCGGGCGATCGACCGGCTCGACGGCAATCCGCGCGGTGCGCGCGAGGACGCGCTGGAAGCGCTGCGGCTCGCGCCGGACCTCGTGCCGGCGGCCGTCACCGGCGCGAGGGCGCTCTTCCGCGAGGACAACCTGCGCAAGGGCTCGAAGGTTCTCGAGAAGGCGTGGAAGCGGGAGCCGCATCCCGAGATCGCGGAGACCTACGTCCGGGCGCGGATCGGCGATTCGGTGCTCGACCGGCTGAGGCGGGCGGAGAAGCTGGAAGCGCTGAAGCCGAACCACATCGAATCGCTGCTCGTCGTTTCCCGCGCCGCGCTCGATGCCGGCGACCACGCCCGCGCCCGCGCCAAGGCCGAAGCGGCCGCCCGCCAGCAGCCGCGCGAGGGGGTCTACCTGCTGCTTGCCGACATCGAGGAGGCGGAGACGGGCGACCAGGGCCGCGTGCGCCACTGGCTCGGCCAGGCGCTGCGCGCCGGCCGGGACCCGACCTGGACGGCCGACGGCTATGTCGCGGAGCGCTGGGCGGCGGTCTCGCCGGTGACGGGCAGGCTCGACGCCTTCGTCTGGCGGGTGCCGGTCGAGCAGCTTGCCGGTCCCGTCGTCGAGGCGAGCGGGGAGAGCGAGGCCGATCGGGCGATCCGCTCGCTGCCGCCCGTTCGCGAGACGAAGCCGGCAGAGCCGGAGGAAAGCGAGGATGTGCCCTTCACGCCGGTCGCGGCTCCGGCGGAACAAGCCGGCGCGCCGGCCGAGCCGGCGGCTGCGGAGCCGGCGCCGACTGCATGGACGGCGGGCGTCGCGGAGGCCGCGGGCGCGAAGCCGGCCGAGGCACGGCCCGAGCCGCCGGTCTCGGAAAGCGGGGCGCTCGCGGAGGACCTGCCGCGCGCCGACGTCACGCCGCGGGAGGCGGCCGGGACGCCAAAAGACCTCGCTTCGTCCAAGCCGGCCGAACGTGATCCCGTGAACCCGGCGCCGGCGACCTTCAACGGCGATGCACGGCCGGCCGAATCCCGCAGCGAGCCGGCGCGCCGGCCGGACGAGACGCCGCGGCACGACTTCTTCGAGCGGCGGCCGGACGATCCCGGCGTCGACGAGGAGGAGGAAACGGATCGGGCGGAAAAGCCGCGTTTCCGTTTGTTCTGAGGCGATCCGTTGTTATGTACGGGCTGAGCAACCTCCGACGGGGCCAAAAGACCTGGGGCAAAGGCATTATGTTCGATCGCTTGCAGCACTTCCTGAGCACGGTTGTCCGTGACGAGGGACGCGAAGCCTTTACGCGCGACGATCCGCGCGTCGCGACCGCGGCTCTGTTCTATCACGTGATGGAGGCCGACGGCGTCGTCAGCCCGCAGGAGCAGCAGACGCTGCGGGCGGCCCTGAAGACGGAATACGACCTCGACCAGCGCGAGCTGGAGGCCCTGCTCCGCGCCGGGCGGCAGGCCGAGGACGAGGCCGTCGACCTCTTCCACTTCACGAGCGTGCTGAAGCGTGCCCTCGACCCGGAGCAGAAGATCGGCCTGGTGGAAATCCTCTGGGAGCTCGTCTACGCCGACGGCGTGCGCCACGAGTTGGAGGACAACATGGTCTGGCGAATCGCCGAGCTCCTCGGGGTTTCCGGCCGCGACCGCGTGCTGATGCGCCAGCGTGTCGCCGAGCGGGTGGGCATGGACAACCAGACGGACAGTGATGACAGCTGACAGCGGACGTGAGCGCGACTGCGGCGGCTCGGCCAAGATCCTCGTCGTCCTTCACCAGGAGACGTCGAGCCCGGGCCGGGTCGGGCATCTGCTCGAGGAGAAGGGCTTCCGGCTCGACATCCGGCGGCCGGTCTTCGGCGAGATCCTGCCGGAGACGCTGGAGGGCCACGTCGGCGCCGTCATCTTCGGCGGACCGCAGAGCGCCAACGACCACGAGCCGCATATCCGCCGCGAGACCGACTGGCTGAAGGTGCCGCTCGGCGAGGGCAAGCCGTTCCTCGGCATCTGCCTCGGTGCGCAGATGCTGGTGCGCCATCTCGGCGGCCGCGTCGAGACGCATCCGGAGGGCTTTGCCGAGATCGGCTGGTATCCGATCGAGGCGACGGAGGCCGGGCGCCGCATCGCCGATTGGCCGGGCATGGTCTACCAGTTCCATCGCGAGGGCTTCGACCTGCCGAGAGAGGCGACGCTCCTCGCCGAGGGCACTGGCGCCTACCCCAACCAGGCCTTCCAGTATGGCGACCATGCCTTCGGCATCCAGTTCCACGCCGAGCTGACGCAGGTGATGATGCACCGCTGGGTCGTGCGCGGCGCGCAGCGCTTCGAACTGCCCGGGGCCCAGCAGGGGCGGGCGCACCTGGAGGGGCGGATGCGCTACGACGCGCCGCTGCGCGCCTGGCTGTCGCAGTTCCTCGACCACGTCTTCACCGGAAAGTCCGAGGCACTCCTGAAGAGCGCCTGAGGCGTCACCGGCGCGAGCGGGTCAGCTCCTGGACGCGTCGGAGCGCCGGGAACATCACGCCCCAGGCACCGGCGACGGCCAGCGTCCCGATACCGCCGATGATGACGGCGGGCACCGTGCCGAAGAGAGCCGCCATGCCGCCGGCGCGGAACTCGCCGAGCTCGTTCGAGGCACCCACGAAGACCATGTTGACGGCGCTGACGCGTCCGCGCAGCTCGTCCGGCGTCCAGAGCTGGATGAGCGTCTGGCGGACGTAGACGGAGATCATGTCGGCCGCGCCCATCACGACGAGCGCCAGCACCGAGAGCCACGCCGCCTTCGACAGGCCGAAGACGATGGTCGCGACGCCGAAGACGCCGACGGCGACGAGCATGGTCACGCCGGCCCGGCTCGTGAGCGGCCGGGCGGTCAGGAGCATCGCCATGGCGATGGCGCCGACGCCGGGACCGGCGCGCAGCAGCCCGAGGCCCCACGGCCCGAGATGCAGGATGTCGCGCGCGAAGACCGGCATCAGCGCCACGGCGCCGCCGAGGAGCACGGCGAACATGTCGAGCGAGATCGCGCCGAGCACGATCTTCTCCTTCGAGATATAGCGGAAGCCGGCCGACAGGCTCTCCCAGCTCTGCGCCTGGCGCGACGTCTTCTGCGGCGGCTTCGGCACGCAGGCGATCGTGACCGTGGCCGCGATGAAGAGGGCGAAGCTCGCCATGTAGGGCACCTGCGCGCCGAGGCCGTAGAGCAGACCGCCGACGACGGGGCCGACGATCGTCGCCGTCTGCCACGACGTCGAGTTCCAGGCAATTGCGTTCGGCAGGTCGGTCTCGGGAACGAGGTTCGGCGCAAGCGACTGTGCCGCCGGCGAGAAGAAGGCCCGGGCGATGCCGAAGACGAGGAGCACGGCAAAGACAGGCAGCGCCGAGGTGAGCCCGATTGCCGTCAGCAGCATCAGCGCCAGCGCGCAGAAGACCGAGACGATCTCGCAGATCGTCATGATCGTGCGGCGTCCGAAGCGGTCGGCGAAGGAGCCGGTGACGAGGATGAGGACGAGGGCCGGCAGGAACTGGACGAGGCCGATCAGGCCGAGGTCGAAGGGCTCGTGCGTCAGGTCGTAGACCTGCCAGCCGACGGAGACGCTGACCATCTCCGTCGCGAAGGTCTCGAAGAAGCGCGACAGGAAGTAGAGGCTGAAGGCTTTGTGCCGGAAGGCGGCATAACGGTCGGCGCGCGGGCCGGCGGCGGGTTCCATGAGAGAGCCTGCGGTCAAGACGTGTGCTTTCCATAGTGCGCGGCATCGGGGACGGCTACGGCCATGCTGCGCGTTCGATGGCTCGTCCCGCGCCCGGCGCTCCCTTGCCCGCCCGGAGGCGAGTGGCTACATGTCGGGCACCGAAATCGGGGAGAGCGAAATGATTGCACTTTTCCAGACGATCGATCTGGCCCTCAGCATCTACACCTGGATCATCATCGCAAGCGCGATCTTTTCGTGGCTCTACGCGTTCAATGTCGTCAATTCGCGCAACCAGTTCGTCGGCATGATCGGCGAGTTCCTCTACAAGGCGACCGAACCGGCGCTGAGGCCGATCCGGCGCATCCTTCCCGACCTCGGCGGCCTCGACATCTCCCCGATCGTGCTCCTGCTGGTCATCTTCTTCGTGCGCTCCTTCATGTGGAACACACTCTTCCCGATGGTCGCCTGACCGCTCAAGGCCGCGTGACGCGGCCTCGAAGGGCGACCACTCAGGCCTTCGCCTCCCTGGCGCGGTCGATCGCCTCGACGATGAGGCGCCGGGCGATCTCGGCATCCTGCCAGCCGCCGATCTTCACCCACTTGCCGGCTTCCAGGTCCTTGTAGTGCTCGAAGAAGTGCTCGATCTGCTGGAGCGTGATCTCCGGCAGGTCGCGATAGTCGTCGACGCCCTCGTAGCGCTTGGTGAGATGGGAGGAGGGGACGGCGATGATCTTCTCGTCCTGGCCGGAATTGTCCTCCATGACGAGCACGCCGATCGGCCGTACGTTGATGACGCAGCCCGGCACCAGCGGCCGCGTATTGCAGATCAGGACGTCGATCGGGTCGCCGTCGTCCGACAGCGTGTGCGGCACGAAGCCGTAATTGCCCGGATAGGTCATCGGCGTGTGCAGGAAGCGGTCGACGACGAGCGTGCCCGCCTCCTTGTCCATCTCGTACTTGATCGGCTGGCCGCCGACCGGCACCTCGACGATGACGTTGACGTCCGCGGGCGGGTTCCGGCCGATGGAGATTGCGTCTATGCGCATGAATCCCACTCTTCATGTCCTGTTGCTTGTGGCGCCGGGATAGTCGCAAAACCGTTGCGGCGCAACATCACCGATGGGTGCACGTAACAGGGGAACAGAGCAGGCGGTTCCGCCCTCCGGCTATCGATCGCATTCGGAACGTGAGGTGGACGCCGGCGGCCGCCTACGGCCAGATGAAGGCGACCTTCTTGAGGAGCCGTCCGTCGAAGGTCTCGGCGCCCTCGGCGACGTCGGCGCCGCCCGTCGCGCGGTAGAAGGAGAGGCCGCCCTCGTTCTCCTCGAGGCACCAGACGACGACGCCCTTGCAGCCGAGCGAGGCAAGCTTGCGGCGCGCCTCGTTGAAGAGCCGCCGGCCAAGGCCGACGCCCTGGTATTCCGGCATCAGGTAGAGCTCGTAGATCTCGCCGTCCTGCGGCAGCGCGCGGGCCCGGTTGAGGCCGAGCGTGGCGTAGCCGGCGATGGTGCCGCCGACGTCGAGCACGAGGATGCTGGTCGAGCCGCGGATCGCCCGCTGCCACCACCTGACGCCGCGGCGCTCGACCATCGCCCGAAGGCTTCGGAAGGGGATGATCCCGGTATAGGCCTGGCTCCATGCCGCCCGGTGCACGTCGGCGATCGCCAGGGCATCGTTCGGTTCGGCCGGTCGCACGTCTATGGTCAGCGTCGTCATGCCGGAATCCTAGACCTGGCGGTGCCGCGGGAGAATCCCGCCAATCGGATGTCCCACAGATAAGTTCTGTGGGCATGGGGGCATGATTTAACTCTTTGTTAACGGTCCGGGCAAGCCGTCCGAAGGATGATGCGAGGCGGCGAGCCGCCGCCTCTCCCTTGCGCCGGCCGCCGCGCGCGTGCGATCACCGTCCGGTCGAGGGAGGAAATTCATGACGGAACTGATCGGCCAATCGGCGCTCGCGGTCGTCGCCATGCTGAAGCGCGGCGAGATCACGCCGCTCGACTGCCTGGATGCGCTCGAGGCGCGGATTTCCGCCGTCGACCCGGCGGTCAACGCCTTGCCGACGCTCTGCTTCGACCGGGCGCGCGCGGCTGCCCGCCGGCTCCTCGACAAGCCGGTTCAGGAGCGTGGCGTGCTCGCCGGCCTGCCGGTGCCGATCAAGGACCTGACCGAAGTCGAAGGCGTGCGCACGACGTTCGGCTCGCCGATCTTTGCCGACAACGTTCCTGTGGCCTCCGATCTCCTCGTCGAGCACCTCGAAGGCGAAGGCGGCGTCGTCTATGCGAAGTCGAACACGCCGGAGTTCGGCGCCGGCGGCAACACCTTCAATCCGGTCTTCGGCAAGACGCTCAATCCCTGGGACACGACGCGCTCCTGCGCGGGATCGAGCGGCGGCGCGGCGGTGGCGCTCGCAACCGGCATGGCCTGGGTCGCGCACGGCTCCGACCTCGGCGGATCGCTGCGCAACCCCGCGAGCTTCTGCGGCATCGTCGGCCTGAGGCCGAGCCCCGGCCGCGTCGCCAAGACGCCGGGGGCGATCCCCGACGATACGCTGAGCGTCGAGGGACCCATGGCGCGCACGGTCGCCGACCTCGCGCTTCTCCTCGACGCGATGGCTGGCGAAGAGTCGCGCGATCCGATTTCGCTGCCGAAGCCGGCGATCAGCTTCTCGCAGGCGGTGCGCGAGCCGAAGCGGCTAGCGAAGGTGGCCTTCAGTGCCGATCTCGGGCTGACGCCGGTCGATCCGGAAGTGGCGGAGATCTGCCGTGCGGCGGCAATGCGCTTCTCCGACCTCGGCGTGCCGGTCGAGGAGGCGCATCCCGACCTTTCGGGCGCACACGAGACGTTCCAGGTCTTGCGTGCCGTGTCTTTTGCGGCAAACCACGCGGAGAAGCTCAGGACGAAGCGGGACCTGCTCAAGCCCGACGTCGTCTGGAACATCGAGAAGGGACTGAAACTGACGATTGAGGAGGTCATCGCGGCCGAGAGCCGGCGCGGCGCGCTGATCCGCAACGCGCATAGCTTCTTCGACGACTACGATCTCCTCATGACCCCGGCGACGATCGTCGCCGCCTATCCGAGCAGCGAGCGCACCGTGGAACGCTGCGCCGGCGTCGAGTTCGAGAGCTATGTCGACTGGCTGGCGATCGCCTACGCGATCACGCTCACCGGCGCGCCGGCGCTGTCGCTGCCCTGCGGCTTCACGCGCGACGGCCTGCCGGTCGGCCTGCAGATCGCCGCGCGGCCGCGCGGCGAGGCGAAGCTGCTCGCTGCGGCTGCCGAGCTGGAAGGCCTGCTCGGCCTCGGCACCGCCCGGCCGATCGACCCGAAAAGAGGGGCCGCAGCGGCCTGAGCGCTGGCGCCTCCCCCTCAGCCGAGGGCGGCGACCTTCTCGTCGGTGCGGCGCATCAGCCGGTCGAGCTCGGCCTCGTCGGTCGCGTTCAGCTTCGGACCCGGTGCGCGGGTCGCGGCGGAAGCGATGGCGCCGCGTTTCTTGAGCACCGCCTTTCGCACCGCCAGGCCGAAGACCGGCTGCTGCTCGTAGCGCAGGATCGGCAGGTAGGCGTCGTAGACGTCCTCGGCCTCGTCCGGCTTGCCGGCCTTGAAGAGGTCGACGACCTTCACCAGCATCTCCGGATAGGCGAAGCCCGTCATCGCGCCGTCGGCGCCGCGGGCCATCTCCTGAGGCAGGTAGAGCCCGCCATTGCCGCAGAGGATCGAGAGACGCGGCGTGTCGCCCGTGCCGCTCTTGCGCCGCACGGCGGAGACCTTGTTGAGGCCGGGGCTGTCCTCGTGCTTCAGCATGACGATCTGCGGGTGGTTGCGGGTGAGCGCCAGGATCGTCTCGACGGAGACCGGCACGCCCGTCGTCTGCGGATAATCCTGGAAGCAGACCGGCACGTCCGGCCCGAGCGCGGCGCAGACCTCGGCGAAATAGCCGAGCACCCGGTCCTCGACCGGGCGTCCCGGCGTCGGCGCGACCATCACGCCCGCCGCCCCCATCGCCATCACGTCGTGGGCGAGCACCCGCTGGATGTCGAGCCCGGTGCCGGAGACGCCGACGATGACCGGCACGCGCCCCGAAACCCGCGCGAAGATCGCCTTCGTGACGGCGCGCGATTCCTCCGGCGTCAGCTTGTTCGCCTCGCCCATCACGCCGAGGATCGTCAGGCCGGTCGCGCCCTTCCCGATGTAGAAGTCGACCATCGTGTCGATGCTGGCGAAGTCGACGGCGCCGTCGTCGGTGAAGGGGGTGGCGGCGATGACGAAGACGCCGTCCGTGTCGCGGTTGATGAGGGTGGACGGCATCGTGGCTTCTCTCTCCATGCTGGCGTGCGGCTGACAGTCACGGCAATCGCAATAAAGGGCGAGGCGGCGTCTGTCATCTCCCGAGGGCGGCCCGTCCAACCATTTGACGGGGCCCGTGAAGGCCGATATCGCAGACGGCGCGCCGCACGCCCACTTCAAGCGACAGGAGCGAACGACGATGCTCAAGACCCCCTATCTTCTGTTCCTCGGCGATGTGCCCGATCCGCTGGCCGCGAAGGTGGCGCAGGGCATCCGCGACTGGCGCCCGGAGCATTCGCTTGGCCAGCTTCGCCTGCCGGGCTGCAAGGCCGACCTGAAGCTTCCCGACATGACGATCGCCGAAGCGGCCTCCGCCGGCGCGAAGACGCTCGTCATCGGTGCGGCCAACCGCGGCGGCGTGATCGGCGAGAGCTGGGTCGCGGTCATGAAGGAGGCGGTCGCCGCCGGCATGGACGTCGCCTCCGGCCTGCACGACCTGCTTCGCGACGTGCCCGAACTCGTCGCCGCGGCGGAGAAGACCGGTGCGAAGCTCTACGACGTGCGCCTGCCGCAGGTGAAATATCCGATCGCCAACGGCCGCAAGCGTAGGGGCAAGCGTTGCCTCGCCGTCGGCACCGACTGCTCGGTCGGCAAGATGTACACGGCGCTCGCCATGGAGAAGGCGATGCGGGCGGCGGGGCGCAAGGCGACCTTCCGTGCCACCGGCCAGACCGGCATCCTCATCACCGGCGAAGGCGTGCCGCTCGACGCGGTCGTCGCCGATTTCATGGCCGGGGCCGTCGAGTGGCTGACGCCGGACAACGAGCCGGACCACTGGGACCTGATCGAGGGGCAGGGCAGCCTCTTCCATGCCTCCTATTCCGGGGTCACGCTGGCGCTGATCCATGGCGGGCAGCCGGACGCGCTGGTGCTCTGCCACGAGCCGACGCGGGCCCATATGCGCGGCCTGCCGGACTACCACCTGCCGACGCTGGAGGCGCTCCGCGAGACCGCGCTGACGATGGCCCGGATCGTCAATCCGGCTTGCGTGGCGGTCGGCATCTCGATCAACACCTCCGGTCTGCCGGAGGAGAAGGCAAGGGCCTATCTCGACGAGGTCGAGGCGCGGATGGGGCTGCCGACCGTTGATCCGTTCCGCGAAGGGGCGGAGCGGCTCGTCGCAGCGCTGCCGGCATGATCGCGCTGTCGGTCGAGCGGGAATCTTTCCCGCTGAAGGAGGTCTTCACGATCTCGCGCGGCTCGCGCACCGCGGCGAACGTCGTGACGGTGACGCTCAGCGATGCCGCAAGCGGCCATGTCGGCCGCGGCGAGTGCGTACCCTACCAGCGCTACGGCGAGACGGTCGACGGCGTCATCGAGACGATCGGCGGTCTTGGCGAGGAAATCGCGCGTGGACTCGACCGCCAGGCCCTGCAGGGGCGGCTTCCCGCGGGCGCGGCGCGAAACGCGATCGACTGCGCCTTCTGGGACCTCGAAGCCAAGCGCGCGGGCCGGCCGGTGTGGGAGCTGGCGGGGCTCGACGCGCCCGGACCGGTCGTGACGGCCTTCACGCTCTCGCTCGCCGAGCCGGAGGCGATGCGGGCTGCGGCCGAGCGCAACGCGACGCGTCCGCTCCTCAAGATCAAGCTCGGCGGCGAAAGCGCCGTCGACGTCGCGCGGCTCGAGGCGGTGCGCGCCGGCGCTCCGCAAGCGAAGCTGATCGTCGACGCCAACGAGGGCTGGTCGGCGGAGGACTACCGCGTTCTCGCGCCGGAACTCCTGCGCCTCGGCGTGGCGATGGTGGAGCAGCCGCTTCCCGCCGGTGCCGACGACGCGCTCGCCGGGCTCGACCGGCCGCTGCCGGTCTGCGCCGACGAGGCCTGCCACGACCGTGGTTCGCTGGCGGCGCTCTCGGGGCGCTACGACATGGTCAACATCAAGCTCGACAAGACCGGCGGGCTGACGGAAGCGCTGGCGCTGAAGCGGGACGCGCTCGCCGCCGGCTACCGCATCATGGTCGGCTGTATGGTCGGCACGTCGCTTGCGATGGCGCCGGCGGTTCTCATCGCGCAAGGGGCGACGATCACCGATCTCGACGGGCCGCTCCTGCTTGCCAAGGACCGCGACCCGCCGCTCTTCTACGACGAGCGCGGCGCCCATCCCGCCGATCCCCGCCTCTGGGGCTGAACCCTTCATGCGAACCCTGCGAGAACATCCATGAGCGAACGCATCGTCTATGTGAACGGCGAGTACTGCCCCGAGAGCGCGGCGAAGGTCTCGATCTTCGACCGCGGCTTCCTTTTCGCCGATGCCGTCTACGAGGTGACGGCGGTCGTCGGCGGCAAGCTCATCGACTTCGACGGCCACCTGAAGCGCCTCCGGCGCTCGCTCGACGCGCTGTCGCTGCCTTACGCGGTCGACGAGGCGGCGCTGCTTGCCATCCACCGGGAGCTGATTGCCCGCAACGGCCTCGACGAGGGCTCGATCTACCTGCAGGTGACGCGCGGGGCGGCGGATCGCGACTTCATCTATCCGGAAGCCGGAACGCCGGCGACGCTCGTGATCTTCACGCAGAAGCGCCCGCTCGTCGACAACCCGCTCGCCCGGCGCGGTCTGAGGATCGCGACGGTCGACGACCTGCGCTGGGGCCGGCGGGACATCAAGACCGTGCAACTCCTCTATCCGTCGATGGCGAAGATGGAGGCGAAGGCGCGCGGCGCCGACGACGCCTGGCTCGTCGAGGAGGGCCGCGTGACCGAGGCGACCTCGGCCAATGCCTATATCGTGACGAAGGAAGGCGCGATCGTCACCCGTGACCTGTCGCATTCGATCCTGCACGGCATCACCCGCAACGCGCTGCTCGCCTTCGCGCGGGAGGCGGGGCTTTCGATCGTCGAGCGCCGCTTCACGGTCGAGGAGGCGCGCGAGGCCGCGGAAGCCTTCGTCACCTCGGCGGGCGCCTTCGTCACCGGCGTCGTCGAGATCGACGGCCGGAAGATCGGCGACGGGACGATCGGGCCGGTGACGACGAAGCTCCGCGACCTCTACATCCGCGAGGCGACGGCCCGGGCGGTCTGAGCGGCAGCTTCCCGCGTCAGCTCGTGATGCGCGGGGCGAGCACGATCGTCCTGAAGAGCGCCTGCATGGCCTCCGAGATGCCTTCCGTCGGCGATACCTCGAAATAGAGGCCGGGCGAGGCGCAGGCCCGCTTCTTCGTCGCGATCTGCTGGCAATCTGAGACTGATCGGCTTCTGGCCGCGTTCGCTGCCGGAGGGCCGGGCGGCTGGCCTACTGCTGTCGTCCCGTCTCGGCCGTCCGGAAGGGACACATTCGGCCCCCCGATCGTTGATCGTCGTCTTCCGAGCGTTTCGAAGCAGGCCTGGGCAATCCTCGGCAACAAATTCCCCCGCCCTCGAAACAACCCGACACAGGCGGACGCAAGCGCGCAACGCAGGTCGGGCATCAATGATGGGAAGGCGACGCGAAACAGAGAAAGGTGAAAGATGCGACCTGCAAGCACCCGCTCAAAACTGATGGCGACCGCCCTGGTCTCGGCGATGACCCTCGGCTCCGTCGGGGCCGGCATCGCGACGGGCGTGCTTCCGGCCCACGCCCAGGCGACCGCCGTCCAACCGATGCCCGCCCAGCCGGCGCCCGCTGCCCAGCCGGCACCGCCCCCGCCTCCGCCGCCGGCCGCCGCCGACAAGGGTCCCGGAAAACCGCATCCCGGTCCGGGCGGGCCGCATGCCGGGCCTGGACACGACCGGATGGCCTGGGGTGGCGGAGACCGCGACTGGCATCACGGCGGCCCCCACCACGGTCATCACGGCATGTCGCCGATGAAGCTCGCCGCCAAGCTCTCGGCGCTCGAGACGGCGATCGGCATCCGCTCCGACCAGCTCGACGCCTGGCGTGGCTTCACCGCGGCTCTCGTCGCCTTCGCGACGCCCGAGCCGCCCCGCTTCGGCATGCACCCTCCGATGCCGGGCGATGAAAACGGTCCGGCGGGTCCCGATGCGCAGCCGGCCGGGCCGGCGGGCCAGGACATGCAGCCGGGCGCCCCCGACGCTGCGGCCGGCAACTCGACCTTCGGCCCGCTCGGTTTCATGACCGATCGCGCCATCGCACGCGGCCAGAAGGCGCAGCGCCTGAAGGACGCCATGGCGAAGCTCGACAGCGCGCTGACGCAGGACCAGAAGCATGAGGCGCGCCTCCTCGTGCGTGAGGAGATGCGCAAGATGCACAGACACGGCGGCTGGCACGGCCATCACGGCCAATGGGGCGATCATGACGACAACTGGGACGACCATGGCGGCAAGCATGGCGGCCCGGGCATGAAGGACGATGGCCCCGGCGGCGATCGTTTCTGACACGAACGGCCTCGGTCTCGTCCCCGGACCGGGGCCCGGCGCCCTCACGGAAGAGGCGCCTGACAAGCCGGCCGCGATGCCCCTTCCCTTCGTCGCGGCCGGCTTCCCTTGTTTGTGGCCTTTCCGAACGGAAAACCGGTTTCCGCTTTTACTGGAAATGCTTCAGGTCGCCGATGCGAGCGCCGGGAAACGGATCGTCTGGCGCAGCCCGCCTTCCGCGCGGTTCTCGATCATGAGATCGCCGCCGTTCCTGACGATGATCTCGCGGGCGATCGCAAGGCCCAGTCCCGCGCCGGGGAAGAACTGGCGGCGCCCCTCGTCCACCCGGAAGAACGGCTCGAAGACCCGGTCCATCATCGCCGGCGGGATGCCCGGTCCGTCGTCCTCGATGACGACGATGCAGCCGGCACCGGAGGGCGCGAGGGCGACGCTGGCGCCGCCGCCGTGGGTCGCGGCGTTGGTGAGGAGGTTGCGGATCGCCCGCTTCAGCGCGAAGGGCGCCGCAAGGATCGAGAAGGCGGCACCCTGCCGCGCCTCGACCGGAAGGCCGAGTTCCGCAAGCTCCTTCGTTACCTCCTTGACAAGACGATCGAGCGCGACGGGTTCCTTCGCGTCCGAGCTGTCCTCCTCGCGGACGAGGCGGATGGCGCTGTCGGCGATCCGGTCGAGCTCGTCGATGTCCTTCAACCAGGCGGCGCGCTCCTCCTCGTCGAGGAACTCCGCCCTGAGCCGCATCCGCGTCATCGGTGTGCGCAGGTCGTGTCCGGCGGCGGCGACGAGGCGCATGCGGCTCTCCATCGCCGCGTTCAGCCGGGCGCTCAGGCGGTTGATCGCCTTCGCCGTCGCCCGGATCTCCGGCGCACCCTTCTCCTCGATATGCGGCAGCGTGCCGTCGGGGCCGAGCCGCGCGACGGTGCTGTCGAGCATGCGCAACGGCCGCGTCATCATGTTTGCGGCATAGACGGCGATCAGCGTCACGCCGATCGCCACCAGCGACAGGTAGAAGACGAGCGGCTTGATCGGCACCGCCGGCGGCGTCGGATAGACGGCGAAAGCCCATTCGCCGGGGCTGATCCGCACCGCCATGCGCTTCTCCGTGCCGTCCGGGCTCTCGATGACGCGGACGCGCACCTCGGTCGAGCGACGGCGGATCAGCCAGTTCAGGACGTGGGTGCGGTGGTCGTCGACGCGCACGTCCGCCGGCAGTGGCCCTATCTGGACCCCGACGCGGCGCGCGGCGTCCGGCGACTGCTTCAGCGTGCGGGCGATGATCAGCGCCTTGTCGGCCATGGAGCGTTCGAGCGGCCCGATGCGCGGGCCCCTGAGCAGGCTCGTCGTGACGAAGGTCGCGAGCACGACGACGCCGATGACGGCGACGATCATGAGCAGCGCGAAGCGCGTCGTCAGCGAGAACATGGCTTCAGTCCCGCACCTGCTCCACCGGCACGGCGAGCTGGTAGCCGCCGTTCCGGACGGTCTTGAACAGGCGGTAGATGCCCTTGTCGCCGAGCTTGCGGCGGATGCGGCTCAGGAGCACGTCGATCGAGCGGTCGAAGGGATCGCTCGCCCGGCCGCGCGTCAGGTCGAGCAGGGAATCGCGCGAAAGCACCCGCCCCGGCCGCTCGAGGAAGACCGAAAGCAGCTCGAATTCGCCTCCCGTCAGGTCGACCTCCTTGCCGTCGGGGGCGTGCACGGTGCGGGTCGCCGGGTCGGCGAGGAAGCCGGCAAAGGAGAAGCGCACGTGATCGGGCGCATCGGCTTCCGCGCGGCCGCGGCGCAGCACCGCCCGGATGCGCGCCACCAGCTCGCGCGGGTTGAACGGCTTGCCGAGATAGTCGTCGGCGCCGAGTTCGAGACCGATGATGCGATCGACGTCTTCCTTCAGCGCGGTCAACAGGATGATCGAAAGCTCCGGACGGGAGTCGCGCAGCGATCGGCAGATGTCGAGCCCGGAGCCGTCGGGCAGCATCACGTCGAGGACCACGAGCGTGATGTTGTGATCCTTGATGCGCTCCTCGCATTCGCGGCGGTTCGCGGCGAGGGTGACGCGGAAGCCCTGGCCGTCGAGGTAGCGGCCGAGGAGCTTGCGGATTTCCGGATCGTCGTCGACGACGAGGATGTGGGCGGCTGTGTCCATGGCGCCCTTATAGCAAGGCAGGGCCCGGCATGCGCGAGCGCGCGCCGCCACGATCGGCGAAATTTGTTTCGGCGCGTTGCAGCGGCGTCACCGGAAATAGTGCGCAACAATCCGCAGCGCCGATCGTTGCCGCTCCGGGGGACGGGCGTGGTTCCAGGACCTGCGGCCATGGCGCGCAAAGATTCCCGGCCTGATGCCGCCGGCTTTCATCCAACTGTCACACAGAGAGTTCATGAACTCCCCGCGGGCCGCCGGGCGCCGCAGCGAAGGCCACAGGGCGCGAACCGCGCCGGATCTACGCCCGGCAACCGGCGCAGGATCGCGCCAGAGGCAATCGGAACCAGGAGAACCTCCATGAAACGCATGCTTGCGAGCCTCGTCTTCGGCGCTGCCGCGGCCATGTTGGCGCTGACCGCGGCGAACGCCGCCGAGCAGATCACCGGCGCCGGCTCCACCTTCGTCTACCCCGTGGTTTCCAAGTGGTCGGCCGAGTACAACAAGAAGACCGGCGTCAAGCTCAATTACCAGTCGATCGGCTCGGGCGGCGGCATCGCCCAGATCAAGGCCGGCACGGTCGATTTCGGCGCCTCCGACAAGCCGCTGACGCCGGACGAGCTGAAGCAGGCGGGCCTCGGCCAGTTCCCGATCGTCGTCGGCGGCATCGTACCGGTGGTCCACATCGAGGGCATCAAGGCGGGTGAGATCAAGCTGACGGGCCCGGTGCTCGCCGATATCTTCCTCGGCAAGGTCAAGCAGTGGAACGACGACGCGATCGCCAAGCTCAATCCGGGTGTCAAGCTGCCCGACGCGCGCATCACGATCGTCCACCGCTCCGACGGCTCGGGCACGACGTTCAACTGGACCGACTACCTCTCGAAGGTCAGCCCCGAGTGGAAGTCGAAGGTCGGCGAGGGCACGGCGGTGCAGTGGCCGGTCGGCGTCGGCGGCAAGGGCAACGAGGGCGTGGCCGCCTATGTCGATCGAATCAAGAACTCGATCGGCTATGTCGAATACGCCTACGCGCTCCAGAACAAGCTTGCCTACGCGCTGGTGCAGAACGCGGCCGGCAACTACCCGCAGCCGAAGCAGGAAAGCTTCCAGGCGGCAGCGGCCAGCGCCGACTGGGCGAAGGCTCAGGACTTCTACCTGATCATGACAAATGCGCCCGGCAAGGACGCCTGGCCGGTGACCGCCACGACCTGGGCGATCATGTACAAGCAGCCGAAGGACCCGGCGCGCAGCAAGGCCGTCTTCGACTTCTTCAAGTGGTCCTTCGAGCATGGACAGCAGCAGGCGACGGCGCTCGACTACGTCCCGCTGCCGGACGCGCTCGTCAAGCGCATCGAGGACTACTGGTCGAGCCAGTTCGGCAGCTGAGGCGGCTGGCTCATCGACGACGGGAAAGGCAAGGGGGCTCGACTCTCCCCTTGCCGTCCACTTTATAGGCGGCGACCCATGCGGGCCGCGACCGAGAGATGCCGAGATGACCGACGCCGTTGCCAATGACGTCAACCCCGATATCGCCCGCGCCCGACGGCGTGGCGCGATCGATGCCGCCGGCGACGGCGTTTTCCGCATCGTCGTGCTCGCCTGTGCGCTCTTCGTCCTCGTCTCGCTCCTCGGCATCGCGGCCTCGATGGCCTGGGGCGGCTGGGATGCCTTCCGCACCTTCGGGCTCGAATTCATCTACGGCACCGAATGGAACCCGGTCGAGAAGCGCTTCGCCGCCTTCGTCTCGATCTACGGCACGCTCGTCACCTCGGCGATCGCCATGATCATCGCCGTGCCGATCAGCCTCGGCATCGCCGTCTTCGTCACCGAGGTCGCGCCGCGCTGGATGCGGGGGCCGGTCGCCACCGCAATCGAGCTCCTCGCCGGCATCCCGAGCATCATCTACGGCATGTGGGGCCTCTTCACCTTCGCGCCCTTCCTCGCCGACCACGTCGAGCCGTGGCTGATCGACAATCTCGGACCGCTGCCCGTCATCGGGGCGCTCTTCCAGGGCGCGCCGCTCGGCATCGGCATGCTGCCGGCCGGCATCATCCTCGCCATCATGATCATCCCGTTCATCTCCTCCGTGATGCGCGACGTCTTCCTGGTCGTGCCGGTGACGCTGAAGGAATCGGCCTATGCGCTCGGGTCGACCAAGTGGGAGGTGGTGCGCGACATCGTGCTGCCGCATACCCGCACGGCCGTCGTCGGCGGCATCTTCCTCGGCCTCGGCCGGGCGCTCGGCGAGACGATGGCCGTCACCTTCGTGCTCGGCAACGCCCACAACATCTCCGTCTCGCTGATGGACCCGGGCAACTCGATCGCGGCCACCATCGCCAACGAGTTCACCGAGGCCGACAGCCAGATCTATCTCTCCTCGCTGATCGCCATGGGCTTCCTGCTCTTCGTCGTCACCTTCATCGTTCTCGCGATCGCCAAGCTGATGCTGATGCGCATCGCCCGGGCCAAGGGAGAATGACGATGGCCACCGTCAATCCCATCCACCGCCGCCGCATGATCCGCAGCACCATCGCGCTGACGATGGCGACGCTTGCGACCGCCTTCGGCCTCGTCTGGCTCGTCTGGATCCTCGGGGCGACGCTCGTCAACGGCATCGCGGCGATCAACTGGCAGCTCTTCACGCAGATGACGCCGGCACCGGGCGACAGCGGCGGCCTGCTCAACGCCTTCTACGGCAGCTTCCTGGTCGTCGCGATCGCCGTCGTCGTCGGCAGCCCGATCGGCATCCTCGCCGGCACGTTCCTCGCCGAATACGGCCGTGGTCGCGTCATCGGCGAGGTGATCCGCTTCGTCAACGACATCCTGCTCAGCGCTCCGTCGATCATCATCGGCCTCTTCGTCTATGAGCTCGTCGTGCGCCGGAGCGGCCATTTCTCCGGCTATGCCGGCGGCATCGCGCTGATGTTCATCCTGCTCCCGGTCGTCGTGCGCACGACGGACGAGATGCTGCGGCTCGTGCCGGACGTCATGCGCGAGGCGGCGCTTTCGCTCGGCATCCCGCGGTGGAAGATGATCGTCAACGTGCTCTTCCGTGCCGCGCGCGCCGGCATCCTGACCGGCGTGCTGCTGGCGATCGCGCGGATTTCGGGAGAGACGGCGCCGCTGCTCTTCACCGCGCTCAACAACCAGTACTGGACGACGAACCCGGCGAACCCGATGGCGAACATCCCGGTCGTCATCTTCCAGTATGCGATGAGCCCCTATGACGAGTGGCACACGCTCGCCTGGGCGGGCGCCTTCGTCATGACGCTCTTCGTGCTCGTGCTCAGCGTGGCGACGCGGGCGATCCTCACCCGGAGAAAGTCCGACAATGCTTGAATCGGCCTACAAGTTCGATGCGCCCGCCGCCGGAGCCGAGGCGCCACGGGACAAGATGACGCTGAAGAACGTCAGCTTCCACTACGGCGAGACGCAGGCGGTGCGCGACGTCTCGCTGACGGTCCCGGAAAAGCGGGTGACGGCGCTGATCGGGCCGTCGGGCTGCGGCAAGTCGACGCTGCTTCGGGTCCTCAACCGCATCTACATGATCTATCCGAACCAGCGCGCCACGGGCGAGGTGATGCTCGATGGCGAGAACATCCTGTCGGAGCGCTATCCGCTCAACACGCTGCGCTCGAAGGTCGGCATGGTCTTCCAGAAGCCGGTGCCCTTCCCGATGACGATCTACGAGAACATCGCCTACGGCGTGCGCCATCACGAGAAGCTGTCGCGCGCCGACATGGACGGGCGCGTCGAGGCGGCGCTGCGCGGTGCGGCGCTCTGGGACGAGGTGAAGGACAAGCTGAACCGCAGCGGGCAGGGGCTTTCCGGTGGCCAGCAGCAGCGCCTCTGCATCGCGCGCGCCATCGCGCTGAAGCCTGAGGTCCTGCTCCTCGACGAGCCGACCTCGGCGCTCGATCCGATCTCGACGGCGAAGATCGAGGACCTTCTCGACCATCTCTGCCAGGACTACACGATCGTCATCGTCACCCACAACATGCAGCAGGCCGCGCGCGTGTCGCAGCGTACCGTCTTCATGTATCTCGGGGAGATCGTCGAGGCGAGCGCGACGGAGGAGATGTTCGAGCGGCCGAAGGAGAGCCGCACGCGCGACTACATCACCGGCCGCTTCGGCTGAGCGCGCCGCGGCAACGCTTTCAATCGCATCAATCCGTGTCGACGCGCGGGTCGCGCTCGAGCGCCGTTCGCAGCCGTCCGAAGGCGAGGCGGATGCGCGACTTGACGGTGCCGAGCGGCAGGCCCGTCTCCTCGGCGATCTGGCTGTGCGACAGGCCGAGGAAGAAGGCCATCCGCAGGAGCTTCACCTGCTCCGCCGGCAGGAGGGCGAGAGCCGCGCGCACCCGCGCATCGCGCGTGCTGGCGTCCAGCGCATCGTCCGGCGCCTCGGGAGCGGGGGGACGAAGGAACGGATCGTCGGGATCGATCAGGTTGGAGCGATCGCGCCTGAGCGCGTCGATCCGGCGGTTGCGGGCGACGCGGAAGAGCCATGTCGCCAGCGACGACTTCTCCGGGTCGAACAGCGCCGCCTTGTGCCAGAGCACGATCATGACGTCCTGCGTCAGTTCCTCCGCCTGTGAAGCTTCGAGGTTGAGGCGCAGGAGATAGGACTTGAGGCGCGGTGCGAAATGATCGAACAGCTCCTCGAAAGCGCGGCGATCCCGCTTCTCCGCGACAGCCTTCGCCAGCCCTGCGAAGTGCTCGTTGAGCCGTGATGGCATGAGTGTCCCGTCTTCCTCCAAACGGCCCGTCGTGGCGAGGACATGAGGCCGCTCGCGGCCCGGGGCCAAGAGGTACACGGCTTTTCCCAAAGGTCAAACTCTCGCCTCTTTCTTTCCGACATATCCCGCGAGCAAGGGACAACTCGGGGGCTTCCGGCGTGCGGTATGCGCGCGCCGGCAGGGGTGACTTTAGGTTCTCGCCGTCCCTGCCGTCCTCCGGGCTCGACCCTTGGAATCGTGCGGCTTCTTCATGCTTTGGTAACCTCAATTAAGTAAAATTGAAGAAGATCGCCGATCTGTCATCGGCCGCCGTTTTCCGGCGGCGGGTGAGTTCTCACGACAGGCAACCGGTAGGAAAAGATGGCATTCAAGACTTACGCATCCGCACTCGCAATCCTCGCGGCGACCATGACGACGGCGGCGGTGGCCGCTCCGCAGTCTCCGACCCGGATCCAACAGTTCAATGCGTGGGGTGCCTATTCCTACCAGGGCGACAAGGGCAAGATCTGCTACGTGCTGTCCGTCCCGACGTCGGAGAAGCCGAAGGACGTCGACCATGGCGACGTCTTCTTCCTGATCTCGCAGCGGCCGGGGCAGAACGTCGCCTACGAGCCGCAGGCGATGATGGGCTACGACCTGAAGCCCGGCTCGAAGGTCGACGTCTCGATCGACGGCAAGTCCTTCACGATGTTCACGAAGGGCAACTCGGCCTGGGTCGAGAACGCCGCCCAGGAGCCGGCGCTCGTCTCGGACATGCGCTCCGGCCATTCCATGACGGTGAAGGCGGTCTCCTCGCGCGGCACCAACACGGAATACACCTACTCGCTGGCTGGCGTCACCGCCGCGCTCGACAAGATCAAGTCCTGCCAATAGGCGCGCCGCTGCGACCCGATCAGCCAGCCGCGCCGGCCTCCGGCGCGGCTTTTTTGCTATGATGCAGGCGGTCACGTGGCGCCGGCGGCGTCACTGATAGACGCAAAAGCGGAGTTCAGGCACGGCTTCGCGATCAGCGACCGGATCAGTCCTGGCAGGCCGTGCTCTTCGCGGCGGCGGTCTTTTCGCCTTTCTGCTGGGCCTGGACGTCCTGCTGCGACATGGCCTTGTTGACGTCGCCGCCGCCTTGCTTGCCGGCGAGCGGCATCGTCTGTCCGTTCTTCTGTATCTTTCCGGATGTGGCGGCATCGGCCGCGCGGTTGTCGGTCGTCGTTCCGGACGCCGTCGATGTGACGCCCGGCGCGTTCTTCGGCGTTTCAAGCGGCGCCTTCGTTCCGTTCTTGGCGATCTTGGCGGTCGTGCCGGAACCGGCCATATCGGGGCAGGCGGCAAGGGACGTGCTGGCGGCGGCAAGACTGAAGGCGGGCACCAGCACCAGGGCGGCGAGCAGCTTCATGACGGGGTCCTCGCGAGCGTTGGCGAAACGCTCCGAACATCGGCGCAACAGGCTTGTTCCCTCCCCGGGCGGATTGTCTGCCCGCGCCGAGATGACGCGTCGATTCGCCGATTAAGATCGCGGCGAATGCTCACAGGTTATTGCGCCGGCGCCCGCAGTTGGCGAGGGTGCGACAAAGTACATGCCAAGCCGTCTGGAAGGGCCGTCCGTCCTTTCTGCTCTTTTCCTTCACGGGAAATTCCTCTTATGCTGTCGTGGGCTGAGGCGCACGCGGACGAAGAGCGGCGTGACCGACATTGGAATTCTTTGAGGCGAGCGCGTGCGGGACACTGAAACCTCCGATCCGGGAACGAACGGAAACGCGCGAGCGCCGGAATTTCTCTCAGGCGGCGGGGAGATGGGCGCGCTCATGCGGGCCCATGCGTGGGACGAGACCCCGTTCGGCCCGCCGGAGGACTGGCCGCAGAGCCTGCGTTCGGCGCTCAGCATCTGCCTCGGCACCAACTTTCCCATCGCGATCTACTGGGGACCGGAGCTGGCGCTGCTCTACAACGACGCCTGGAGTCCCATCCCCGGGGAAAAGCACCCCTGGGCGCTCGGCCGGCCCGGCCGAGAAATGTGGCCGGAGATATTGGACACGATAGGCCCCCTCTATTTGAAGGTGCAGGCGACCGGCGAAGGCGTCAGGCAGAAAGACCAGCTCCTGCCGATGCACCGGCACGGCTATACCGAGGAGTGCTACTTCAACTTCACCTTCAGCCCGATCCGTGGCGAAGGCGGCCGCGTCGAGGGTATCTTCAACGCGGTCGTGGAGACGACCTTCCGCGTCATTGGAGAACGCCGGGAACGGACCTTGAGGGAGCTCGCGGAAGGCATTGCCACCGCACGCTCCGAGGAGGAGGTTTTCGCCGTTGCGGCGGACCTCTTCGCGAAAAGGTCGACGGATGTTCCGTTCTGCCTGCTCTACCGGCATGACCACGAGGCGAACACGGCACACCTCATAGGACGCGCCGGGATCGAGAGCGGCGCGCCGGCGTCTCCCGAACAGGTCGACATGGCCGACCCGGCGGCGGCCTGGCCCTTCGCCCGCGTGGTCGAGACGGGCGGCGCGGAAGTCGTGAGCGACCTCGCGAGGCGATTTGAAGCGCCGCTGCCTGGCGGGCCGTGGCCCCAGCCCGCGACGCAGGCGCTGGTCGTGCCGATCGGCACGTCGGTGCAATCGGGTGCCGTCGCGGCC
This sequence comes from Pararhizobium sp., assembly GCA_051960215.1. Taxonomy (GTDB): domain Bacteria; phylum Pseudomonadota; class Alphaproteobacteria; order Rhizobiales; family Rhizobiaceae; genus Pararhizobium_B. Next base: position 34,227 of record JBQCEN010000184.1, read on the forward strand.
TTTCTCGTCGCTGGCGTGAGCCCGCGCCGCGCGCTCGACGCCGATTATCGCGCCTTCGTCGAGCGCGCCGCCGCCCATATCGCCGGCGCCATCGGCCATGCGCGGGCTTACGAGGAGGAGCGCCAGCGCGCCGAGGCCCTGGCCGAGATCGACCGCGCCAAGACGACGTTCTTCTCCAATGTGAGCCATGAGTTCCGCACGCCCTTGACGCTGATGCTGGGCCCGCTCGAGGAATCGCTCGCCAGCGCCGACCGGCTCGAGCCGGACGAGCGCGAGCGCGTGTACGTGGTGCACCGAAACGGCCTGCGGCTTCTGAAGCTCGTCAATTCCCTGCTCGATTTCTCGCGCATCGAGGCGGGCCGGGCGCAGGCGAGCTATGAGCCCACCGACCTCAGTGCGTTCACGGCCGACCTTGCCAGCAATTTCCGCTCGGCGACGGAGAAGGCGGGTCTCTCCCTTGTCGTCGAAGGGGAGACGCTGCCGCAACCCGTCTATGTCGACCGCGACATGTGGGAGAAGATCGTCCTCAATCTCCTCTCCAACGCCTTCAAGTTCACCTTCGAAGGCGGGATCCATGTCGAAGTGAGGGCGAGCGAGACGGCCGCTGAACTGATCGTGCGCGACACGGGTACCGGCATTCCCGAGCACGAATTGCCGCGCCTGTTCGAACGTTTCCACCGGGTCGAGGGCGCGCGCGGCCGCAGCTTCGAGGGCAGCGGCATCGGCCTTGCCCTCGTGCAGGAGCTCGTCAGGCTGCATGGCGGCAGGATCGGCGTCACGAGCGAGGAAGGGCGCGGCACCACCTTCACGGTCTCGATCCCGTTCGGGTCCGACCACCTGCCGAAGGATCGCCTGCGCACGGAGCGACCGCTCGCCTCGACCGCCGTGCAGGCCGAAGCCTATGTCGACGAGGCGATCCGCTGGCTGCCTGATGCCGTCGTCTCCGGGGACACGATCCCCAGCCCAGCCGCGGAGAGACCGGCGCCGGCGCCGGGCGAGCGGCCGCATGTCCTTCTCGCCGACGACAACGCCGATATGCGCGACTATGTCCGCCGCCTCCTGGGCGGGACGCATGAGGTGGAAGCCGTCGAGGACGGTATCGCCGCATTGGAGGCGGTCCGCAGGCGGCGGCCCGACCTCGTGCTGACCGACGTCATGATGCCGCGGCTCGACGGCTTCGGCCTCATCCGCGCTGTCCGGGAGGATACGGACCTCCTCGACCTGCCGATCATCGTGCTCTCGGCGCGCGCCGGCGAAGAGGCAAGCGCCGAAGGCCTCGATGCCGGCGCCGACGACTACCTCGTGAAGCCGTTCTCGGCTCGCGAACTGGTGACGCGCGTCGACGCGGCGCTTGCGATGGCGCGGGTGCGCCGTGAGATGGGAGAGGCGGTGCGCGAAGAGGCGCGGACGCTGGAGATGCTGAACCGCGTCGGCAGCACGATCGCAGCCGAGCTCGACCTCGGACGGGCCGTGCAGATGGTCACCGACGCGGCGACCGAGCTGACGGGGGCGGCCTTCGGCTCCTTCTTCTACAACGTTCTCGACGACCGCGGCGAGAGCTACATGCTCTACACCCTCTCCGGCGCGCCGCGGGAGGCCTTCGAGAAGTTCCCGATGCCGCGCAACACGGCCGTTTTCGGCCCGACCTTCCGCGGCGAGGGGATCGTACGCTCCGAAGACATCACCAAGGATCCGCGCTATGGCCAGAACCATCCGCGCCGCGGCATGCCGGAGGGTCACCTGCCGGTCTGCAGCTATCTGGCGGCGCCCGTCATCTCGCGCTCCGGCGAGGTGCTCGGCGGATTGTTCTTCGGCCATCCCGAGCCCGGCGTCTTCACGGAGCGCGCCGAACGGATCCTCATCGGCATCGCCGCACAGGCTTCGATCGCGATCGACAACGCGCGGCTCTATCAGGCGGCGCAGTCCGAAATCGCCGAGCGCAGGCGGACGGAGGCGGCGTTGCGCGAGAGCGAGGAGCGGCTGTCGGTGCTCAACGAGACGCTCGAGGCCAAGGTGGCCGAGCGAACCCAGGAACGCGACAGGACCTGGAACCTCAGCAGGGACATGCTCGCCGTGGCCGACATGCGCGGCATCGTGCGGAGCGTCAATCCGGCCTGGACCGCGACCCTCGGCTGGAGCGAGGCCGACATCGTCGGCAGGACCTCGGAATGGATGGAGCATCCGGACGACCGCCTGAAGACCCAGGCGGAGCTCGCGCGGCTGGCGGCGGGTGCGTCGACCCTCCAGCTGGAAAACCGCCTGCGGGCCAAGGACGGCTCGTACCGTTGGCTCTCCTGGACGGCGGTGCCGGAGGGTGACCTGATCTATGCGATGGCGCGCGACGTGACGGCCGCCAAGGAGCAGGCCGAGACGCTGCGGCTCGCCGAGGAGCAGCTCCGCCAGGCGCAGAAGATGGAGGCCGTCGGCAAGCTCACCGGCGGCGTCGCGCACGACTTCAACAACCTCCTGCAGGTGATCGGCGGCAACCTGCAGCTTCTGTCGAAGGACATCGCCGGCCATGAGAAGGCCGAGCAGCGGCTGCGCAACGCGCTTGCCGGCGTCACCCGCGGCTCAAAGCTCGCCTCGCAGCTGCTCGCCTTCGGCCGCCGCCAGCCGCTGGCGCCGAAGGTCGTCAATCTCGGCCGGTTCATTCGCGGCATCGACGACATGCTGCGCCGGGCGCTCGGCGACGGGATCGAGATCGAGACGGTCGTGTCGGGCGGGCTCTGGAACACCTTCGTCGACCCGAGCCAGGTCGAGAATGCGCTGCTCAACCTTGCGATCAACGCGCGCGACGCAATGCAGGGGCACGGCAAGCTGACGATCGAGGCCGGAAACGCCGCGCTCGACGACGCCTATGCCTTGCGCCATCCGGACGTCGCCCCGGGACAGTATGTCATGCTCGCCGTGACGGACACCGGATCGGGCATGTCGCCGGAAGTGATCGAGCACGCCTTCGAGCCGTTCTTCACGACCAAGCCCGAGGGCCAGGGGACGGGCCTCGGTCTCAGCATGGTGTGGGGCCTCGTCAAGCAGTCGGACGGCCACATCAAGATCTACAGCGAGCCCGGAGACGGAACGACGATCCGGATCTACCTGCCGCGGTCGCGCCAGGAGGAGGATCTGGCGATCGAGATCGACGCCGGTCCCGTCGTCGGCGGCACGGAGACGGTCCTTGTCGTCGAGGACGACGAGGACGTGCGCAACACCGTCATCGAGATGCTCGCCGACTTCGGCTACCGGGTGCTCAAGGCGAAGGACGCCCAGAGCGCGCTGGCGATCATCGAGAGCGGCGTCCCGATCGACCTGCTGTTCACCGACGTCGTCATGCCGGGGCCGCTGCGCAGCCCCGAACTGGCGCGGAAGGCCCGCGAGCGCCTGCCCGACATCGCCGTGCTGTTCACATCCGGCTATACCGACAACGCGATCGTCCACGGCGGGCGGCTCGACGACGGCATCGAGCTTCTCAGCAAGCCGTACACCCGCGAGGCTCTCGCACGGAAGCTCCGGCATGTTCTCGGCGACCGGCCGCAGGTGACGCCGGCCCGCCCCTCTGCTTCGCCTCTGCCGGATGCGGCGGGCGCGGGTGCGCCCCGGCCTCTCCGGATCCTGGTCGTCGAGGACGAGAGCCTGATCCTGATGTCGACGGCGGACATGCTGACCGCCATGGGGCACACCGTCATCGAGGCGACCAACGGTGCGGAGGCGCTCGCGCTCCTCGACGAGCAGCCGGTCGACGTGCTCTTGACCGATCACGGCCTGCCGGGCATGTCGGGCGCCGAGCTCGCGGTGGCGAGCCGGCGTCGCCAGCCCCGCCTCAAGATCGTCTTCGCGTCCGGTGCCGACACCAATCCGGATGTGGCGGCGGGCGAGCAGATCGCCGATGCGATCCTCCTGCGAAAGCCCTATGACGAGCGGGGGCTGGCCGAAGCTCTGAAATCCGCTGTTGCCTGAAAGGGGCGCCGCTCTGCCGCCGCCGACCGGCGGCCATTCCGTCACGTGCGCCGGTGCGCCGCGATCGCCTTGGAGAAGGTCTTGCCGAACGTGACCGATCCGTCGGCGCCGGCTTCGGCGAAGGCGACGTCCATGCGATCGGCGGTGACGCGGACGACGGCAAAGCCGCCGAGATAGGCCGCCTTGGCGCTGAACACGTCGAGGCCGCCGACCCGGTAGATCAGCTCCCGGTCGTGCTGATGTCCATGGAAGATGCCGATCACGTTGAAGTCGGCAATGGCTTCGAGGAGTTCGGCGCGCTCGCCGTCCGTCCACCAGCGGGACGGCCCGAGCCCCTGCGGGTCGAAGCGGTGGCGTGCCGGATCCCACCTTCCGACGGAGAAGGCGTCCCAGCCATAGTGCTGGAACAGGATCACCGGCCGGCCGTCGGCTGCGTAGGCTTCGAGATCCTGGCGCAGCCATGGCAGGCTGTCGACGGCGCCCTTGCGGGTATCGCCGGCGAAGCGCTGCGCCTGCACCAGATGGAGGTTGTCCCAGTCCCACGCATAGTTGTCCGAGTAGGGATCATAGTCCGTCGCCGGCAGCGGCGGCTTGTAGAAGACCGAGGGCCGGTAGTTGATCTCGACATAGTCGCGCATCTCCCGGCGATACCAGTCCCTGTGGGCCTTCGGGCCATCCTGGTCGAGATCGTGGTTACCGAGGCCGACATAGACGGGGAAGTGGATCTGGTCGGGGCCGCGGCCCGCCTGGTAGCGATGCGAGAACTGCTGCAGTTGCGTGCCCTCTCCCGGGACGACGACCTGACCGCCGCCATCGTCCGTCAGGTCGCCTGCGATGACGACGCCGCGCGGTCTTTCGATCGGCGACGGAATGGGAGCGCCGATCGCGCGCGGCCATTCGTGATGATGGATTCGGTTGATCGCGTGGATGTGGCGACGGAGGTTCTCGTCCGTCTTGCCCTCGACCTGGCACTTGGGGCTGAGCTCCCCCTGCATCAGGCAGGCATGGACATCGCTCGTGAACACGAAGGTGACGCCGGAGGAGGCCGCGGGGGCGGCGGCGGGCCGTATCGCCGAGGCGAACGCCGCCGAAACGCCGCCAAGGAACATCCGTCGCGAAATGCGGCTGCCCGACCTCATGCTCCCTCCCGATCATCCGATCCTGGGCGCCCTCCGTGGCAATTTCGAGGATGAGGCGGGCCGGATCGCTGCCCTGTCTAAGCTTCGGCGGCAACACGTCGTGCAAGCGGAACGGCGCACCATCGACAAGGCGCGAAAAATGGGCGAGCCTCGCGTCTCGGCTGCGTCATCGAACAGGCGTTGCCGCGGCCGGTCCGGCGAGGAAACGAAGGAAGGGCATCATGGAAAAAAGCGAGCCGCGGGAGGGGTCGTCTGCGTCACGGATGATCGACGAGAGGATCCGCGAACTCGGCGACTGGCGGGGCGAGATGCTTTCCCGGCTTCGCGCCCTGATCAGGCAGGCCGATCCGGACGTGGTCGAGGAGTGGAAGTGGCGAGGCGTCCCGGTTTGGTCTCACGGCGGCATAATCTGCACCGGCGAGACCTACAAGACTGTCGTGAAGATGACCTTCGCCAAAGGTGCCGCACTCGAGGACCCGTCGCGCCTCTTCAATGCGAGCCTCGACGGCAACACGAGGCGCGCCATCGACATGCATGAGGGCGAGACGATCGACGAGGAAGCCCTGAAGGCCCTCGTTCGCTCGGTGGTGACGCTGAACACGTCGCGCGGCCGCGGCTGATCAAGCGGAAGAGAAGGACGAGGCCCTGAAGGCAGTTGCGCGGCGTTCGCGGGCGCCTGAAACAGGGCCTCAAGTGTCCGGGCTCAGGCGACGCGCGAGAGCACGGGCTGGTGCAGGTCGCACTTCGCAATGCCGTAGCGCCAGCGATGGTTGGTCGCCGCGCGCCTGCTCTGATAGAACAGCGTCAACTCGTGCCCGTTGATGATGACGGTCGAATGGCCGTTCTCGCCCGGCTCGCCGGGATCGAGCACCGGCCCGACCGAGACGTAAGGCCCCTCGACCTGATCGGCGATCGCGAAGAAGACGCGCTGGCGGCTTCCCCGGGCGCCTTCCGGGAGGAAGCACGTCGCGTTCAAAAGCACCCTTCCGTCGGGCAGCTCGACGAGCTGCGCGCCTTCGATGCCCCATTCGTAGTCCGGATGTTCGCGCGGATTGTGGTGGGGGACGTCGAGGTGGTCCAGGATCTTGCCGACCCGCTTCCAAGGCCCGAACCAGGAATCGGACTGGCTGCGCGCCAGATAGATATCCGGCTGCGGGACCTTGGTGAATTTCGGCATGCCCGAATAGGCGATGTAGCGCTTGCCGCCGATCATCGCCGGATGGGGATCATAGATGCCGTCCTCGTCGGAGCCGGGGATCGCCATGATCGCCGGCGGCAGCACGACCCAATTGAACCCGTCATTGGAGACGGCGTGCTCGCAGCGTCCGCCCGACTTCATGAACTCCGTCTGGATGAACATGTGGAAGACGCCGCAATCGTAGATCACGCCCGGCGCCGCCACGCCCGACCCGCTGACCGGCAGGACGAGCGGCTCATGCTCCGTCCATGGCCCGTAGAGATCGGGCGCCGTGGCGTGCAGGATGCTCCACGTCTCGGTCGTCACGGTCCCGCTCGAACCGAACATGTGCCAGAGCTTGCCGTCGAAAACCGGGCATGGATCCTTCAGATCATCGACGGATTCGGGATCAAAAAGAGGGAAGATGTTGCTCTCGAAGTTGATTTTCGTTTCCATGATCTCATGACGGTGCCGCGACCGTCGTCACTGCGGGCGGCCTTCGCCTTTCGGCCGCCGCTTGCCCCGTTCTCCCGGATCAGATCCGGCGCGATTCGAGAACTTCTTATCCTGCGTTAACCATAGTTCGGCGCCGATGAACACGGGCTTAATGGCAGGGTCTCCGGCAATTCCCGGCCGCGTTGCGTGCGGGTGACACCACGCCCGGCTGGAGGCGGCTCAAGGGTCCGAGCACCGGAACATTCGCATCGCGATGCTGTTAGATGCGGAGGCGCCCCAACATCGGTTCGCTGATCATTATTGGGTAATTCCACTTGTCAGCATCCACAGGAAAGCAACTCCATGGAAGCGATTCGAGACAAGACGTACGCGCTGAAGAGCATTTCCAAAGTCCCTGTCGTTTTCTGCTTCTCTCATTTGCGGTGGAATTTCGTATTCCAAAGACCACAGCATCTTCTCACTCGCGCTGCAAAGCAGAACCATGTCCTTTACTTCGAGGAGCCGGTGAGGGAGAAGACAGATCGTCCGTTCATTAGCATCGCCGGCGCGGCGCCGTCCATCCAGGTGGTGACGCCGGTGCTGCCGGAGGACCTTTCCGAAGCGGAAGCGATCGACGTGCAGCGGGGGTTCGTCGACCAGGTCTCTGCGCTGATCCCGCAGCCGCGCCGGATCACGTGGTACTACACGCCCATGGCGCTGCGCTTCAGCGATCACCTGGCGAGCGACGTCTGCGTCTATGACTGCATGGACGAGCTGTCGGCCTTCAAGAACGCTCCTTCCGAACTGGCGGAGATGGAAAGGGCGCTTTTCCGTCGCGCCGACATCGTCTTCACCGGCGGGGCCAGCCTCTACGATGTCAAGCGGGCCCTGCATCCTTCCATTCACCTGTTTCCGAGCAGCATCGATGCGGCGCACTTCGCCCAGGCGCGGCAACCGGCCGCCGATCCCCCCGACCACGCCGGAATCCCGCATCCGAGGGTCGGCTTCTTCGGCGTGATCGACGAACGGCTCGATCTCGATCTGGTGGCGCAGACGGCAGCAGCGATGCCGGACGTTCATTTCGTGATGATCGGGCCGATCGTCAAGATCGATCCCGCCCGCGTGCCACAAGCCGACAACCTGCATTGGCTCGGCAGCAAGTCCTATTTCGAATTGCCCTCCTACCTGGCGCATTGGGACGCCGGATGGATGCCGTTCGCGCTGAACGAGGCGACGCGCTTCATCAGTCCGACGAAGACGCCGGAGTTCCTCGCAGCCGGCTTGCCGGTCGCCTCGACGGCCATCGTCGACGTCGTCCGCAGCTACGGGCCGGAGAAACTGGTGGCGATCGCCGACGCGGACGACATGGAGGCGACGCTCCGCTCGATGCTGGCGCAGCCGAGGCACCACCGGTTGGCCGAGGTCGATTCCTTCCTGGCGAAGACGTCGTGGGACCAGACGTGGGAAGCCATGGCCGAGCGCATCGCCGAGACCGCGATGGCCAACGGCCTTCAGCGGAGAGCCTGACGATGTTCGACTGGCTCGTGGTCGGCGCAGGTTTCGCGGGAAGCGTGCTTGCCGAGCGCATCGCCTCGCAGCGCGGCGAGACGGTGCTGGTCGTCGATCGGCGCGACCATATCGGCGGCAATGCCCATGATTGCCACGACGAGGCCGGCCTCCTGATCCACCGCTATGGGCCGCATATCTTCCATACCAACGCGCAATCGATCGTCGACTATCTGTCGCAGTTCACCGGATGGCGGCCCTACGAGCATCGGGTGCTCGCGGCCGTCGACGGCAAGCTCCTGCCGATCCCGATCAACCTCGACACGATCAATCGCCTCTACGGCCTCGACCTGACGTCGGAGGAGCTGGAGCAGTTCCTGGCCAACCGACGCGAGACGGTCGCCGAGGTGCGCACGGCCGAAGACGTCGTCGTCAGCACCGTCGGCCGCGAACTCTACGAGAAGTTCTTCCGCGGCTACACGCGCAAGCAATGGGGCGTCGACCCCTCGCAGCTCAGCAAATCCGTCACGGCGCGGGTGCCGACGAGGACCAACCGCGACGACCGCTACTTTGCCGACAGCTTCCAGAACATGCCCGTCGACGGCTATACGCGGATGTTCGAGCGCATGCTCGATCACCCCAACATCAGGATCATGCTTGAGACCGACTACCGCGAGATCTGCGGAGAGATCGGCTTTCGCCGCCTGATCTACACGGGGCCGATCGACGAGTTCTTCGACTGGGAGCTCGGGCGGCTGCCCTACCGCTCCCTGCGGTTCGAGCACGTGACGCTCGACTGCGAGCGGTTCCAGCCGGTCGCCGTCGTCAACTATCCGCAGACCGAACGCTATACGCGGATCACCGAATACAAGCACCTGACGGGCCAGCGCCATCCGAAGACGAGCCTGACCTACGAATATCCGACCGATGTCGGCGATCCCTACTATCCGGTGCCCCGGGCCGAGAACGAAGCGCTTTACAAGCGCTACGAGGCGCTGGCGGCCGGGCGTCCGGACGCCTGGTTCGTCGGCCGGCTTGCGACCTACCGCTACTACAACATGGACCAGGTCGTCGGGCAGGCGCTGTCGACCTTCTCCCGGATTCAGAGGACCGTGCCGGTGGACGCGCGCTCGAACCCGCCGCTGCGCGAGGCGATGGCTTGAGCCCGCTGCCGGAAGTCTGGGGCGGCGTCGAGTGCAGCATCGTCCGGATTTCCGGCACCGCCCGCAACCAGCTGGTCGATACCGGGCATCACCTTCGCACAGGCGACCTCGACCTGATCGCCGCCCTCGGCATCAGGACGCTTCGTTATCCGGTGTTGTGGGAGATGGTCGAGCCGGCGGCCGGCCGCTACGAGTGGAACTGGACGGACGACCGGCTGCGGCGGCTTCGCGACGCCGGCATCGGCGTCAACGCCGGGCTCATCCACCACGGCTCGGGCCCCGCCTGGACCCATGTGCTCGATCCGGCCTTCCCGGAACTCCTGGCCGGCTACGCGCGGCGCGTCGCACGACGCTATCCCTGGCTCGACATGTTCACGCCGGTGAACGAACCGCTGACCACGGCGCGCATCAGCGGGCTATACGGCCTCTGGCATCCTCACGGCCGGGACGAGGCGACTTTTCTCCGGCTCCTGATGGCCGAGTGCAGGGCCATCGCCGAGGCGATGAAGGCTGTGCGCGAAGTCACTCCGACGGCACGCCTCGTACAGACCGAGGATTTCGGCCGCGTCTTTTCCACGCCGCGGCTGGAATACCAGACGCGATACGAAAACGAACGCCGCTGGTTGTCGGTCGATCTCCTGAGCGGGCGCGTCGATGCGGGCCACCCCTTCCACGAAAGACTGCTCTCCGCCGGGGTGACGCGGCCCGAGCTCGCGGCCTTTCTCGCCGCCCCGTGTCCGCCCGACATCATCGGCATCGACCACTATCTGACGAGCGACCGGTTTCTGGACGAGCGGGCGGAACGCCACCCGCATGAAGAAATCGGCGGCAACGGCATCGATCGCTATGTCGACGTGGCGGCGGTGCGTTCGGACGTGTCGGAAGAGCAGCTCGGCCTGCTGCCCCGGCTCGAGGAGCTCTGGGCGCGCTACCGCCTGCCGATCGCCGTGACGGAACTGCACAATGGCTGCACCCGCGAGGAGCAGTTGCGCTGGTTGATGGAGGGATGGCAGGCCGCCTGCACCCTGGTCGAACGCGGCGCCGACATTCGAGCGGTGACGGCATGGTCGCTTTTCGGCGCCGTCGACTGGAACTCGATGCTTGTGCGGCGGGACCGCTACTACGAATGCGGCGCCTTCGACGCGCGCTTTCCGACGCCCCGGCCGACGGCGCTGGCAGCCGCCGTCAGGTCGCTGGTGGATACCCGTTCCTTCGACCATCCGGTACTCGATCGTCCCGGCTGGTGGCGGCGCGGCGCGCCGTCCGGGGCCGGGCGCCGCCTTCTCCTGGCGGGGTTCACTCCGCTGATCTCGGTGGTGGAGGAATGCTGCGCCCGACGCCGTCTCGATGCCGTTGCCGTCGATCCCAGGGACGAGAGCGGCGGCCTGCCGACGCGACACGATGCATGGGCGCTGGTCCGAGCCGAGCCGCGGGCTCTCGGCGGTTCCCGTTCCGGTTCGAGGGCCGCTCGCCTGCGCTGCGACTTCGCCGACGGCGGAACGCTGACACTCGAGGCGCCGCGTTCGTCCGATCGGCATCACGTCGCCGATGCCTTCCTCGATCTCGTCGTCGACGGAACGCGGGGCGCGCTGAGGCTGACCCAGGCAGGCCACGCCAACCAGTACGCCTTCGCCGAGGCGGCGGATACGGCGGAGGATACGGCCGTTCCGGAAACGGCGTAGCGGCAGCGTCGTCAAGGCTGCGTCGCTTGCGGCGCGTGCGGCTTCAGGCCGGACGGGTTCGACGACCGCCTCTTTCAACTGCCTCTGTCGTTGAACGGCCTCAAGTCCGTCCATGAGGCGGCGGATGCGCATCGGCTTGCGGCCGGCCAGGGAGTCGATGCTCCAGCGGCAGGTCGATACCAGTTGAAGCCGCCGTCGCGGTCATCAGGACCACATTCTTCGGCGGCGAAAGTGACTGAGGCGGTGCGTCATCTCGAGGCGCGCCGATCCCGCTCTCTATGCGGCGAAGCGGGAGGGACGCGATTGCGTGCGGCCGGCGGCGTTTTCCACCACCCTCGAACGGGTTTCGCTCGACCAGGATCGCACGAGCATGAGCAGAGACGAGCGGTACGCCTCGCGATTGAAGACGAATGCAGCCCAGCATTCGTTATGTTTGCAACGTTGCCAAGATAAAATCTGCGCGAGCGTTCACCGTGTCGCGCGGTAATATCACCGGATCGTATCCCGCATTCAGGTAGGCTTGTCGGACGCGCTCGTAATCGTGCAGCGCGTCATCGAGGCTGTGGCGGCGATCGGCGTCGTTCACATAGATTTCCGGCCAGGGCGGCGCCAGGAAGAGTCGATCGTAGCGAAAGCGCGCGATGACGGCCGCCGGGTGCTCGCCGCGCGTTGCCGCGACCGCGACGGCCGCATCGATGACGCCGCGATCAAAGAACGTGAGGCCACGGGCCGCCTCATGATCCGCGATGGACATCTCAAGAGCGCGGCGGGCAAAAGCCGCCGGGTCAACCCAGGGAAGCGTCTTTCCATCTCCGGCCTGCGCCTCGGCGATGATCCGCCGCCCCGGCTCCGCGACCACCGCGTGACCGCGCCGCGCGAGTTCCGCGAGGAGAGTGGACTTGCCGCCCCCCGAACATCCCGAGATCATCACGAACACGAGCTCGCGCTCCAGCGGCCGCGTTAGAGAATCTTCGCCAGAAAGCTCTGGGTGCGCTCCATCTGCGGGTTCGAGAAGACATCCTGGGGTTCGCCTTCCTCAACGATCGCGCCGCCGTCCATGAAGATCACGCGATGCCCGACCTCGCGGGCAAAGCCCATTTCGTGCGTGACGACCACCATTGTCATGCCCTCGGTCGCCAGGTTCTTCATGACCTGAAGCACCTCGCCCACCATTTCGGGATCGAGCGCCGAGGTCGGCTCGTCGAACAGCATGACGTTCGGGCGCATCGCCAGCGCACGCGCGATCGCCACGCGCTGCTGCTGGCCGCCGGAAAGCTCGTCCGGGTAGCTTGCCTCCTTGCCGACAAGCCCGACCTTGGCCAGCAGTTCGCGCGCGACTTCGTTCGCCTCGGAAGCTGCGGTCTTTTTCACTTTCCGCGGTCCGATCGTGACGTTCTCGAGAATCGTCAGGTGCTTGAACAGATTGAACTGCTGGAACACCATGCCCACATGCTGGCGCAGCTTGTGGATGTTGGTCTTCGGATCGGGCAGGTTCATGCCGGCGATCTCGATTTCGCCGCTCGTTACAGTCTCCAGGCCGTTAAGGCATCTGAGGAACGTGCTTTTGCCGCTCCCGGAAGGGCCGATGACGACGACCACTTCCCTTTCCTCGACATGGTTGGTTATCCCCTTGAGGATTTCGTGTTGGCCGAACGACTTGTGAAGGTTCTTAACGCTTATCAACTTGAAGCCTCCACTCTAGGTAGGACGCGCATTTCGACACGGAGAAGATGACGATAAAATACAGGAGCGCGACGAGACCCCATATCGTAAAGGACGCGAAAGTCGCCGATATGACGATCTCGCCCTGATAGACCAGTTCCGCCACTCCGACAGGCGCCAGGAGGGACGTATCCTTGATCGTTTGTGCCGCCTGATTGACCAGGGGAGGGATCATCCGCTTGAAGGCCTGCGGCAGGACGATGTAGCGCATCGTCTGAATACCAGTCATGCCTATGCTGTCGGCGGCCTCCTTCGGCCCCCGATCCACGCCGAGGATGCCGGCGCGGACGATCTCCGTGACGTAGGCGCCTTCATTGAGGCTGAGCGTGAAGGCGGCGGCCAGGATCGGATAGGTCAACTGGCCGAACCAGTCGTTGAGCGGCAGGATAGCCGGCAGCCCGAGTACGATGAAAAAGAGCTGCACCAGCAGGGGCGTCGACCGGAAGATTTCGACATACGCCGTGGCGATCCACCTGAGCGGTGCCAGTTTCGATAGGCGCATCAGCGCCGCGATCAGCCCGATGACGACCATCAGGACAATGGCGACGATCGAATATTCGAGCGTCAGGCCCAATCCCGTCAGGATGACGGGCAGGTTCTGCCAGGCGGTATCCATGACCCCACTCCCCGAATGACGTTTCTCTCGCCCGCTATCGGGCACATGCGGAAAGCGCGGGGTGGGGGGGTCGCCCCCCCCCCCGTGTAAAACCGGATGGGGAAATAGCCCGAAGCGTGAAGCTCCCGCGCTGGGGGCAGCC
>JBQCEN010000185.1:0-8384 GCA_051960215.1 Pararhizobium sp.
GTCATCCTGTCGCGTCCGGGGCTCCGCGCCTTCGGCGCGGGCCGCCCTGGCCCCGGCTTCATGGGTGCGGTGCCCGAAAGCCAGGTCAAGCAGTTCATCGACCGCCTGTCGGCGGCGGCCGGCAATCCGGAAGCCGAGGCCATCGAAGCGGCGCTCGGCGAGGCGCAGGCGGCGCTCGCGGCGGGGGATGTCGAGCTCGCCGCGCAGGGTTTCTCGGCGATCCTCTCGCACGATCCCAGTCATACGAAGGCGCTGGCGGGGATGGCGGCATGCCTTCTCGAGGCGGGCCAGGTGGCCGATGTCAAGGAGCTGCTTGCGGGCCTCACCGACGAGCAGCGCAAGGATGCCGACATCGTCAGCGTGGAGGCGCGCATCGCGCAGGCCGAGGAGGTGGCGCGCCTCGGCGATCCGCGCGCGCTCCAGGAGCGGCTCGCGGCCGATCCGGACGACCACGCCGCGCGCGCCGACCTCGCCAAGATCCTCAACGTCAAGGGCGAGCGCCAGGCGGCGGCCGACGAGTTGCTGACGATCATGCGCAAGGACCGGTCGTGGGACGACGACGGCGCGCGGCGCATCCTGCTCTCCTTCTTCGAAGCTTGGGGGCCAGGCGATCCGGCGACGCTCACGGCGCGCCGCAAGCTGTCGTCGATCCTCTTTTCGTGACGGCGGCGGCGGCTCGCCTTCGCCCTTGAGATCGGGTCCCGGCGCGCCAGTTACCTTCATGGGACGGGGAGGGAGAAGAGGCTCTGGGATCATGCAGGCTGGAAACGTCCAATACCGCCGGGTAGAGGATCTTCCCGAGATCGTGCCGGTTTTCCCGCTCTGCGGGGCGCTGCTGCTGCCGGGCGGGCAGATGCCGCTCAACATCTTCGAGCCGCGCTACCTCGCGATGTTCGACGCGGCGCTTTCCGAAAACCGCGTGCTCGGCATCATCCAGCCGGTGTTCGACCACGAAGGGCGGGCGGAGCGCTGCGAGACGCCGCGGCTCAGCGCCGTCGGCTGCCTCGGCCGCGTGACGTCGTTCTCCGAAACCGGCGACGGACGCTATATCACCTCGCTCACCGGCATCTGCCGCTTCCGCGTCAGCGAGGAGCTGCGCTCGCGCCGGCCGTACCGAACCTGCCGGATCGCTCCCTTCGTCAAGGACCTGCTGCCGGACGAGGCGGCCGACAAGGTCGACCGCGAGGCGCTCCTCGCGAGCTTCCGGGCCTATCTCGACGCCAACCAGCTCGAGGCGGACTGGGCGAGCGTCGAGCGGGCGAGCAATGCGACGCTGGTCAATTGCCTGGCGATGATGTCGCCCTTCGGGCCGGCCGAGAAGCAGGCGCTGCTCGAGGCGCCGGACCTGAAGGCCCGGGCCGAGACGCTGGTCGCGATCACCGAGATTGCGCTCGCGCGCGATTCCGATGACTATCAGCGGGTGATCCAGTAGGGACACCCCGTGCAGAACGATCTCCATGACGACGCGCAGCTTCCGGCCGTCCTCGGCGGCCCGCCGGCCGTCGATCCGCGGCTCCTCGAGCTCCTCGTCTGTCCACTGACGAAGGGGCGTCTCGTCTATGATCGGGAGGCCGGCGAACTGGTCTCCGAATCGGCGCACCTCGCCTATCCGATCCGCGACGGCGTGCCGATCATGCTGGTCTCGGAGGCCCGCCAGATCGAGATCTGAAGCGGCGGGCTTCTCCGGGCCGGATGTCAGATCGCCTCGCCGCGCAGCAGGCGCGGATCGCCGGGACCCGCGACGCCGGCCGCCTGGCGGATAAAGAACGATTTCAACGCCGGCATGCGGTCGACGAGGCCGAGGCCGAAGCCGCGGGCGGCCCGGAGCGGCATGACGTCGTTCGAGAAGAGACGGTTCAGGACGTCGGTCGTCACCCCCATCTGGAACGTGTCGAAGCGGCGCCAGCGCTGGTAGCGCTCCAGCGTTCCGAGCGAACCGATGTCGAGGCCGATCCGCTCTGCCTCGACCACCGTCTCGGCGAGTGCTGCGGCATCCTTGAAGCCGAGGTTGAGGCCCTGGCCGGCGATCGGGTGGATGCCGTGAGCGGCGTCGCCGGCAAGCGCGATGCGGGGCGCGGTGAAGTCGCGCGCAAGCGTCAGGCCGAGGGGGAAGGCGCGCCGCCCGCCGGCAAGCTCGATCGCGCCGAGCTTATGGCCGAAGCGCCGCTCGAGCTCCGCCTCGAAGAGCAGGTCGTCCTCGGCGACGAGCCGCTCGGCGTCGCGCGTGCGCTCGGTCCAGACGAGCGAGGAACGGTTGTTCGTCAGCGGCAAGATCGCGAAGGGCCCGGCGGGCAGGAAATGCTCTTCGGCGCGGCCGTTGTGCGGGCGCTCGTGGCTGACGGTCGTGACGATGCCGGACTGGCCGTAGCTCCATTCGACGGTGCGGATGCCGGCCATCGTCCGCAGATGTGAGCGGACGCCGTCGGCGGCGACGACGAGGCGCGCCTCGACGGTCTCTCCGCCCGAAAGCCTGACCTCCGCCCATTCCTCCTCGACGCGGAAGTCCTCGACCGCGCGGCCCTGTTCGATGACGACGCCGAGCATCTCGGCGCGCTTGCGCAGCGCACCCACGAGGAACACGTTCTCGACCATGTGGGCGAAAGGCTCGCCATCCTCGACGTCGCCGCCGAAGGTCAGGAAGACCGGCCGGACGGGATCGGAGGTGCGCGAGTCGGTGATGATCATCTCGGTGATCGGCTGCGCCTCCCGGCGGATCTCGTCCCAGACCTCCAGGCGGTCGAGCATGCGGCTGGCGGCAGCGGCGATCGCCGAGGCGCGCTGGTCCTTCTTCCACGCCTCCTCGGGGGCGGCGTCGATCACCGCGACGTCGAGATGGGGGCTTGCCTGCTTGATGGCGACGGCGACCGCCAGCCCGACATATCCGCCGCCGCCGATCAGCACGTCCCGCCGTTGCGAAGCCATCTCGTCTCCTTTCCGGTCCTTCCACGCCGGGCCTCGGCTCCCCCCGTTGCCGCGCCGGCGCGCTTTCCTGTATGGCTCGTTATAGAGCATGCGGGCCGAATGTGCATGCGCTGGCGGCCTTGCGCAACCGGAGACGGCAGGTCCGATGAAGCCAGACATGACGCCAAGCGCGATGGAGCAGCTCCTCGCGACGCTCGATCTCGAACAGCTCGAGCACAACCTCTATCGCGGCAGCAGCCCGCAGGTCGGCTGGCAGCGCGTCTTCGGCGGCCAGGTGATCGGCCAGGCCCTCGTCGCCGCGCAGCGCACCGTCGGCGAGGGGCGCTACGTCCACTCCCTGCATGCCTATTTCATGCGGCCCGGCGATCCGTCGGTGCCGATCGTCTACGAGGTCGACCGCATCCGCGACGGATCGAGCTTCACGACGCGCCAGATCGTGGCGATCCAGCACGGCGCGGCGATCTTCTCCATGTCGGCCTCCTTCCAGATCGACGAGGACGGCTTCGAGCACCAGATGGCGATGCCGGAAACGCCGGCCCCCGAGACGCTGATGGGCGAGGAGGAGATCAAGGCGCATTTCCTCGACCGGGCGCCGGAGAACATTCGCCGCTACTGGCAGCGCGAGCGGCCGATCGAAATCCGACCGCTATCGCTCGCGCATTACGTGTCGCGCGAAAAGCTGAAGCCGGAGCAGCGCGTCTGGGTTCGCACGACGGGGCCGGTGCCGAACGAACGGCACCTGCAGGCCGCCGTGCTCGCCTATCTGTCCGACATGACGCTGCTCGACACCTCGCTCTTCGCTCACGGGCTGTCGGTGTTCGACAAGTCGCTGCAGGCGGCGAGCCTCGACCACGCGATGTGGTTCCACCGGCCGCACCGGCTCGACGACTGGCTGCTCTACGCCGCCGACAGCCCGAACGCGAGCGGCGCGCGCGGCATGACGCGCGGCTCTCTCGTCGCCCGCGACGGGCGCCTCGTCGCCTCGGTGGCGCAGGAAGGCCTGATCCGCAAACGAGCGATCGATTAATTTCCGGGCAGGTGTGGGAATCTGCCTATTTCTGAGGCCGCTGCAGGCGCGGGCCACGGTCGCGTTCGTCCACGCCTTCGTTTTTCTCCTTCCACATCAATGATCTGACGTCTGCCAATCGACTTGGCACGGCGCTTGATTCCCCTCCTGCGGGCGGCCGGGGGATGGCTGGCCGCCCCGATCGGCGGCGCCTCAGCCGCGGCAACAGGAAGGATGGGAAACGGATGAAAATCGTGATGGCCATCATCAAGCCGTTCAAGCTCGACGAGGTGCGGCAAGCGCTCTCGGCGGCCGGCGTCCAGGGCCTGACCGTCACCGAGGTGAAGGGATACGGGCGGCAGAAGGGACATACGGAAATCTATCGCGGCGCCGAATACGCCGTGAGCTTCCTGCCGAAAGTGAAAATCGAAGTCGCCGTGCCGTCGGAGATGGTGGGAGAGGTCGTCGAGGCGATCGGCGCTTCCGCCAGGACCGGGCAGATCGGCGACGGCAAGATCTTCGTCTACTCGATCGACCAGGCCGTGCGCATCCGCACCGGCGAGACCGACGCCGAAGCGCTCTAGGTCAACGAAAGGAACACCCGACATGGCAAGAACCCTTTTCAAGACCGCGAGCCTCGGCCTCCTTGCGGCACTGGCGGTGGCCGCGCCTGCGCTCGCCCAGACGGCGCCGGCCGCGCCGAAGCTCGACAGCGGCGATACGGCCTGGATGCTGACCTCGACGGCGCTGGTCCTGATGATGACCGTCCCGGGGCTCGCGCTCTTCTACGGCGGCATGGTGCGCAAGAAGAACGTGCTTGCGACCGTCATGCAGAGCTTCGCGATCACCTGCGCCGTCACCGTCATCTGGATGGTCGTCGGCTATTCGCTCGCCTTCACCGACGGCGGCGCGACGCAATCCTGGCTCGGCGGCTTCTCCGCCGTCTTCCTGAACGGCGTCGGCATCAACACGACCAACGCGCTGGCGCCGACGATCCCGGAATACGTCTTCTCGATGTTCCAGATGACCTTCGCGATCATCACGCCGGCGCTGATCACCGGTGCCTTCGCGGAGCGCATGAAGTTCTCCGCCATGTTCATCTTCATGTGCCTGTGGAGCGTCGTCATCTATTCGCCGATCGCCCACTGGGTCTGGGGCGGCGGCTTCCTCGGCGGCCTCGGCGTGCTCGACTTCGCAGGCGGCACCGTCGTCCACATCAACGCCGGCGTCGCCGGATTGACGTGCGCCCTCGTCGTCGGCAAGCGCAAGGGCTACGGCGAGACGAACATGGCGCCGCACAATCTCGTGCTCACCATGATCGGCGGCTCGCTGCTTTGGGTCGGCTGGTTCGGCTTCAACGCCGGCTCCGCCGTCGCGTCGAACGCGCTTGCCGGTGCGGCGATGATGAACACGCAGGTCGCGACAGCGGCGGCGGCGCTCGCCTGGATGTTCTGCGAATGGGCGATCGCGGGAAAGCCGAGCGTGCTCGGCATCGTCTCCGGCGCGGTCGCCGGCCTCGTCGCAGTGACGCCGGCATCCGGCTTCGTCAACCCGACCGGTGCGCTGATTGTCGGCATCGTCGCCGGCGTCGGCTGCTATTTCGCGGCGACAAAGCTGAAGCACGCCTTCGGCTACGACGACTCGCTCGACTGCTTCGGCGTCCACGGCGTCGGCGGCATCATCGGGGCGTTGCTGACGGGCGTGCTCGCCGATCCGGCGATCAACCCGCTCGGCAAGGGCGCGAGCCTCCTGACGCAGGTCTACGGCGTCGCCGTGACGATCGTCTATACGGCCGTCGTGTCGCTGGTCCTGCTCTTCATCGTCAAGGCGCTGGTCGGCCTGCGTCCGACGACGCAGGAGGAGGTCGAGGGCCTCGACATCACGCTGCACGGCGAGGTGGTGCAATAGCCGCAAAGGCGAGCCGGCCGCAGGCCTGCGGCCGGCTCGCCACGGCCGGGCCAAACCCGGTGCGGTGCCGCGGCGCGGGCCGGTGCGTCCGCTCCTGCGCCGCTATTTCGGGTCCTTGCGGGACTTCGCGCGGCGGCGGACGAGCCAGAGATAGCCTCCGGCAATGAGCACGGCCGATGCGCCGATGCCGGCGGTCGGCGAGGGCACTGCGTGGACCTGCGTGTCCCCGGAGCCGTGGCCGGTCTGATGGTCGTGCCTGCTGCGATGGAAGGTGCCGAAGGCGTGCGCCGACGGCACCGCCGCGAGAGACAACGCGGCGGCGAAGAGAAATACGGATATGGTTTGCATCATTGCTCCCCAGGCTGCTTCAGACCTCCAGTTAAGGACGGCCCGGGCGCGCGTGCGAGATACCTTAACGGCCGCTAATATCATACGAACGCGCTAGCCGAGGCTGCGCCTACGACCATTGGATGTATGCGGCATAGAGCCGCGAAGGCCGTGCCTGCCTTTCCTGCGGCCGCAGCCGAACCGGCCGTTAAGGTTTCCGAAGAATTAATGCCGCCTTAACCTCAGCGCCCCTAGGATCGTCGCACAGGGGCCGTTCCGGGCTGAAAACCATTCGATTCGGGTTCGTTGACATGCAGACAGGCAACTCCGCCATGCTTGCCGGCCGCCATGGCCGTCAGGCCGTTCCGGGCTATCTGCGGCGGCCGCTGACCGGCGTCGCCGGCCTCGCCGTCTTCGCCGCGCTGGCGCTTGCCGTCCTCGCGCTGGCGACGTGGAACGTCGACGACCCCTCCTTCTCCTATGCGAACGGCAATGTGCCGACGAACGCGCTCGGCTATCCGGGCGCCGTCTTCGCCGACCTCACGATGCAGTTCTTCGGGATCGGCGCCGTCATCGGGCTCCTGCCGGGCGTCTTCTGGGGGCTCTTCCTCTTCCGCAACCGCTATGTCGACCGCAAGCTGCGGCGCGGGCTCTCCTGGTTCGCCGGCACGGTGCTTGCCGCGGCCGTCCTCTGCTGCATTCCGGTTCCGAAGACCTGGCCGCTGCCGAGCGGCCTCGGCGGGGTCTTCGGGGACATGGTGCTGAAGGTGCCGGGGCTCGTCCTCGGCGGCTATCCGCACGGGCTCGTTGCGACGCTAATCGGCGTCGTGCTCATCGTGCCGGCGACGATGCTCCTCTTTTTCGGGGCCGGGCTGACGGGCCGGATGAGCGAGGCCGAATGGTGGCCGGCCGCCGACGAGGAAGAGTTCGATGCGGACGAGGCGGACGACGAGGAGGATGACGACGAGGACGGCGCGGTCGCCTTCGGCCTCCTCACCCATTGGTGGCTGACGGGCCGGGCGCATGTGCGCCGGCTGACCGGCGCGCTGCCGCTGAAGCGCCGGGCGGCGCCGGTGGAGTACGAGGAGCCCTACGACTTCAACGAGGACGATTTCCAGCCGCTCGGCGCGCCTGCCGCGCCGCGCCGCGAGGCGCCCACGCGCCGCGAGCCGTCGTTCGAGACCGCGGCCGCGACGCCGGACGTGCCGGAGATCTCGATGGAGGCCGACATGCGCGTGCGCCCGGCCTCCCGTCCGCCGCGCGAGCCGCGCTTCGTCGACGAGATCGACTATGGCGCAGGGCCAGACGTCGCCGCGCAAGCCGCAGCCCGGGTCTTCGAGCAGGAAGACGACGAGGAGGACGATTGGCAGGACGAGGCTCCCGCCGATCCCGCACCGGCACCGGTCTCCGCGCGCGTCGCGGCGCCCGCGGCCCGGCCACAGCCGGTCGCCAGGCCGCAGCGCGCGCCGATGCCGGGACCGGCCGGCCGCGGCGGCTTCCAGCTTCCCTCGATCGAGCTCCTCGAGAAGGCGAAGAGCGTCAAGAAGGATGCGAGCCTCTCGACCGATGCGCTCGAGCAGAATGCGCGCATGCTCGAAGGCGTGCTCGAGGACTTCGGCGTCAAGGGCGAGATCATCCACGTGCGGCCCGGGCCGGTCGTGACCCTCTACGAGCTCGAGCCGGCGCCGGGCATCAAGTCGTCACGCGTCATCGGCCTTGCCGACGACATCGCCCGCTCGATGAGCGCGATCGCGGCGCGCGTCGCCGTCGTGCCGGGCCGCAACGCGATCGGCATCGAACTGCCGAACCGCACCCGCGAGACCGTCTATCTGAGCGAGCTCGTCGCCAGCCAGGACTTCGCCTCCTCGAAGGGGCGCCTGGCGCTCACCCTCGGCAAGACGATCGGCGGCGAGCCGGTCATCGCCGACCTCGCCAAGATGCCGCACCTGCTCGTCGCCGGCACCACCGGCTCGGGCAAGTCGGTCGCGATCAACACGATGATCCTGTCGCTTCTCTACCGGCTGCCGCCGGAGAAATGCCGCCTCATCATGATCGACCCGAAGATGCTCGAACTCTCCGTCTATGACGGCATCCCGCATCTCCTCTCCCCCGTCGTCACCGATCCGAAGAAGGCGGTCGTCGCCCTCAAGTGGACGGTGCGCGAGATGGAGGAGCGCTACAAGAAGATGTCGAAGATCGGCGTCCGCAACGTCGACGGCTT
>JBQCEN010000186.1:0-20504 GCA_051960215.1 Pararhizobium sp.
CCCGGCTACATCGCCACCGACATGGTGATGGCCGTGCCGGAGGACGTGCGCAACAAGATCATCGCCCAGATCCCGGCCGGCAGGCTCGGCGAGGCGGCCGAGATCGCCCGCTGCGTGCTCTTCCTCGTCTCCGACGAAGCCGGCTTCATCACAGGTTCCACGCTGACGGCGAATGGCGGCCAGTATCTCGCCTGACCCCGATCCTGGACCCGACGTTGCCTTTGCGACTCGTTCTGCGTGTGGCCGAAGGGGCGCGCGGAAGGCGAAATCCTGCCGTCGATCGTTAAGGTTTGCGCCTCGACAAGCCCTCTCCTGTCCGGCGACGGCCGGCCCTCCTGTGGCTCGGGTCACGTGCCGGCGCAAGATGTTGTGGTGGAACGGAAGCGGAACGCTTCGGTGTCAATGATTCGTCGCCGATTCGTTCCGGCTTTGGTCGGAAGGTTAATGGAATCGGCCCGATTCACGGGCTGGGATGCTCGGCTGAGGCCACGTTTTCTGATGAATAACAATCCGTTAACCATGCGCTTGACTCGCGGGCCGATCGGAGTCCGGCAAAAGTTAACGCAGCCGCGCCGTCCGAGCGCTCAACTTCGGCCGGCGATTCAGCATCTGGTGCTCTCTCTTGCGAACGGTCGCAGATTTAGCGGTGAACAAAGCCGGAATCGCCTTGAGTCAGCGATTCGTCGCCGATTCGTTCCTTCCCTGTTCCGAAGCTTAACCGGATGCTGGATTTCTGGTGGCCGACGGCCCATATGCGGGCCTGAGAGGCGGCGCCGTCGAAGGCTTCTGAAACCGCAGATTGTTGCCTGATGCTCCATTCCAATCCCGCGAAGAACGCGCCGATGATCCTTTCTGGCAGAGGCGTCACGGCCGTCCTCGGCCCGACCAATACCGGCAAGACGCATTACGCCATCGAGCGGATGGTGGCGCATTCTTCCGGCGTCATCGGCCTGCCGCTGAGGCTGCTCGCCCGCGAGGTCTACCAGCGCGTCGCCGAGCGCGTCGGCGCGGCGAACGTCTCCCTCGTCACCGGCGAGGAGAAGATCACCCCCGCCGGCGCCCGCTTCGCCGTCTGCACCGTCGAGGCGATGCCGCGTGAGACGCAGGCGGCCTTCGTCGCGATCGACGAGGTGCAACTTGCCGCCGATCTCGAACGCGGCCACATCTTCACCGACCGCATCCTCAACCTGCGCGGCCGCGAAGAGACGCTGCTGCTCGGCGCCGACACGATGCGCGGCATCCTCGAGACGCTGCTTCCGGGTCTGACCGTCGTCGGCCGGCCGCGGCTCTCGCAGCTCCTCTATGCCGGGTCGAAGAAGATCACCCGGCTGCCGCGGCGCTCGGCCGTCGTCGCCTTCTCGGCCGACGAGGTCTATGCCATCGCCGAACTCATCCGCCGGCAGCGTGGCGGCGCCGCCGTCGTCATGGGCGCGCTCAGCCCCCGGACGCGCAACGCCCAGGTGGCGCTCTACCAGTCGGGCGACGTCGAATATCTCGTCGCGACCGACGCGATCGGCATGGGCCTCAACCTCGATGTCGACCACGTCGCCTTCGCCCAGGACCGCAAGTTCGACGGCTACCAGTTCCGCTCGTTGAACCCGGCGGAGCTCGGCCAGATCGCGGGCCGCGCCGGCCGGCACCTGAACGACGGCACCTTCGGTGTCACCGGCCGCACCGATCCCTTTCCGGACGACCTCGTCGAACGGATCGAGAGCCACGACTTCGACCCGGTGAAGGTCCTGCAGTGGCGCACCGCCGCACTCGACTTCTCGAACCTCGCGGCGCTCGGGCGAAGCCTCGACGCCGTGCCGCCGATCCCGGGGCTGACGCGGGCGCTGCCGGCCGTCGACCAGCAGGCGCTCGAACATCTGTCGCGGTTTCCCGAGATCAGGGACCTTGCCGACCGGCCGGAGCGGATCGCCCTCCTGTGGGAGGCCTGCGCGCTGCCCGATTACCGGCGGATCGCGCCGGCCCAGCACGCGGAACTGATCGGTACGCTCTATGGCGACCTTGCGCGCTCCGGGGCCGTCAGCGAGGACTTCCTCGCCGAGCAGGTGCGCCGCGCCGACCGGACCGACGGCGAGATCGATACCCTTTCCGGCCGAATTGCGCAGATCCGCACATGGACCTACGTTTCGCACAGGCCGGGCTGGCTTGCCGATCCGACACACTGGCAGGAAAAGACGAGGGAAATCGAGGACCGGCTTTCGGATGCCCTGCATGAACGGTTGACGAAACGCTTCGTTGACCGCAGGACATCGGTCCTCATGAAGCGCTTGAGAGAAAATGCGATGCTTGAAGCCGAGATCAGCGTTGACGGCGATGTTTACGTCGAGGGGCATCACGTCGGCCAGTTGGCCGGATTCCGCTTCGTCGCCGACCAGAGCGCAGAGGGTTCGGACGCCAAGGCCGTCGCCGCCGCCGCGCAGAAGGCGCTGGCGCTCGAATACGAGGCGCGCGCGGCCCGCCTGCACGCCGCCGGCAACGGCGATTTCGCCTTCGGCTCCGACGGCAGCATCCGCTGGCTGGGCGAGGCGGTCGCCAAGCTTGCGGCAAGCGACAGCATCCTGCGCCCGCGCGTCATCGTGCTCGCCGACGCCGATCTCAGCGGCGCGGCGCGCGATTTCGTCGTCGCCCGCATCGAGCGCTTCGTCAGCCACCACATCACGACCGTCCTGAAGCCGCTCGACGATCTCGCGCGGGCGGAGGACCTCGAGGGCCTGGCGAAGGGGCTCGCCTTCCAGCTCGTCGAGAATCTCGGCATCCTCTTCCGCCGCGACGTGGCCGACGACGTCAAGGCGCTCGACCAGGAGGCGCGCGGCACGCTGCGCCGCTACGGCGTGCGCTTCGGCGCGTACCACATCTTCATGCCGGCGCTGCTCAAGCCGGCTCCCGCCGAACTCATCACGCTGCTCTGGGCGCTGAAGAACGACGCGCTCGACAAGCCGGGCTATGGCGACCTGATCGCGATGCTCGCCGCCGGCCGCACCTCGATCGTCACGGACCCGGC
The DNA here is from genome assembly GCA_051960215.1 of Pararhizobium sp. Lineage (GTDB taxonomy): Bacteria > Pseudomonadota > Alphaproteobacteria > Rhizobiales > Rhizobiaceae > Pararhizobium_B. Next base: position 3,011 of record JBQCEN010000186.1, read on the forward strand.
TTTCGAACGCACCTTCTACAAGCTCGCCGGCTTCCGCTATCTCGGCAAGCGCGCCGTGCGCGTCGACATCCTCGAGCGGCTCTCGGACCTCATCCGGCCGGCGCTGCAATGGAAGCCCGGCGCCGGACCGCGGCCGGAGGGCGGCTATGACGGCCGCCGCTTCACGACGACGCCGGCGATGCTCTCGATCCTCGGCGCCACCGCCGACGACATCGAGGAGATCCTGAAGGGCCTCGGCTACCGGGCCGACATCGTCGCGCCGGACGTGGCCGCCGCGCATCTCGCGACGTTTGACCAGACTCCTGCGGCGTCGGCGGCGGAAGCCGCGTCCGTGCCGGCGGAAGAAGCCGCCGATGCTTCCGCACAGGCGCCGGCCGCCGAACCCGCGGCCGCGGAAGCAGGCGACCCGCAGGCTGAAGGGGCCGCCGCAGCCGCCGAGGCGGTCGCGCCCATCGAAGCGCCGGCTAGCGCGACGGAAGCCGCGGCGCCGGCCGAGGAAGCCGGCCGGGAGGCAGAGGCTGCCGCGTCTGCGGCGGAACCGGCCGCCGAAGCCGAGCCGGGCGCCGAAGCCGAGCAGGTTGCCGCGGAGCCCGCCGCCGAGGAGGAGGCGCCGAAGCCTGTGCTGCTCTGGCATCCGGGCGGCCGCAGCGATCACCCCCGCCAGCGTCACGGGCGCAATGAGGGTGCGGCCGGCGACCGGCAGCGGCGGGGCGATCATCGTGGAGGCAAGCCGGGTTTCAAGGGAGCCGGCTTCAAGGGCAAGGGTGGCAAGCCGGGCGACAAGGGCCATGGCCATGGCGGGCCCGGCAAGGGCGAGCGGGGCGAAGGCCCGGCCAAGCATGCTCCGCGGCCGCAGCGGCGCGAGAAGCCGATCGATCCGGATTCGCCCTTCGCCAAGCTCGCGGCGCTCAAGGAGCAGCTCAAGAAGTGACGCCGCGCGTCGCTCCGGAGGTCGCGTGAACGGCGGCGCGCAGCGCATCGACAAGTGGCTCTTCTTTGCCCGCATCGCGAAGTCCCGCTCGCTCGCCGCGAAGATCGCCCAGTCGGGCCGCGTGCGGGTCAACCGCGACAAGGTGGATCAGGCGAGCCATCCCGTGAAGCCCGGCGACGTGCTGACGATCACGCTCGACCGGCGCGTCCTCGTCCTCAAGGTCGTGTCGGGAGGCATCCGGCGCGGGCCCTTCGAAGAGGCGAGGCTGCTTTACGAGGATCTGACGCCGCCGCCGGAAAACGACGCGAAGGATCGTCTCGGAAGTGCGCTCGTCCCGGTGCGGGAGGCGGGCAAGGGCCGGCCCACGAAGCGCGAGCGGCGGGAGATCGATCGGCTGCGGGACGGCCCCGAGGGCGACGAGTGACGGCGGCTTTCGGTGGCGCGTCGGCTGCTATGGCGGGCCGGAAGCGGCCTCCATTTGTTCTTGCCTTGGCCTGGCAAACTCGCTACCTCAGCCGCGAACGTTGAGAGGCATGGCCGGAGTGACCGCATGACGTACGTCGTCACCGACAACTGCATCCGCTGCAAGTACATGGATTGCGTGGAGGTGTGTCCCGTCGATTGCTTCTACGAAGGCGAGAACATGCTGGTCATCCATCCGGACGAGTGCATCGACTGCGGCGTCTGCGAGCCGGAGTGCCCGGCCGAGGCGATCAAGCCGGATACGGAGCCGGGGCTCGAGAAGTGGCTCCAGATCAATACCGAATATGCCGACAAGTGGCCGAACATCACGATCAAGCGCGATCCTCCGGCCGATGCGAAGACGTTCGACGGCAAGGACGGTAAGTACGAGGCGTACTTCTCGCCGGAGCCGGGCCAGGGCGACTGAGTCCGGGCCGATCGCTTCGCGAGGCAGCACTGCGACACTTTGTCCGAGGAGCCGGCTGCGGCCGGCGCGCGATCTTCGGAGCGTCCGAACGCACGCGGGGGCAGCCTGTGGCGCAAATAACGCACGTGCAGCAAATTATTGATTTCTTCCGTCTTTTGTGGTAGCTTCCGGGAACTGTCCTGAGACGGGTGCCGAATGCGGCTCCCAGAGCATCACGAAAGCCCCCGGCTGCCCCTGACAACGCCTTGACCGTCCACGGCAACTCCGTTGCAGGCTTGGCTATGGCCGCAAGCGCAGATCGTGCGTCTCTTATGTACAGAAGGTCAGTGCGACCGCGTTTCCGCTTCGCGGACGGCCGCAACTTGTTCGGACGAAAGTCCGTGCCGGCCACGCCGGAGCAGTAACAGGGAGTTTCATAAACTTATGACAACCCAGCAGAAAAAGTCTTCTCAGCGCCAGGGCTTCAAGACCGGCGAGTCGATCGTCTATCCCGCTCACGGCGTCGGCCAGATCGTGGCCATCGAGGAGCAGGAAGTCGCAGGGCACACGCTCGAACTTTTCGTCATCGACTTCGAGAAGGACAAGATGCGCCTGAAGGTGCCGGTCACCAAGGCGATGACCAGTGGAATGCGCAAGCTGTCGGAGACGGACTTCGTCGATCGCTCGCTCAAGGTCGTCCAGGGCCGGGCGCGGGTGAAGCGGACGATGTGGTCGCGTCGTGCACAGGAATACGATGCCAAGATCAATTCGGGCGACCTGATCTCGATCGCCGAGGTGGTGCGCGACCTCTATCGCGCGGAGAACCAGCCCGAGCAGTCCTATTCGGAGCGCCAGCTCTACGAAGCCGCTCTCGACCGTATGGCCCGGGAGATCGCGGCCGTCAACAAGATGTCCGAGACGGAAGCCGTCCGGCTCATCGAGGTCAACCTGAACAAGGGGCCGAAGCGCGGCAAGATCGCAGAAGAGGAAGAAACCCAGGAAGAGGCCGCGTAAGCCTCGCGCGAATTTCAAAAAGCCCGGTCCAGCCGGGCTTTTTGCATTTTGGACATCCGTTTCCCGCAAAGGCCTGCGGCGATCACGGCGCTGTGAGGGAACCAACCCGTTCGGTTTCAGTTTTACCGGGTCTGGTGAACACGGCGTTGCGCAGCACGCGGATTGAACCGGGAAACCATCAGCTACGTAAACGTTTTCAAAAAGAGATAGTCCGGAGACGCGTCATGAAAGAGATTTCGGCCCGGCGGCGCATGGTCAAGGCAGCAATGTCCGCCCCCTATCTCGAGCGGGAAGAAGAGCACGATCTCGCCGTCCGCTGGAAGGATCACCACGATCAGGAAGCCCTCCACCGCATCACGACCGCGCATATGCGCCTTGTCATCGCGATGGCGGCGCGCTTCCGCAATTTCGGCCTGCCGATGAGCGACCTCATCCAGGAAGGCCATGTCGGGCTTCTCGAGGCGGCCGCCCGGTTCGAGCCGGAGCGCGACGTGCGTTTCTCGACCTATGCGACATGGTGGATCCGCGCCTCGATCCAGGACTATATCCTGCGCAACTGGTCGATCGTCCGCGGCGGCACCTCCTCGGCGCAGAAGGCGCTGTTCTTCAACCTTCGCCGGCTGCGCGCGAAGCTGTCTCAGGGTGACGAGTACCTGACGGACAGCGCCATCCATGCCGAGATCGCCAACGCGCTCGGCGTGCAGGTGAAGGACGTGGCGGTCATGGATGCCCGCCTTTCCGGGCCCGACACCTCGCTGAATGCACCGGTCATGGATTCGGAATCGGGAAGCTCCGACCGCATGGACTTCCTGCCGAGCCAGGAGCCGCTCCCCGACGAGCAGGTCGGCACGATGATCGACGACGAGCGCCGCTCCGAATGGCTGCATACGGCGCTTCAGGCGCTGAACGCGCGCGAGCTCAAGATCATCCGGGAGCGCCGGCTTGCGGAGGAGGGGGCGACGCTGGAATCGCTCGGCGCGTCCCTCGGCATCTCGAAGGAGCGCGTCCGCCAGATCGAGAACCGGGCGCTGCAGAAGCTCAAGGTCGCGCTGATGAAGGAATCGCCGGCGATCGCCGCGATCTGACACGCGGGCCACTTCACGCGTCGCGCCAAGTCGCCGTGACGTCACGCCGACATCCGGAGGCGGCCGGCGAAGCTTATTCGGAAACGATCTTCACGCGCTCACCCGGTCGCACCTCCGCGCCGTCGTCGAGCGCGTTCAACACGCGGAAGAGCTGCTCCTTGCGGTCCGTGCCCATCATCCGGCGCGACAGCGAGGCGACGGTATCGCCGCGGCGGACGGTGACGACGCGGATGCGCAGCGGCTTGATCGAGCGCAGTTCGGCCGCCGTCAGCGCCCGGAAGCTCTGCCGCACCTCCGACGCGGCAGCCGCAAGTTGCGCGTCGCTGCCATGCGGGGCGGCGGTCAGGATGCGGTAGATGCGGTTGCCGACGCGGATGACGGTGACGTCGAAGTCCCATTTGTCGGCGACGGCCCGGGCGGTCGCGACCGGCATTCCGTTGATCGTGCCGGTGCGGATCGTATCGGCCTGCAGGCCCGTCACCCAGCCGCTCGCGATGTAGTCGGCGAGCGACTGGTTGCTGGTGTCGTCGACGCCGTCGAAGCGGATCGCAAGATCGCCGGGGCCTGTCGCGAGCACCGCCTCGGCGGTGTTGTTGATCCGGAAGCCGGGCGGCACCTCGAAGCGGATGCCGAGCCGCGGATGCATGAAGACGCGGCCGCGCACGTAGCCTTCCTGTGGCCGGTCGCCGAAGAGCAGGCCGTCGATCCCGTCGAGGAAGTAGCCCTCGCCGCGATCGCCCGTTCCTTCGGGGCCGATCGCGGCTGCGTGCTCGCGGGCAAGCGCCACGCGCTGCGGCGTGCTTGGGTGGCTCGACAGGAAGTCGAGGCTCTGGTCCTTGCTCGGATCCTGCGCCGTGTAGTGCGCATAGGCCTCCATCGTCTCGAGGAAGCGCGCCGCCGCATAGGGATCGTAGCCCGCCTCGCCCAGAAGCTTGACCCCGACGGCATCGGCCTGCAGCTCCTGGCGGCGCGAGAAGGCGGCGAGCTTCAGCTTGCTCTGCGCCAGGGCGGCATTGCTCGCCAGCTCGTCGGAGAGGATCTCGTTGACGACGCGGGCGTTGATGCTCTGCGTCTCCTCGAAGCGCTGGCGCTCGATGCCGTGGTTGAGGAGCACGTGACCCATCTCGTGCGCGATGACGGCGGCGACTTCCGAGGCGTCGTTGGCGAGCGCCAAGAGGCCTCGGGTGACGTAGATGTAGCCGCCGGGCAGCGCAAAGGCGTTGACGGAGGGCGAATCGAGGACCGTGATCCGGTAGGTCTGCGTCGGGTTCTCCGACGCTGCCGTCAGGCCGCCGACGATGCGGGCCACCAGCTTCTCGGTCTTCTCGTCCTTGTACTCGCCGCCATAGGTGGCGAGGATGCGCGGATGCTCACGGGCGCCGAGCTTGGCGCTCGGATCGTTCTTCTGCACCTCGGAGCGGATCTGCGGCGTGTCGGAGGGCCTGATGGAGGGATCGTAGGTCTGGTCGAGCGCCGTCTGGCAGCCGGCGAGCGCCAGCGCCAGCGCCGGAACCGCGCCTGCGCGGCGCCAGCCGCGCGCGATCCGCCAGCTCCTGCCGGAGCCTCCTGCTCCGGAATGCCGTTCGGCCCTCATGCCGTCGTCGCCTTCAGTGTACGCTTCCCGAAAAGAAGATTGCGCGCCCCCGGGCCTGGTCCGTCATGCACCCTTCCCTCAAGCGGCGGCCTGTCCGCACGGGCTCGTCCTAGCCATTTTGCAGTGCGATGACTAGTGCAAGATGAACGCAGGTGCGAGCCATTCCGCCCCCCGCGCTGGTGGCACTTCCGGATGCCCAAAATGTGGCGCTGCCGCAACTTCAGCGCCTTCGGCCGAGATATTCCGCAAGCCCGTCGATATCGGTGCGGGCGAGGAAGCGATCGGCTGGCCCGGCTGCGGCGACGGCGCCCCGGCGGACGAAGATCATCGCGTCGGCGATCGCCGCGGCATCGTCCGGATCGTGCGTCACCATCAGCGCCGTCGCTCCGGCATCGCGCTGTAGCGCGCCGACGAGCGAGAGCATGTCCGCCTTGAGGCTCGGCCCGAGAGCCGCGAAGGGTTCGTCGAGAAGGAGCACCGGCTGCCGGCGCACGAGGCAGCGGGCGAGCGCCACGCGCTGGCGCTCGCCGCCCGACAGCGAGCCGGGCAGGCGGCGGCCGAAGCCGGCGAGGCCGACGCGCGACAGCGCCGCCTCGACCACCTGCCAGTCGTGCTTTCCGAGCTTCAGGCCGGGGTGGATGCCGAGGCCGACATTGGTGCGCGCGTCGAGATGGGCAAAGAGGTTGTTGTCCTGGAAGACGATCGAGACCGGCCGCTCGGCCGGCCCGAGTTCCGTCACGTCCTCTCCGGCGATCAGGACCCGTCCGGAAGCAGGGCGCTCGAGGCCGGCGACCAGCGACAGCAGGGTCGACTTGCCGGCGCCGGACGGGCCGATGACGGCGGCGAGCGTTCCCGGCGCAACGCTCACGTCGAAACGGAAGGCGGTGTCGCCGAGCGTCAGGCGGACGTCCTCTAGCCGGACTTCCACGCCGGGCGGTGGGTGCCGTTTCAATCGCGCCTCCGGTCACTGTCGCGCTCGTCGCGCGTGCCGAGCGTCATGAGGGCAAGGCAGATCCGGCCGAGCAGCAGTGCGAGGCCGGCGGCGTCGCTCGTGCGGTAGCTGCCCATGCGCTGAAGCAGGAGATAGGGCAGCGTGATCGTGTCGCGGCTGCCGAAGAGGGCGATCGCCCCGAGGTCGCCGAGCGAGAGCGCCATCGCGAAGGCGAAGGCGGCCGCCATCGGCCGGCGCAGCCCCGGCCAGTCTACGAGGCGCAGCCGCCGCCAGCCGGTGATGCCGAGCGAGAGGCTCAGGCGCCCGTTGCGCGCCATGTGGTCGAGATAGGCGGGCTCGACGACGCGCATGACGAAGGGAAGCGCCATCAGCGGATTGGCGGTGACGACGGTGAGCGGCGCGAGCGCGATGGCGTCGGTCACGTCGTGGAGGGCCAGGAACCAGCCGGCGCCGAGCACGATGGGCGGCACGAGCAGGATCAGCGACGCCGACGCCGCGGCGAGCGAGCGGAAGCCGCGGGCGGCGGCATGCCTTGGCGCACGCGGCGCGGCGGCGTGCCGCGCGGCCGAAAGCGTCAGCGCCGCCGCGAGGCCGAGAGCGGCCGCGACGAGGGCGATCGCGAGACTGGTGCCGGCCGCCTGCCAGACCACGGGCTCCGTCGCGAGCCTCGCGAGGTCCGCGGCAATGCCCGCAGCGAGTACCGCGAGGAGCGGCGAGACGAGATAGGCGGCGGCAACGAGGATCACCGCGCCGTCGGCAAGCTTCGCCGCGCGGCTGTCGCGGTCGTGGCGTCTGCGGGCGCGCCCGATGGTCTTTCCCTGCTCCCCCGTGCCACCGAGCGCGTTCAGCGCAAGCAGCACGAGGCCGGTAATCACGATCTGGAAGAGGGCGAGCGCGATCGCCCGCGGCGGATCGAAGTCGAAGCGGAGCGCCTGGTAGATCGCGACCTCGATCGTGGTTGCGGCCGGGCCGCCGCCAATCAAAAGGACGACCGTGAAGGAGGTGGCGCAGAGCATGAAGACGAGGCCGGCGATGCCGGGGACGACGCGGGCGAGCGCCGGCCACTCGACGAAGCGGAAGACATCGCGCGGGCGCATGCCGAGGCCGCCGGCGACCGCCCAGTATTCGCCGGGGACACGTTCCAGCTCGAAGAGCATCAGCCGCGCGGCGAGCGGCATGTTGAAGAAGACGTGGGCGATCAGGATGCCGGCAAGGCCGTAGATGGAAACGGGTGCGCCGAGGCCGGTCGCCGTCCAGGCGAGGTTGAGGAGGCCTTGGCGGCCCCAGATCTCGATGATCCCGAGGCTCGCGACGATCTGCGGCAGGCCGAGCGGCACGGCGAGCAGGCGGACGAGCCAGCGGCGGCCCGGGAAGGCCTGCCGCCGGGCGAGCGCGCTTGCAACCGGCAGCGCGAAGACGAGCGAGAGCAGCGTCGAAAGCCCGGCCTGCAGGAGCGTGAAGCGGGTAACGCGCCAGACATAGGCGTCGAACGCGGTGGAGCGAACATCCGACTGGCCGGCTGTCGCCGTCAGCAGCGGCACGAGTGCGGCGGCGATGAGCGTCGCCATGACGGCGAGCACCAGGATGCCCGCCGCGATCGTCCACCGTCGTTCGACGCTTGCGAACATGGGCCGCGCGTTACTTGCTCGTCGCCGCCAGCCACTCGTCCACCCAGGCCTTCCTGTTCTCGGCGACCTTCTCGGGCGGGAAGAGGAAGGTGTGATCCGGCTTGACGCGCTTGTCGAAGGCGGCCGGCAGCGGCTTGTCCATCTTCGCCGCCGGCAGCATCCAATTCGTCGTCGGGATGACGTCCTGGAAGGCCGGCGAGATCATGAAGCTTAGAAACTTCCGCGCCAGCGCCTTGTGCGGCGCGTTCTTCAAAAGTCCCGCCACCTCGATCTGCAGGTAGTGGCCTTCCGAGAACTTCGCCGCCTGGTACTTGTCGGTGTGCTCTTCCATGACGTGATAGGCGGGCGAGGTCGTATAGGAGAGGACCATCGGCACCTCGCCCTTGGTGAAGAGACCATAGGCCTCCGACCAGCTCGGCGAGACGGTCAGGATGCGGTCCTTGAGCTTTGTCCAGGCGGCGCCCGCCTGGTCGCCGTAGATCGCCTTCATCCAGAGGAGCAGCCCGAGCCCCGGCGTCGAGGTGCGCGGGTCCTCGATCGCAATCTTCTCGTCCGGATCGCCGTTCACGAGGTCCTTCATGCTCTTCGGTGGGGTCTTGATCTTCGTCGTATCGTAGACGACGGCAAAATAGCCGTAGTCGAAGGGCACGAAATCGGCGTCCTTGAAGCCGCCCGGCACGCTGACGGCCGCGGTGTCGATTCCGGCCGGCGCGAAGAGGCCGGTCTTCTTCGCCTCGGCGACGAGGTTCGTATCGAGGCCGAGGACGACGTCGGCCTTGGTGCTGGTCCCTTCGAGCTTGAGACGGTTGAGGAGCGCGACGCCGTCTTCGGCCGTCACCCAGTCGATCTTGCAATCGCACGTCTTCTCGAAGGCGGCGGTCACCTTGGGGCCGGGGCCCCAGTCGGCGGTGAAGCCGGAATAGGTGTAGACGGTGAGCGTCTTCGTGCCGGCCGCTTCGGCGGCCGTGGCAAAGGTGAGAGCGGCGGCAGCCGCGGCGAGAAAAAGGGTTGTCCTGCGCATCGGGCGCCTCCATCGTTTCAAGAAAGGGGAAAGGCGCTTCGTCGATGACGCGTCTAATCCCTCCGCCGGTACAAGCCGGATCAGGTTCCGCGGGTTGACCGTTCGGTCTCTCAGCGCCGATGCCAGAAGCTGTCGACGCACCCCGTTAGAGCGAGTTCAGAATTAGTTTCTTGCCGCCCGGCTGGCAAGTGGGACTGGCAAGCCGATCGAAACCTGATATGGCGCTGCCATGACCCACGGCCAGCTTTTCGCGGTTCTGCTCGGCGGCGATCTCGTCATCACCGACCGCCTGCGCGCACGTCTCGCCGGGGCGCGCGCGATCGCCGCGGATGGGGGCATGCGCCATGCGCGCGGGCTGGGACTGACGCCGGAGCTCTGGGTCGGCGACTTCGACTCGACCCCGGCCGATCTCGTCGCCGCCTGGAGCGATGTCGAGCGCCGCCCTTTTCCGGTCGGCAAGAACCAGACGGACGGCGAGATCGCGATCGGCGAGGCGATCGCCCGCGGCGCCCACGAGATCGTGCTCGTCGGTGCCTTCGGCGGGGACCGGTCGGATCACGCGGTTTTCCATCTCATCAACGCCTGCCGGCTGAGAGCCAGGGGCCTGCGGGTGCTCGTCACCTCCGGCCTCGAAGAGGCGACGCCGCTTGATCCGGGCAGCGAGAGCTTCGACCTGCCGAAGGGCTCGCTGTTCTCGATCCTCGGGTTCTCGGACCTGACGGGCGTCGGCATTGCCGGGGCGCGCTATCCGCTCGCCGACTTCTTCCTGCCCTTCGGCTCCTCGCGCACGATCTCCAACATCGCCGAGGGGCCGATCACGATCTCGCTCGGCTCCGGCCATGCGGTCCTCGTCGCCCGTCCCTACGACCTTTCCGGAGCCTGACGCCCGTGGCGCCACCGATCCTCAAGCTCGACGACATCCGGCTCACCTTCGGCGGCACGACGCTTCTCGACGGCGTCTCGTTCCAGGTCGAGCCCGGCGACCGCATCTGCCTCGTCGGCCGCAACGGCTCCGGCAAGTCGACGCTGCTTCGGATCGCCGCCGGCCTCGCCGAGGCGCAGTCGGGCGAGATTTTCCGTCATCCCTCCGCAACCATCCGCTATCTCGAGCAGGCGCCGGACTTCGCCGGCTTTGCCACTGTGGAGGCCTATGCTCTCGCGGGTCTCGGGCCGGGCGACGATCCCTATCGCGTCACCTATCTGCTCGAACATCTCGGGCTGACGGGGGCCGAGGATCCGGCGTCGCTCTCGGGTGGCGAAGCGCGGCGGGCGGCCCTGGCGCGCGTTCTCGCGCCGGAGCCGGACGTGCTTCTCCTCGACGAGCCGACGAACCATCTCGACCTGCCGACGATCGAATGGCTGGAGGGCGAGCTTTCCCGCAGCCGCAGCGCGATCGTCGTCATCTCGCACGACCGGCGCTTCCTCGAACGCGTCTCGAAGGCGACGCTCTGGCTCGATCGCGGCGTGGCGCGCCGGCTCGACCAGGGCTTCGGCGCCTTCGAAGCCTGGCGCGACCGGGTGCTCGAGGAGGAAGAGGCCGAGCAGCACAAGCTCGGCCGGGCGATCGAGCGTGAGGAGCACTGGCTGCGCTACGGCGTCACCGCCAGGCGCAAGCGCAACATGCGCCGGCTCGGCGAGTTGCAGACCATGCGCGCCGAACACCGCGCCCATCGCGGCCCGACCGGCACGATCAAGGCGGCCGCGTCGGATGCGCGCGAGTCCGGAAAGCTCGTCATCGAGGCGGAGCACCTCGCCAAGGCCTATGGCGCGCGGGCGATCGTCACCGACTTCTCGACGCGCATCAGCCGCGGCGACCGCGTCGGCCTCGTCGGCCCGAACGGGGCCGGCAAGACGACGCTGCTGAAGATGCTCATCGGGCAGCTTCCGCCCGACGCGGGCACGTTGCGGCTCGGCACCAACCTGGAGATCGCCACCCTCGACCAGAAGCGCGAGGACCTGAAGCCCGACGACACGCTCGCCCACTACCTGACGGACGGGCGCGGCGAGAGCCTGATCGTCAACGGCGAGCAGCGCCACGTCACCGGCTACATGAAGGACTTCCTGTTCCAGCCGGAGCAGATGCGCACGCCGATCCGCGAGCTTTCCGGCGGCGAGCGTGCGCGGCTTATGCTCGCCCGCATGCTGGCGCGGGCGGCGAACCTGCTCGTGCTCGACGAGCCGACGAACGACCTCGACATGGAGACGCTCGACCTCCTGCAGGAGATCGTCGCGGGCTTCGCCGGGACCGTCATCCTCGTCAGTCACGACCGCGACTTCCTCGACCGCACCGTCACCTCGACGATCGCACCCGCCGACCCGGAGGCGCCGGACGGGCGCTGGATCGAATATGCCGGCGGCTATTCCGACATGATGGCGCAGCGCCGCCCCAGCGTGACCACGCCGCGCAAGACCGTTTCTTCCGCCGGCGCGGCGGGTCCGGTGAAGGCGGAGGCTGCGAGACGGCCCGCGGATCAGCCGCAGAAGCTGTCCTACAAGCAGCAGTTCGCACTGGAGACGCTGCCTGGCCGCATCGCCGACGCCGAGGCGGAGATCGCCCGCATGGAGGAGACGATGGCCGCCCCCGATTTCTATACCAGCGATCCGTCGGGCTTCAACGCAATGGCCGGGCGGCTCCAGGAACGGCGAGACGCGCTCGCCACCATGGAGGACGAATGGCTCGAGCTCGAGGTCCTGCGCGAGGAACTGGAGGGATGAGCGTCACCCCCGGCGCCCGTCGATGACGAGGAAGGCGACGAGCGCGATCGCCGGGAAGGCGATCCCCAGGGCGGCGAAGGCGTACCAGCCGAAATAGTGGATCGTCGGGCTCGTCAGCGCCGAGCCGAGCGCGCCGCCGGCGAAGAAGGTCGCCATGTAGACGGCGTTCAGCCGGTTGCGGATCGACGGCGCCAGCGCGAAGATCTCGCGCTGGCTGACCACCATGTTCGCCTGGACGCCGAGGTCGATGAGCACGGCGGCCGCGACCAGCGCGATGAACGACGTCTCGCCGAAGAGGGCGAGCGCGAAGGCGAGGATGCCGGTCGCAAGCGCTGCGGCCGTCGTCGCGAAGCCGTGGCCACGATCGGCGAGATAGCCGGCGAGGGGTGCGGCGAAGACGCCGAGCACGCCGGCAAGCGCGAACAGCGCAACCTCGTTCTGCGAGAAGCCGTAGGCCGGCGAAAGCAGGAGCAGCGGCACACCCGTCCAGAAGAGCGAGAAGGCGGCGAACATCATCGCGTGGTAGAAGCCGCGGCGCCGCAGCACCGGCTCGTCGACGAGCAGGCGTCCGAGCGAGGCGATCAGCGCGAAATAGGAGGAGCGGCTGTGCTGCTCGCGGTCCGGCAGGATGCGCGCCAGCGCGAGCCCGATCAGCGCGATCAGCACGGCGGAGACGATGAAGACGCCGCGCCAGCCGATCGCGCCGGCGAGGAAGCTTGCGACCGGCCGGGCGAGCAGGATGCCCGTCAAGAGCCCGCTCATGACGCGGCCGACGACGGCGCCGCGGCGCTCGGGCGGCGTCATGCTCGCCGCAAGCGGGATGAGGAGCTGGGCCGCCGTCGAGCTGCATCCGACGGCGACCATGGCGATGAAGAAGCCTGTCGCATCGGAGCTGACGACGAGGCCGGCGAGCGACAGCACGTTGACCGCGACGGTCGCCACGATCAGTCGCCGGTTCTCGACGAAATCCCCGACGGGCACGAGGAAGATGAGGCCGAGGGCGTAGCCGAGCTGGGTCGCGGTGACGACGAAGCCGGCCACGCCGTCGCCGAGGCCGACGGCATGGCCGATCATGCCGATCAATGGCTGGGCATAGTAAAGGTTGGCGGCGAGCACGCCGCAGGCGACGGCGATCGTGAAGGTCTGGATCGCGCTCATGCCTTCCGATGCGACGCCGGTCTCGGACGAGGCCGCGATGGTGTTTGCCATTGGGGAATTCCGGATGGGGCCGCCCCTGCGGCCGGATGGTCGCGCCAGAGATAACGCGGCTGCGGCGCGAGGCAAGCCTGCTTGCGCGAATGCCGGCCATGCTCGGGGGGGGGGCGTGGCTCGCGGGTCAGGCGCGCCGGGCATTCTCCTCTTGCGGCCGAACGGCGTAGAGCACCTCGAGGAAGTCCCGGCACCATGCCTGGGCCGTGGTGGTGAAGACCTTGTCGCGCATGATCTGCCAGCGCTGCTTGCGCTCCGTCACCGGCATGGTCAGCGCCGTCTGCAGGGCGGCGGCGACGTCGAGGGGGTCGTGCGGATTGACCATCAGGGCGCCGCACTGGAGTTCGCTGGCGGCGCCGGCGAAGCGGGAGAGGACGAGGACGCCCGGATCCTCCGGGTCCTGTGCCGCCACATATTCCTTGGCGACGAGGTTCATGCCGTCGCGAAGCGGAGTGACGAGGCCGACGCGGCTCGCCCGGCAGATGCCGGCAAGCGAGCGGCGCGTGAAGCCGCGCGTCATGATGCGGATCGGCGTCCAGTCGAGCATCCCGAAGGCGCCGTTGATGTGGCCGGCGAGCTCCTCGAGCTCGCGGCGCAGGTCGCGGTAGCTCTCGAGCTCCGCCCGCGACAGCGGCGCGATCTGCAGCAGGGTCACCTTCGCGCGGTTCTCCGGATATTGCTTCAGCAGCTCCGCGAAGGCGCGGAACCGTTCCGGAATTCCCTTCGAATAGTCGAGGCGGTCGACCCCGAGCACCTGATGCCGGCCTTCGAGCATGTTGTAGAGCTTCTTGCGCAGCGCGACGGCGTCGGCACTGCGCGCCAGCCGCTCGAAGCCTTCCGCGTCGATGCCGATCGGGAAGGCCCGGGCGATCGTCGTGCGCTCGCCGAGCTGCACCGTGTCGTCATCGAGCTGGGCGCCCCCAAGCTCGTCGGTGATGTAGCGAACGAAGTTGCGGCAGTCGCGCTCGGTCTGGAAGCCGATCACGTCGTAGTCCATCATCGCGCGGACGATGTCGTTCGCGTTCGGCAGCGCGGCGAAGATCTCGGGCGGCGGGAAGGGGATGTGCAGGAAGAAGCCGATGGCGCCCCCAAAGCCGGCCGAGCGCAGCTCCCGGCCCATCAGCAGGTAGTGGTAGTCGTGGATCCAGACCGTATCGCCTTCGGAGAGCAAGGTCCTCAGCCGCGCCGCCATGCGCTGGTTGACGTGCCGGTAGGCGGCTTCGAACCGGCGGTTGAAGCCTGCCAGGTCCAGCCGGTAGTGCATCAGCGGCCAGAGCGTCGTGTTGGCATAGCCGCCGTAGAACTCGCTTTCCTCCTGCTCCGTCATGTCGACGGTGACAAGCTGGACGTCGCCGACCTGCTCGCGCTTCATCTCGCTGAAGGTGCCTTGCTCGCTGGTCTTTCCGGACCAGCCGAACCAGATGCCGCCGCGCGACTTGAGCGCGTCCGCAAGACCCACCGCCAGGCCACCCGCCTTTCCGGTGTCGGAGAGGGGGCCCACCCGGTTCGACATCACCACGAGGCGACCGTTCACCGCGCTCTTTTCCATTGGGACGCGTGCTCCTCCTGCAGGTGTCAAACTTCCGAGACGCTTCGGCAGTTCCGCCGCGAGCAGCGACACTTCGGCATCGCCCGGAATCCGGCCTTCACGACGATACGGCCCGGCAGAGCCAATCGTGCACGGCTGCGACGTCGGCGAGCCGATGGCGCGCGCCGGTCTCGCCAGGGCCGACCTTGATGCCGTAGCCGCCGAGCGCCGCGACGGCGGCAAAGCCATCCTCGTCGGTCACGTCGTCGCCGACAAAGACCGGCCGGCGGCCGGCGAAAGGCGGCTCGTCCATGAAGGCGCGGATGGCGCCGGCCTTGGTGATTGCCCGGGGCCGGACCTCGACGATCGCATGGCCGCCGACTGCGACGAGCCCTGCATCTTCGGCGGCTGCCGCGTCGGCGATCTCGCGGGCGCGCCCGGCCATGTCCGGCGCGCCGCGGAAGTGCAGCACGATCGCGCCGCCCTTATCCTCGATGCGGATCGCATCACCCGGCGGAAGCAGCGCGGCGATTCGCCGCCGCGCGGGTTCGAGCCGCTGGGCCTCCGCCGCATTGCTCCTGATCTCGTCGGCGCGGCGAAACTCCAGGCCGTGGACGCCCGCGATCGGCAGCCTGAGCGGTGCCAGATGGTTATCGATCGAGACGATGGCGCGGCCGCTGACCAGCGCCAGGGCGCCGCCGAAGCGCGTCGCCAGCGCTCTGAGCGTCGAAATCAGGCGGGCCGGCACGTCGACGGCCTCCGGATCGTCGGCAAAGCCGACGAGCGTGCCGTCGAAGTCGAGGAACAGGGCATCGCCGTCAGGATCGGGGGCTGGGGGCTGCTCGTGATGCATCTCGTCCGTGACATTATCCGGCTTTGCGGGCAGGGGAAACCATCTTCACGCCGTCGAGGCCGTTGAAAATTTGCCGGCAAAGGACGGATGCACGCTTGCTCTTGCACCGGGCGGAGCTGCGCCGTACCGTCCGCATCCATTGCGCGAGGGAAAGTGATGCCTGCCGATCTCGTCATTCGTCCGGTCGAGCCTGCGGACGAGCCGGACTGGCGCCGGCTCTGGACCGCCTATCTGGCGTTCTACCAGACGACGGTGCCGGAAGAGGTGTACCGCTCGACCTTCGATCGGATCCTTCGCGGCGGCGACTACGAGCCGCGCGGGCTGCTGGCCTTCCGGGCTGGAGAGGCAATCGGCCTCGTCCACTATTTCTTCCACCGGCACTGCTGGAAGGTCGAGAACGTCTGCTACCTGCAGGACCTCTACGCCGCCCCCTCGGCTCGCGGGTGCGGCGTCGGCCGGGCGCTGATCGAGGCGGTCTATGCAGCGGCGGACGAAGCCGGCTGCCCGAGCGTCTACTGGATGACGCAGGAATTCAACCAGACGGCCCGGCTGCTCTACGATCGCATCGGCCAGCTCGTGCCCTTCGTCAAGTACCAGCGGCCGTGACAGGCGTCAGGACAGGTCGGCGATGACCTCGGGGCGCTTTTCGAGGATCTCGAGAAGCTTGCGCGCCGGTCCGGTCGGATAGCGCCGGCCCTGTTCCCAGTTGCGCAGGGTGGCGACGGGGATTCCGGTCTTCTCGGCAAAGGCGGCCTGCGAAAGCTTCAGCTTCTTCCGCAGCTTGGCTATGTCGGGCACGTCGATCGTGAAGGTGTGGACCGTCACGTCGCTGTCGTCGCCCTCGAACCACCTCAGCGCCTGCTCCAGCGATTCCACGAGGTCGGGGGATGCTTGCTCAGGTGTCTTTTTCGCCTTCATGACCGTTTTTCCGTCAAAAACCCAAAAGCCTCTTGATCTTGTTGACCTTGTCGATCAGGTCCCAAATCTACTCGGCAACCCGCGTCTGCTTCGCCGTCGCCGGCCTCACTTCGAGAAGGACGATCCGCGAGAAATCGTCCCTGATGGCGTAAGTGACGTCATAGGAGCCGCTTCGTCTCCGCGATCGCAATGTCGAGCCCTACACCCCGCGTTATATACGCCAATGGCGCATAATGTTCAAGCCTGTGCGTCGCGACGGTAGTCGATTCGAGGAAGCGCAACCAGAAGGAGAGAAGCTGACGCGTCCGAACTCTTTCGGCAGCAAGTCGTCGGCCGTGGCCACCTCCCCGGAACCGATACGGCCGCTTCGACTTGTGCGTTCGGCTGGCGGCGTCCTGCCGCAGCCATTGCCCCTCCGCGTCATCCGGCGCAGTGTGCGGCATCCGACTGAATCCTCTTCACGAGACTGGAAGGAGCGACACCATGCTTTCGCGTGTCAGCCGATACCTGAAGGAAGCCAACCTGATCGCCGGCGAATGGGTGCCGGCCGATTCGGGCGAAACGATCGACGTCTTCAACCCGGCGAACGGCCAGCGCCTCGGTTCGGTCCCGAAGGCGGGTGCGGCCGAGACGCGCCGGGCGATCGACGCGGCCTACGCGGCCTTTCCGGAATGGAGCCGGAAGACCGCGGTCGAGCGCAGCCGGCTGATGCGCAAGCTCCATGACGCGATCCTCGACAACCTGGACGCGCTGGCCGAGCTCCTGACGCTGGAGCAGGGCAAGCCGCTCGCGGAATCGAAGGGCGAGGTCGGGAGCTCCGCGTCCTACATCCTCTGGTTCGCCGAGGAGGGACGGCGCGTCTACGGCGACACGATCCCGTCGCCCTGGGCGGAGCGGCGGATGATGGCGATCCGCCAGCCGGTCGGCGTCGTCGGCGCGATCACGCCCTGGAACTTTCCGTCCTCGATGCTTGCCCGCAAGATCGGCCCGGCGCTCGCCACCGGCTGCACCAGCGTCGTCAAGCCGGCGACGGCGACGCCCTATTCCGGCCTTGCCTGGGGCGTCCTAGCCGAAGAGGTCGGCATCCCGAAGGGCGTGATCAACGTGCTCACCGGCTCCTCGTCGGCGATCGGCAAGGAACTCTGCACGAACGACAAGGTGAAGAAGATCACCTTTAC
>JBQCEN010000187.1:0-3520 GCA_051960215.1 Pararhizobium sp.
GCCCGTCCTGAGCCGAAAAATAGACATCGGCATAGCCGTCAGGCATCTCGTCGGGCTGCCGTGGTTTCTGGTGTTTCTTTGCCATATTCATCATTTGCAGCACGGGAGATCAATTGCGGCAAGGACGTCACACCAGCGCCTCATCCCGCCGCTCACCCTTCCCCTCCCCTCCCGGTATTCCTGTTGCTCATCATAGCAAATCCGCACCGTTCCGCTCACCACACGGGAACGCGCCGACACCATCCCGATGCCGCGCCCGGAATGGAATGGACCCCTGTGACGAGCACAGGGGTGACGAACCTCCGTGATCTCCCCCATTGCGGGGGAGATGCCCGGCAGGGCAGAGCGGGGGGTGGGGCAGTGCGACAGGATGCAGGTGCTGCATTACGCCGAGAGGCTGTACCCCCTCTGTCACCTGCGGCGACATCTCCCCCACAAGGGGGGAGATTGGAGCGCGTGGCGTCCCGGCAACAGCCTCCGTCTGTCCCTCCTGCACCATCCATCGCCGTCATTCCTGTGCTCGTCACAGGAATCCATTCCCCTCCGCTTGCAAGACTGGGACGCCGTCAGCAAAGCGTCCCATGTGGAGCGGGAGCGGGGTGAACCTGAGGACAAGCTCCGGAGGTGACGGCCGTGCCGAAAACTCCGTGGCGGACCACTTCATCCTCACGACCGCCCGAAACGAAGATCGTGGACGATGTCGACGGACTGGCCGAGGCGCGCCTTGTAGACCTCGTAGTTTTCCATCACGCGCTGGACGTAGTTCCGCGTCTCCGTGAAGGGGATCTTCTCGATCCAGTCCACCACCTCGTCGATCGGCTTGCCGCGCGGATCGCCGAAGCGCTCGATCCATTGCGGGACGCGGTTCGGACCGGCGTTGTAGGCGACGAAGGTGAGGATATAGGAGCCGCCGAAGGTGTCGATCTGCTCGCCGAGGTAGTGCGCGCCGAGCGTCGCATTGTAGGCGGCGTCCTCCGTCAGCCGCGCCTTGGAGAACGGCATCCCGTGCCGGGCGGCGACGCGCTTGGCGGTCGTCGGCAGGATCTGGAGCAGGCCACGGGCATTGGCGGCGGAGACGGCGGCCTTGTTGAAGGCACTCTCCTGGCGCGCGATCGCGTAGGCGAGCGCCATGCCGGAGCCCGAGATGTTGGCGTCGCGCGGGATCGCCCCGAGCGGGAAGGCGAGGGCTGCGCAGTCGACGCCGCGGGCATAGGCGATCTTGCCGATCTGCAGCGAAAGCTGGTCGTCGTCGTTGCGCTCGGCCATCGCCGTCAGGATCGCGAGCTCGCCGGGGCTCTTCAACTCGTGCGCCAGCGCGCGATAGATGATGTCGGCGCGCCAGTCGTAACCGACGGCTTCGAGCCGCCGGATCGCCTCGACCGGCTCCCTTGAGGCGAAGCGCTGGCGGTCGCTCTCGCTCGGTGACGGATAGGAAACGTCGAGCGCATGGCGGCCGAGCTTGGCCGAGGCAAGTTGCCCGTAGAAGGTCGCCGGATAGGAGGCGGCGCGGGCATAGTCGTCGGCCGCATTTCCGGACGCGCCGGCCTCGGCGGCCCGTCCGAGCCAGTAATAGCCGCGCGACAGCGACAGCGGCGAATTCGAGATCTCGACGATCTTGCGGAAATGCCGTGCGGCCGTGGCCGCGTCGTGGAGATGGCGCAGCGCATACCAGCCGGCGTGAAACTCCGCATCCACCCGGTCGACGTCGCTGGCGGCGACGCTGTTGGCGACGATGCGGTAGGCGGTGCGATAGTCGCCCTGCTGGACGAGGCCGCGGCTAACGATGCGTTCCTCGTCCCACCATTGCGCCGGATCGACGAGGCGCGCGCGGTCGTGCGGGATGCGCTCGAGCAGCCGCGCCGCCTCATCGTACCGGTCGTTGTTGCGCAGGTAGGAGACGCGGATGAAGGTATAGGCCGGGTCGTCGTGCCACATCGGATGGACGGCGGCGATCAGCGCCGGCGCGTTCGACTGCCCGCGGATGACGGCCTCCCAGGCGCGGAAGAGCGACTGCGCTCCGGCGAGGTCGGCGAACCGCTCGGCCTGCGAGACGCGCGAGCGGTAGAGCAGCATCTCCATCCGCCGCAGGTGGTCCTGCTTGTCGAAGAGGCCGGAGAATTCCTTGAGGATCTTGCCCTCCAGGTCGGTGTCGAGCGAATCCTCGTACCAGAGCTTGCGGATCGTTGAGGCCGCCTTGCTACGCTCGCCGCTCGCGAGTTCGGCGCGCGCGAGGATGATCGCGCCTTCCGGCGTCTCCGGCCGCGAGTTCCCGAAAGCCGCAAGCACGTTTGCCGCCGGCGGGTTCTCCCGGTAGAGCGCGCGCTCGGAATTGGCCCTCAGCGCCGCCATCCCCGGCCAGCCGGAAAGCTCGTGCGCCGCCGCCGCGATCCGTCCGGAGCCGACGCCCTTCTCGCCCGAGAGCGCGATCGCCCAGAGCAGGATGTGCCGGTCGAGCGAGCCGGCGGGCATGCCGGCGAGGATGCCGAAGGCTTCGCCGGTGTCATGGCGCCCCAGCGCATCGAGCCCGTCCTTCAGGCTGCCCTGCATCTTGACCGGATTGTCGATGCGGCCGATCGAGGCGGTGACCTCTGTCGAGGGCCGCGGCGGGAGCTGCGGCACGGCGGTCTGGACCGGGATCGGCCGTGTGTGCGGCACCGGGATCTCGCCCGGCGGCACGGGTTCGGCGCGCACCCCGCCGGCGATGAGCGTTCCGGAAAGGAGCATGATCGTCGAGAGGATGAGGGCGGACTTGGTCTTCATCGGTCGCGTTGCAGTCTCGGTTGTGCGGGAGCCCGGCCGGCGGTTCTGCCCGGCCGTTCGGGGCGAGCCTCGTGGCTCATCCTGCCCGAGCCCGCAAGTCTGCCCGGAACCGATGAAGCAAGCGTAAACGAAGCGTTAGCCCGATCCGTCAAATGCCGTTGGTTTCCCCGTCTTCGACCCTTGATCCGCGCGCAAGCGCGCTTGCCGCGCATGACCCTGCGCATTATGGTGCGCCACCTCGGAAAACACCAGCAGTGCCGCCGGACTCCCTCGAAGCGCCGGCTGCGGGAGCCGCGCATGTTCAAGGGATCCATTCCCGCCCTCATCACGCCTTTCACCGAAGACGGCGCCGTCGACGAGGATGCCTTCACGGCACACGTCGAATGGCAGATCGCCGAGGGCAGCCACGGCCTCGTCCCGGTAGGCACGACCGGCGAATCCCCGACGCTGACGCATGACGAGCACAAGCGGGTGATCGAGCTCTGCGTCGAGGTCGCGAAGAAGCGCGTGCCGGTGATCGCCGGCGCCGGCTCCAACAGCACCTTCGAGACGATCGACTTCGTCCGCCACGCCGAGAACGCCGGGGCCGACGCCGCGCTCGTCGTCACGCCCTACTACAACAAGCCGACCCAGAAGGGGCTCTACGCCCACTTCGCCGCAGTCGCTGAGGCGACGAAGCTGCCGATCGTCATCTACAATATTCCGGGCCGATCGGTGATCGACATGAGTGTCGAAATCATGGCCGCGCTGCACCGCGACT
>JBQCEN010000188.1:0-13114 GCA_051960215.1 Pararhizobium sp.
GCATGTACATGGCGGTCGCGCAGGAGGACCGGCATCCGATCACCGACATCATCCGCCAGACGCCGCAGATCCCGGACCCCTGCCAGTGGGCGATCTTCCTCAGGAACCACGACGAGCTGACGCTCGAGATGGTCACCGACCAGGAGCGTGACTATCTCTGGCAGACCTACGCGGAAGACAGCCGCGCCCGCATCAACCTCGGCATCCGCCGGCGCCTCGCGCCGCTGATGAAGAACGACCGGCGCAAGATCGAGCTTCTCAACTCGCTGCTTCTCTCGATGCCCGGCACGCCGATCGTCTATTACGGCGACGAGATCGGCATGGGCGACAATTACTATCTCGGCGACCGCGACGGCGTCAGGACGCCCATGCAATGGTCGGCCGATCGCAACGCCGGCTTCTCGCGCGCCAATCCGCAGCAGCTCTACCTGCCGGCGATCATGGACCCGGTCTACGGCTATCAGGCGATCAACGTCGAGACGCAGTCGGCCGACCCGTCGTCGCTGCTCAACTGGATGCGGCGGATGATCTCCGTGCGCAAGCAGTTCTCCGTCTTCGGCCGCGGCACGATGACCCTCATCTATCCGCGCAACCGCAAGGTGCTGGCTTATGTGCGCGAGCATGAGGACCAGAGGATCCTCTGCGTCGCCAACCTGTCGCGCGCCGCCCAGGCGGTCGAGCTCGACCTCGCCCGCTTCCGCGGCTCCGTGCCCGTCGAACTCACCGGCCGCTCGGCCTTCCCGCCGATCGGCGACCTGCCCTATCTCCTTACCCTGCCCGCCTACGGCTTCTTCTGGTTCATCCTGGCCGACGAGGAGAAGGCGCCGTCCTGGCATGAGACGATGCCCGAAATCCTGCCGGAGTTCATCACGCTGACGGCCCGCGACGGCCGGCTGGAGACCGCGCTGACCGGCCGCGAGCGCCGCCAGCTCGAGACGGAGGTGCTGCCGCGCTTCCTGCCACTGCAGCGCTGGTTCGGCGCCAAGGATGCCGCCATCTCCGACGTCACGCTGACGCCGCTCGGCGAACTCCAGAACGGCGAGCATGCGCTCGTCGCCTGCGATGTCGAGGTCGGCGGCGAGCACCAGCGCTACTTCCTGCCGCTTTCGGTGCGCTGGGGCGAGGAGAACATCCATCCTGGCGCCCCGAAGCTCTCCTATACGCTCGCCAAGATCCGCCGCACCTCGCGCCTCGGCGCGCTGATCGACGGCGCCTTCGACGAGCGCTTCGCCGAGGCGCTGCTCAACGGCATGCGTTCGGAGACGGCGGTCGAGAACGGCAGCGGTGCCGTCCGCTTCCGCGGCTCCGCCGCGCTGTCGGCGATCGAGGATTTCGGCGAGCCCCGGCCGCTCGGCGTCGAGCAGTCGAACGTCTCGATCGTCTTTTCCGACAAGGTGATACTGAAGCTCTACCGGCGCTTGCGCCAAGGGGAGCAGCCGGACGTCGAGGTCGCCCGCTTCCTGACCGAGACGGCGCATTTCGCGAACACTCCGCAGTTCCTCGGGGCGGTCGAATACCGGCCGGCGGAAGCGGAGGCGACGACGCTCGCCGCCGCGTTCCAGTTCGTGCCCAACCAGGGCGACGCCTGGGAAGCCGTCGTGGAGGCGCTGCTGCGCGACATCGACGAGCACATGCTCGGGGCGGAGGAAGCGGACACGACGCTGACGGGCAACGGCTTCGCGTTCCCGCTCAACATCGGCGAGTTGCTCGGCCGGCGCACCGCCGAGCTGCACCGCGCCTTCGCGACGCCGACCGACGATCCGGCCTTCGCAGTCGAAAAGGTGACCGCCCGCGACATCAGGTGCTGGGTCGGCCAGGTCGAACGGGTGGCGGGGAGGGTGCTCTCGCATCTGCGCGCAGCGCGCGACGGGCTGCCGGAGGCGGCGCGCGGAAAGGCCGAGCGGCTCCTCGGCCTCGAGAAGGCGCTCGACGCCCGCATCGCCGCCTTCGCCGAACTCAAGCCGGAAGGCGGCCGCATCCGCATCCATGGCGACTTCCACCTTGGCCAGGTCCTCGTCGCGCAGAACGACGTCATGTTCATCGACTTCGAGGGAGAGCCGCGCCGCGGCCTCGACGAGCGGCGCGAGAAGGCCTCGCCGCTGCGTGACGTCGCCGGCATGCTGCGCTCCTTCGACTATGCCGCAGCGACCGCCCTCTCCCGCCACGCCGAGCACTCGGGCAGCCGCAACGAGGCGGCGGCGAAGCGTGCCGCCGGCTGGCTCGCCCGCACGACGAACGATTTCCTCGTCGCCTATGTGGCCGGCATGTCCGGCGCGGAAATTTTTCCGGACGACGACCAGACCGCGCGGAACCTCATCGACCTCTTCGTGTTGCAGAAGGCGATGTACGAGATCGGCTACGAGCTGGCGAACCGCCCGGACTGGGTCGGCATTCCGCTCGATGGCGCAATTGCCTTGCTCGGCGAAGAAGGGGCGCAATGAGGCATAGCGGAAGCGGGGGACGACCGCGAGGGCGACGACATGAAGCTTCGGGCCCCTCGCCGGCCGCCTCGAGGCACATCGTCTGCGCCGAGGGCATCGGCTGACGACTGAACGATGCGCCCTGCCCGACGTCCGTCCCCCATGCGCGAAAGAGCCACCTGATGGCAAACCATGACTACAAGGTCGAACCCGGCTCCCCGTTTCCCCTCGGGGCTACCTGGGACGGCTCGGGAACGAACTTCGCACTCTTCAGCGCGAATGCCGAGAAGGTTGAGCTCTGCCTCTTCGACAGCTCCGGTCGCCGCGAGATCGCCCGCATAGCGCTGCCCGAGTTCACCCACGAGGTCTGGCACGGCTACCTGCCCGAGGTGCGGCCGGGCCAGCTCTATGGCTACCGCGGCCACGGCCCGTACGATCCCGGCAATGGGCATCGCTTCAACCCGAACAAGCTCCTGATCGATCCCTACGCTGCCGCCCTCCACGGCGAAATCCGCTGGCATGACGCCGTTTTCGGCTATCGCGTCGGCTCCAATCGCGGCGACCTGACCTTCGACCGGCGCGATTCGGCTTTCGTCATGCCCAAATGCGTGGTGATCGACCCGGCCGTGACCTGGGGCGCCGACATCCGGCCGCGCACGCCCTGGGGCAACACGATCATCTACGAGGCGCATGTGAAGGGCATGACCGCCCTCCATCCCGACCTGCCGAGCCAGTTCCGCGGCACCTTCGGCGGGCTCGCCGATCCGCGGGCGATCGACCACCTCGTCAAGCTCGGCGTCACGGCGATCGAATTGATGCCGATCCAGTCCTTCTTCGACGACCGCTACCTGACCGAAAAGGGGCTGACGAACTTCTGGGGCTACAACACCATCGGCTTCTTCTCGCCGGCGACGCGCTATCTCTCGCCGCAAAGCGACATCCACGAGTTCAAGCTGATGGTCCGCCGGCTGCACGAGGCGGGCATCGAGGTCATCCTCGACGTCGTCTACAACCATACGGCAGAGGGCAACCAGATGGGTCCGACCCTCTCGGTCCGCGGTATCGACAACGCGAGCTCCTACATCCTCGCCGACGACAAGCGCTACTATTTCGACACGACCGGGTGCGGCAACACGGTGCGTCTCGGCCACCAGCGCGTCCTGCAGATGGTGATGGATTCGCTGCGCTACTGGGTGCAGGAGTGCCATGTCGACGGCTTCCGCTTCGACCTTGCGAGCTCGCTCGGCCGCGAACGGGACCAGTTCGATTCGAACGCGATCTTCCTCGACGCCGTCCACCAGGACCCTGTCCTCGCCGATGTGAAGCTGATCGCCGAGCCCTGGGACACCGGGCCGAATGGCTACCAGCTCGGCAACTTCCCGCCCGGCTGGGCCGAGTGGAACGGCCAGTACCGCGATACCGTCCGCTCGTTCTGGAAAGGCGACCCCGACACGCTGCCCGAGCTTGCCGGCGGCCTCCTCGGCTCGTCGCATCTCTTCGAGCGGCGCGGCCGGCGGCCCTGGGCGAGCATCAACTTCGTCACCGCACATGACGGCTTCACGCTCAAGGACGTCGTCTCCTACAACGACAAGCACAACGAGGCGAACAAGGAGGACAATCGCGACGGCCACGACGACAACCGCAGCTGGAACTGCGGTGCCGAGGGGCCGACGGACGACGGAGGCATCCTCGACCTCCGCGACAAGATGCGCCGCAACATGATAGCGACGGTGCTCCTCTCGCAGGGCACGCCGATGATCCTGATGGGCGACGAGATCGGCCGTACCCAGGGCGGCAACAACAACTCCTACTGCCAGGACAACGAGATGAACTGGCTGCAGTGGGAGGGGATCGCGGAGCGCGACCAGGCGTTCTTCGACTTCGTCCGCGGGGTCATCCGCATGCGCAGGACGCACCCGCTGCTCCACCAGTTCAACTTCCTGCACGGAAAGGCGATGGAGAACGGCCTCATCGACATCGTCTGGCTGCGCCCCGACGGCGAACGCATGCAGGAGAACGACTGGTCCGGCGAGGCGCGGTCCGTGGCGGTGCTCTTCTGCAACGAGGATCAGCGAGCGCTGCTCGTCTTCAACGCGCATTACGAGCCGATCGAGTTCATCCTCCCATCCGAGAAGACCGCACGCTCCTGGTCGACCCTGATCGACACCGACAGCGGCGCGATCAAGCCCGATACCGATGCAATGGCCGCCGGCGACACGATGACGGCGCCGGCGCGCTCGCTGATCGTCCTCGAAGGAAAGGTCTGATGACGGGACCGGCGACCGGGACATGGGGCGCGCGGCTGTTGCCGGACGGCAAGACGATCTTTGGCATCTGGGCGCCGGGCGAGGAGACGATGGGCCTGCGGCTTGCCGGCCGCGACCACCGCATGGAGCCGCGCGCCGACGGCTGGTTCTCTCTCGAAGTTTCGGACGCCGAGCCCGGCATGGACTACCTGTTCGTGCGCGGCGACGGCATGGCCTTTCCCGACCCCGCCTCGCGCAGGCAGAGGGACGACGTCGGCGGCCCCTCCCTTCTCTGCGACCCGGGGAGCTATGTCTGGACGACTGAGGACTGGCGGGGGCGGCCGTGGGAGGAAGCCGTCCTCTACGAGCTCCACGTTGGCACCTTCACGCCGGAAGGCACCTTCCGCGCGGCGATCGACCGGCTCGACCACCTCGCCCACCTCGGCGTGACCGCAATCGAGATCATGCCGGTGGCGCAATTCGCCGGCAGGCGCGGCTGGGGCTATGACGGGGTCTGCCTCTATGCTCCCCACAACGCCTATGGCGCGCCCGACGACCTCAAGGCGCTGGTCGACGCGGCGCACGCCAAGGGGCTGATGGTCCTGCTCGACGTCGTCTACAATCACTTCGGCCCGGAAGGGAATTACCTCGGCGCCTATGCGCCGGACTTCTTCCACCCCGAGCGCCACACGCCCTGGGGTGCTGCGATCGCCTACGAGAAGCCGGCCGTGCGGGCCTTCATCATCGAGAACGCGCTTTACTGGCTGAAGGAATTCCGCCTCGACGGCCTGCGCCTCGACGCGATCGACCATATCCGCGACGAGGAATCGGAAGAGGAGATCCTCGTCTCGCTGGCGAAGCGCATCCGCGCCGAGATCACCGACCGGCCGGTGCACCTGACGACCGAGGACAACCGCAACATCACCGCCCTCCATGAGCGCGACGACGGGTCCATTCCGCTCTACACGGCCGAGTGGAACGACGACCTCCACAACGTTGCCCACGCGATCGCGACCGGCGAGAGCGACGCCTATTACGCCGATTTTGCCGAGGACCACTGGCGCAAGCTTGGCCGGGCGCTCGCCGAAGGCTTCGCTTACCAGGGCGAGAAGACGCATGAGGGCGAGCCGCGCGGCAAGCCGTCCGCCCACCTGCCGCCGACGGCCTTCGTCGACTTCCTCCAGAACCACGACCAGGTCGGCAACCGCGCCTTCGGCGAGAGGCTGATCGACCTTGCGGGTGGCGGCACCGTGAGGGCGCTGACGGCGATGCTCCTGCTCTCGCCGCACATCCCGCTCCTCTTCATGGGAGAGGAATGGGGCGAGACGCGACCCTTCGCCTTCTTCACGGACTTCCACGGCGAGCTCGCCGATGCGGTGCGTGAAGGGCGGCGCAAGGAGTTTGCACGCTTCGCGGCCTTCCGCGACGAGACGCGCCGCGCCGCGATCCCCGACCCGAACGCGCCGGCGACCTTCGAGGCCTCGAAGCTGGACTGGCAGAAGGCCGAGAGCGAGGACGGCAAGGACTGGCTCGACTTCTATCGCGGCTTGCTCGCGACACGCCGCGAAGCGATCCTCCCGCACCTCGCCGGGGCACTCGCGAACTGCGGCAAGGTCGTCGCCGTCGACGACGGCCTCGTCGCCGTCGACTGGCGGCTTTCCGGCGCGACGCTTCGGCTCCGCGGAAATCTCGCGCGTCAGAGCCGGCGTTGCGAGGCGCCGGCCGGGCGGCTGATCTCGGCGACGCCGGCGTCCGCCGCCGAAGCCTTCTCCGCCGACGGGGTCGTGCCGCCCTGCAGCGTCCTCGTTTTCGTTGATGAACCGGGAGAGGCGCCATGAGCGACCTCGACGCCCTCGCCGGCCGGTACGGCATCGCCCTCCATTTCCATGAGATCGACGGCACCTATCACGGCGTCTCGGACGAGACGAAGCGCGCGCTGCTTGAGGCCTTCGGCGTGAACGCGGCGACCGACGAGGCGGTGGCGGCGAGCCTCGCCGTCGCGCCGCAGGGGCGCGAGATCGCCATGCGCGCGCCGGAGGGCCTCCGCTGCTATATGCCCGACGGCCTCGGCGACACCCGCGCCTGGGGCATCGCGCTGCAGCTCTACCAGCTCCGCTCCGCCCGCAACTGGGGCATCGGCGATTTCGCCGACCTTGCCGCCTTCGCGAGAATAGCCGCAGCGGCCGGCGCAAGTTTCGTCGGCACGAACCCGCTGCACGCCCTGTTTCCGGCCGAGCCCGACCGGGTCAGCCCATTCTTTCCGTCGAACCGCCGCTTCCTGAACCCGCTCTACATCGCCGTCGACGCGCTGCCCGGCTTCGAACCGGGCATGGCCGACGCAGCCGCGGTCGCGGCCGCCCGCAACGGCGACCTCGTCGACTATTCCGCGGTAACGGCGCTCAAATATGCCGCTCTCCGCCGCGCCTTCGCCGCCTGGCGAGGGCTTTCCACCGCGCCCGACGGCTGGAGCGCCGACGATTTCGTCCGTTGGCGCAGCGACCAGGGCGATCCCCTCGTCTTCCACGCGCTCTTCGACGCGCTCTCGCTGGCGCTGACGACGACGGGGAATGGCGGCACCGGCTGGCACGCTTGGCCGGAGGAATACCGGAGCCCTGAATCGCATGCTGTCGAAGCCTTCGCGCGGCAGAACGCGGACGAGGTGGAGTTCCACGCCTGGCTGCAGTTCGCGGCCGACCGGCAGCTTGCGGAGGCCGCGGCGGCCGCGCGCGAGGCCGGCATGGGCATCGGCCTCTATCTCGATCTGGCCGTCGGCGAGGCGCCCGACGGTTCGGCGACCTGGGCCGACCCGACCCTTGCCGTCGCCGGCGCCGAGATCGGCGCGCCGCCCGACTATTTCACCAAGGCCGGCCAGAACTGGGGGCTCGCCGGCCTCTCGCCGAGCGCGCTTGCCGCGCGTGGTTTCGAGCCCTACCGGGCGCTGATGGCAGCCGTCATGCGCCATGCCGGCGCGGTGCGCGTCGACCATGCGATGGGCGTCTGGCAGCTCTTCTTCATCCCGCTCGACCGGCCGGCCGCCGAAGGGACCTATGTGCGCTTCCCGATCGAGGACATGCTCCGCGCGATCGCCGAGGAATCGAACGCCTTCCGCACGATCGTCGTCGGCGAGGACCTCGGCAACGTTCCGGAAGGCTTCCGCGACGTCATGCACGCCGCCCGGATCCAGTCCTACCGCATTCTCTATTTCGAGCGGCACGACCACGGCTTCCGCCGCCCGGAAGACTATCCGAGGGATGCCCTCGCCTGCCTCTCGACGCACGACCTGCCGACGATCGAGGGCTGGTGGCGCGGCGCCGACGTCGACCTGCGTCTGGGCTACGGCCTGATCGACGAAGCCTCTGCGCGCGAGCAGCGCGACAGCCGGCATCGCGAGCGCCGCGAGCTCGCCGACGCCCTGCTCGGCAGCGGCCTGATCGATCCGAGCAAGACGGAGATCGCGCTTAGCGAGCGCGCCGATGGCGAAGTGCTGCCGCTCGCCGTCACCGTCGCGATCCACCGCCACCTCGCCCGCACCGCCGCCCGTCTCGCGGCCGTGCGCATCGAGGACCTCGCCGGCGAGACGGAACCGGTCAACCTGCCCGGGACCATCGACGAATATCCGAACTGGCGACGGAAGCTCACCATTGCGATCGAGGACATCGCCGACACGCCGCTCTTCCTCGGCATCACCGAGGTGATGCGGCTCGAGCGGCCGTCGGAGGGGGCGGCGTGAGGCTCGGCGCGACCTATCGCGTCCAGTTCCGCGAGGGCATGACCTTCGCCAAGGCCGCCGCTGAGGTGCCCTACCTGAAGCGCCTCGGCATCACGCATCTCTACGCCTCGCCGATCTTCGCAGCGGCCGCCGGCTCCACCCACGGCTACGACGTCACCGACCACAACCGCCTCGACCCGGCGCTCGGTGGCGAGGACGGCTTCACCCGGCTGTCCGAAGCGCTCAAGCGCGACGGCCTCGGGCTGATCCTCGACATCGTGCCGAACCATATGGCGGCCTCGACCGAGAACCCGTGGTTCGAGAGCGTGCTCGAATGGGGCGAGGCGAGCCCCTACGCGCGGCATTTCGACATCGACTGGACGGCCGGCCACGTGACGCTGCCCTTCCTCGGCGCGAGCTTCCAGGACTGCCTCGCCAAGGGCGAGCTTTCGCTCGATGCCGAAGAAGACGGACGCATCGTGCTGAAATATTACGACAACCGCTGGCCGCTCGCGCCGCGCAGCTACGCGCTCGTCGCGGAGCGCCTCGGGCCGGACGTCCATGCCGTCGGCGAGCGTGCCGCACACGCGGATGCGGCCGGCGCCGATGCCTTTCACGAGTCGATGCGGCGGCTCTTTGCCGAGACCGGTTTTCCCGAGAGGCTGAAGGCTGTCGCGACCGATGCCGACATCATCCGCGCCGTGCACGAGGCGCAGGCCTGGCGGCTTTACGAGTGGCGCTCCGGCCGCCGGTTCCTGACCTATCGACGCTTCTTCGAGATCACCGGTCTGATCGGCGTGCGCGTCGAGGACGAGCCAGTCTTCGAGGATGCCCACCGGCTCGTCCTCGACCTCGTCCGGACGGGCCGTGTCGACGGCCTGCGGATCGACCACGTCGACGGCCTCGCCGATCCTGCCGGCTACCTGAAGCGCTTGCGCGCCGCCGTCGGCCCGGATGTACCGGTCTATGTCGAGAAGATCCTCGAGCCCGGCGAGCCGATCCGCGCCGACTGGCCGATCGAGGGAACGACGGGCTACGAGTTCATCGCAGCGCTGGCCGACGCCTTCACCGACGCGGCGAAGGCGAGGACGCTCGACGCCGCCTATGCCGACGCGCTCGGCGCCGCGTCGGACTACCAGGCTGAGCTTCAGAAGGCGAAGACCGAGATCGTCACCTCGAACCTCGAAGGCGAGCTGACGCTGCTGACGGGACAGGCGATGGCGCTCGCCAGGGCTTTGTCGCCGAAGGACACCGATGAGGAAGACCTTCGCGAGGCGCTCATCGACCTGATGGTCGCCTTCCCGGTCTACCGGACCTACGTGAACGCTGACGGCGTGACGGCGGCCGACGCCGCCCTGCTCGACGGGATCGAAACCCGATTCGATGTCTCAGGAACCATCGACAAGTCTCCCAAGGGACTCGATTTCCTCTTCCGGCTGCTGCGCCTCCAGGTTCCCGACGACCGCCGCGACGAGGTGCTCGCCTTCGTCACCCGCTTCCAGCAGACGACCGGCCCGGTCATGGCGAAAGCGCTGGAGGATACCCTGTTCTTCCGCTTCAACCGCCTGATCGCGCTGAACGAGGTCGGCGGCGACCCTGAGGCCGAAGGCGGCGGCGCGGAGGCCTTTCACGCTGCCATGCGCGAACGCGCGGCGACGGAGCCGCATGGCCTAAGCGCGACGGCGACGCATGACACGAAACGCGGCGAGGACGCCCGCGCCCGCCTCTATACGATCGGCGAGGCGCCGGAGATCTGGGGCAATGCGGTCGCACGCTGGCGGGAGATGCACGCCGGTCTGGTCACGACTCTGCCGGGAGGTCCGGCCCCCGGCCCGGACACGGAATGGATGCTCTACCAGGCTCTCCTCGGCGCCTGGCCGATGGCCGACCGCGCGCCGGACTGGCTCGGCCCGTTCAGGGACCGCTTCCTCGCCTTCGTCGAAAAGGCGATGCGCGAGGACAAGCGCCGGACCGGCTGGACGGAGGTGGACGAGGCCTATGAGGCCGCCGTCAACGCCTATGCCGCGCGCCTCCTCGACCCGGCGAACCGCGCCTTCCTCGCCGACTTCCGCCGCACCGCCGCTCCCTTCATCGCCGCCGGCGCGATCAACAGCCTGTCGCAGACGCTGCTGAAGCTCACAGCACCAGGCGTTCCGGACATCTATAACGGCGCCGAAGCCTGGGACTTCTCGCTCGTCGACCCGGACAACCGCCGCGCGGTCGATTTCGACGCGCTCGCCCAGGGCCTCGACAGCGCCCCGTCCTGGCCGCCGACGCAGGACCAATGGACGAGCGGCGCCGTCAAGCAGCATCTCGTCGCCGCCGCGCTGAAGGCCCGCGCCGAGCACCCCGCCCTCTTCGCCGAAGGTACCTACGAGCCCCTCGCCGTTGCCGGCCCCGCCGCCGCCCATGTCATCGCCTTTGCCCGCCGCCATGGTGGCGAGGCCGCGATCGTCATTGCCCCGCGGCTGGTGCTCCGTCTGATCGAGGGGGACCGCCCCGCCATCGCCGCTGCCCGCTGGTCGGGCACGACGGTTTCCCTCGGCGGCCTCGCCGCTCGGCGCCTCACCGATGCCCTGAGCGGCCGGGACGTGGCACCAGCGGAAGCCCTCGATCTTGAAGACGTCCTTGCGGCAGCGCCCTTGGCGCTCCTTCTCTTCGCCTGATCCTCAATGGAAATCCCGGCTCTTCGGGATGATGCGAACGTTGCGGGGATGGCGCATGTGCTGGGTGTGCCTGTCTTCCGCGCCGCGTTTCGACGTGCCGCGCGGGTCGTCGCGCTGCGGGTGGCGGGCCTCGTCGGCGCGTGACTGCGTGACGGGCATGACGTCCTCGGAAAGCAGTGCGAGGTCGCCCGAGAGGTCGATCAACTCGCGCGCCACGACATGGATGATGTCCTCCGTCCGCTGGACGACGCCGCGCACCAGCACCAGCCGGGCGCGCATCACGACCTTGCGATAGGCGGCCATCACCTTGCTCCAGACGACGATATTGGCGACGCCCGTCTCGTCCTCGATCGTCATGAAGATGACGCCCTTCGCAGTCCCGGGCTGCTGGCGCACGAGCACGACGCCGGCGATCTCGACCCACTGGTCCTGCCGCATCTCCTTCAGGTCGGCCGAGGAAAGGATGCGCCGCTCGCGATAGCGCGGCCGGAGGAAGCCCATCGGGTGGGCCTTCAGCGACAGCCGCTGCGTCTGGTAGTCGGCGACGACGTGCTCGGAAAGCCGCATCGCCGGCAGCGTCGCCGGCTGGTCAGCCCCGGCGGCATCCGTCTCCGCCGCCTCGAAGAGCGGCAGCTGCTTCTCGCTCATCAGCCCGCGCACGGCCCAAAGCCCCTGCCGCCGGTCCAGCCCCAGTGAGCGAAAGCCGTCGACGGCCGCCAGCTTCTCCAGCACGGCGAGCGTCAGCCCGGTTCTGCGCCGCGCCTCCTCGAGCGTGCGGAGCGGCGGATGCGCCGCCCGCCTTGCCGTGAAGGCCTTCATGACCGTCTCGCTCAGGCCGTCGACCTGGCGGAATCCGAGCCGCACCGCATGCGACCCGTCCTCCCGCCACTCCAGCGTATTGTCCCAGAAGCTGTCGTTGAGATCGACGGGCCGCACCTCGATGCCGTGCTCGCGTGCATCGCGCACGATCTGCGCCGGCGCGTAGAAGCCCATCGGCTGCGAATTCAGGAGTGCTGCGCAGAAAACGTCGGGGTAATGGCATTTGAGCCAGGCCGAGGCATAGACGATGAGCGCGAAGCTCGCCGCGTGGCTCTCCGGGAAGCCGTATTCGCCGAAGCCCTTGATCTGGTCGAAGCAGCGCTTGGCGAAATCGGTGTCGTAGCCGCGCGCGATCATCCGGCTCACCATCCGCTCCTCCAGCTCATGGATCGTGCCGGCGTGCCGGAAGGTCGCCATCGCGCGCCGGAGCTGGTTCGCCTCATCGCCCGAAAACTCCGCGGCATCCATGGCGATCTGCATCGCCTGTTCCTGGAAGAGCGGCACGCCGAGCGTCCGGTCGAGGATCGCCTTCAACTCGTCCTTGTCGCCCTTGTCCGGCGCCGGCGACGGATACTCCACCTTCTCCAACCCGTCGCGCCGCCTGAGATAGGGATGCACCATATCGCCCTGGATCGGCCCCGGCCGAACGATCGCCACCTCGATGACGAGATCGTAGAGCTTCTTCGGCTTCAGCCGCGGCAGCATGTTGAGCTGCGCCCGGCTCTCCACCTGAAAGACACCGATCGCGTCGGCCCGGCAGAGCATGTCGTAGGTCTTCTCATCGTCCTGCGGGATTACGGTGAGCAACCACTCCTGCCCTAGATCGCTGCCGCGCTTCCTTGAATCGCAGAAGAGATCTATGCCTTTGTTTTGTCGCGTTTCCGGACGGAAAACCGGTTTCCACTTTTCCTGGAAACGCTTTAGCTCCCCTCTGCCCTGCCGGGCATCTCCCCCGCAAGGGGTGAGATCGGCAAGGGGCTGGCGCACCGACACTTCGTCACCCCTGTGCCTGTCACAGAGATCTATTCCTATCCCTCCGCTTCCTGGGGATGCCGTTGACAGCGCTTCCGTGTCGATGGCGGAACGGGATGGATTCCTGTGACGAGCACAGAAATGACGACGGATGGGTGGTCGGCTGGTCGGAGACGCTGAAGAGGGCGGCGATGGTGCAGGCGGGAAGGACGAAGGCGATTGCCGGAGGGACGCCGCGTCCACCAATCTCCCCCCTTGCGGGGGAGATGTCACCGAAGGTGA
>JBQCEN010000189.1:0-13332 GCA_051960215.1 Pararhizobium sp.
AAGCGGCTCGAATAATTGCCCGCCGCGATCGACCACGCATCACGTGCGGTGTCGACTTCAGTGACGACGCGCACGTCAGCTGGCTTCAGGCCGAAGACGTCGGCGACGACCTGCGAAAGCACCGTGCGGTGACCTTGGCCCTGCGGCACGGAGTCGACGTGAACGCTGACCGAACCAACCGCGTCGAGTCCAATCGTGGCACTTGCCTGGGCACCGTTCTTCGGGCCCGCCCTGGCCCGCTGTTCGGGCGTCAGCACCGCCGTGATGTATCCCATGTTCGAAACGCTCGGCTCGACCACCGCAGCGTAGCCGATGCCGTAGATACGCCCCTCGGCGCGCGCCTTGTCGCGCCGCGCCGTCAATTCGGCGACGCCGCCGTCCTCGATGGCGCGCTCGAAAGCCGCGTGATAGTCGCCGCTGTCGTAGAGCGCGCCGGCGGCGGTGCGGTAGGGAAAGGCACCCGCTGGAATGAAATTGCGCCGGATCACGTCGAGCGGGTCGAGGCCGAGCGTCAGCGCGATCTTCTGCACCAGCCTTTCCAGCGCGAAATAGACCTGCGGGCCACCGAAGCCGCGGTTGAGGCCGGTCGGCATCTTGTTGGTCAGGACGATGCGGTTGCGAATGCGCAGGTTCTCGATCGCATAGGCACCGGTCATGTTGCCGTGCATGCGGTAGAGCGTCGCCGGCTCGGGCGCACGCAAATGTGCGCCGGTATCCTCGAGTTGGTCCCAGTCCAGCGCCGTGATGCGGCCGTCTTCTTCGACGGCAGCCGTTAGTGTCGTGACACGATTGGTCGCGACGGTCGAGGCCATGAGGTGCTCGAGCCTGTCTTCGATCCATTTGACCGGCCGGCCCGCCACGCGGGCGGCGATCGCCACCAGCACGACATAGGGAAAGATCGCCTGTTTGACACCGAAGCTGCCACCGCTATCGCCGGGCGTCTTCAGACGCAGCCGGTTGCCCGGAACGTTCAGTGCCCGCGCCATGACGGCGTGGATCGAGAACGGCCCCTGGAAATTGGCAGTGACCTCGTAGCTGTCGCTGCCCGGATCGTAGTCGGCGATGACGCCGTAAGTCTCGATTGGCGTGCAGGCGTTGCGTGGGTAGACGACGTCGATGCCGATGCGGTGCGCCGCAGCTTCGAATGCCGCGTCAGGATCGCCGTAGACGAAGGAGCGCTCGTTGGCGAGGTTGGAGCCGAGCCCCTCGTGCAGGACGGGAGCATCGTCGGCGAGCGCAGCGACCGGATCGGTAACCGACTTCAAGGTCTGGTATTCGACCTCGATCAGGTCGAGCGCGTCCTCCGCCACGTAGCGGTCTTCGGCGACCACCACGGCCACCGGTTCGCCGAAATAGCGCACCTTGCCGACGGCGAGCGGCCAGCACTCGACCGGGATCTTCAATCCGACGACGAGGCTCGAACCGAGGCGCCTTACGTCTTCGGCGGTGACGACGGCGTAGACGCCGGGCAAGGTGCGCGCCCTTGAAACGTCGATGCCAAGGATCGCGGCGTGCCCATGGGGCGAACGCAGGATCGCCGCTTCCGCCGTTCCGGGGGGCGTACCCAGATCATCGACGAAGCGACCGCGGCCGGACAGCAGCGGCGCATCCTCGACCCGTGACAGCGAGCGGCCGATCCAGGGGCCTTGCACCGTCCCTTCCTGCTCCCGATCAACGGTCTTCATGCCCTGCCCATCGCGTCCGTTCTTCAAGCCGTACCGTTCGTCCGCATGCTCGGACACCGGCACCATCGTGAACTTGTCATATCATTACAAATAATTGATGATTATCCACGCAATCAATCTTTCTTATATCCATCGCGCTCCGTCCTGCAGCTGCCGCGCGTGCTGCAGAAGGGGATGGAGTATCGCCGGCATGCCGGACGGAGCACAACGCGCCCCGTCCCGGACAAGGTTCATCGCGCCGGTATCGTATGCGCGTCGCGCTCCTCCTGTCCGCCGCGGAAGAGGTTGCTGAGCGACATGACGACGATCGGGATGGCAACAGCGATATAGGCGTTGTCGATGCCGCACGGCTTGCCGGCGAGGTACCAGCCGATCGTGCCGATCAGGGACAGGAGGATGCTGACGAGCGCACCCGTACGGGTCCCGTAGCGCGGCGCATAGAACATCAGCAGGACCAGGATGGCGAGCGACGCGCGCAGCGCCTTGGCAAGGAACGTCACCGCCACGACCTTGGTCGCGAAGATGGCGATCGGGATCGGCAGCAGGCCGACCACGATCGTCGCGATGCGCACGAAGGTCAGCGACGAGTGCTCCTCGCCGGTGCGTCCCGTGGCCGGCAGGAAAAAGTCCTTGTAGATCAGCGTCGCGGTCCCGATGCTGAGCGCCGAGATCGTCCCGAAGAGTGATCCTGCGAGACCCGCCACGACGATCGAGGCAGGCAGGCTACCCATCTCGCCGATAATCCTCGGAAAGGCCTGAAGCGGCTTGATGCCCGGGAAGGCAACCGTCGCGGCGACGCCCACCATCGCCGCGGCGATGCCAAAGGGAATGAGCAGGATCGCCGCGTAGAAGCTCGCTCGCGTCGCCTTTGCGCCCTCGGGCACAGCGCTGATCGCCTGAACGACATACTGCGTCGAGAACACCGCGCCGACGCCCGCCACGAGCCACGCGAAGATCTGGTTCCACCCGACATTGTCGATGGAGAACATGCCCGGGGCCGCCGCCATGTGCAGCTTGCCGAGGCCTCCGGTCATTGCGATCGCCACGACGGGAGCGATCATGATGCCGATATATTTGACGATCGCGTGGATGACGTTGGTGTAGATGACTGAACTCATGCCGCCGAGACTGACGTAAAGCACCGCCACGACGCCGGTGATGATGATCGCCGTGGCACGGTCAATCGACAGCAGCTGGGCGAGCACCGCGCCGCCGCTCGCATAGGTCGAGATCGCGACGATCTGCAGGGCGCAGATCATGATGACCGACGTCGCGAGCTTTACTTTCCCACCATAAACCTTCGCCAACGCAGCGGAGATCGTGTTCTCGCCGCTTTCGTTGAACTTTCGCGCCAGCAGGAAAGAGTAGAGCAGGAAGCCGATGCCGAGCACCGCCACGTTCCACGCCGCCGAGACGCCGACAGTATAGGCTTTCTGCGCCGTCCCGACGCTTGCCGTGGTGCCGATGAACTCGCTCATGAGCATGAAGCCGATGAGGACGGCGGGATAAGTCGTTCCGCCCGATGTGAAAGTCTTTGCCGTGCGCGCATAGCGCTTGGCTGCGTAGCTGACGAAGGCGAGCGCGACCATGTAGACGACGCTGACCACGATGACGAGCCAGTTAGCAGCCATGGGAAACCTCCTGCAGCCAACTGATTTCCTGCGTAGAACGCATGTTTTTCCTCCTCACTGGTTTTCGTTCGAATGATCGCGGCGCGCTGCGCGGGCGGCTGTGGAACCGGACTGCGCGACGTCGCGCAGCGTTCTGGCGCGAGCGCGAAACGGCACACTCAGCCCGTTGCGCACGTCGCGGTTGCGCTTCGAGCGCACCGGAACGTCGAGCGTGAGGACGAGCGCCTTCGCCCCGGCGTCGGCCGCACACTTTACCAGGTTGCGCGCCACGCACAGATCATCGTCCACCCCGCCGGCGACGAAGTCGTCGGCAAAGCGCCGCGTGCGCGTGCGCGCCGGGTCAAAGAGAGCCTGGACCGAAGGGTGGCGCCGCCTCAAGGCCGCGGCGCGGCCCGACATGCCTCCCGTTGCCCAGGCGGACTTCGCACCCCCTCCCCCGCTGACGTTCCCGCGACGTCCCGGCATCAGTATCGACAGATCACGTTGACGAGCGCCTGCCGGCCACCGCGCACCGTGCGCACGGCCTCTGCGAGCACGTCGGGAAGCGCTCCGGCATCCTCGATGCGATACCCCTTGCCGCCGCTCGCCTCGACGAGCCTCTCGAAGGCGGGTGACGGTTCGAGTTCGGCAAGCATGTGCCAGCCGTCTTCGGCGGCGTGGCCATTCCCGTACATCGCCTTCGTGGCGTTGCGCACCGCACCGTAGAGCGAATTGTTGAAGACGATCGTCAGGACCGGCAGGTCGTGCGCTTCGCCGGCCCAGTGGCAGGCGGTCGGGTTGGCGAAGATGTACGCTCCGTCGCCGAGCGTCGCGACGACCAGCCGATCGGGTGCGGCGAGCTTGGCGCCGAGCGCTGCCGGCAGACCCCAGCCGAGCCCGCAGGCGGCACTCAGGCCGAAATAGGTGCCGGGGCGCGTGCGCGGGCAGTGTTCGAGGCGTAGCGGATATTCATTGACGACGATCGTGTCGGCATCGATCGCCTCGCCGATGCAACGGCTGAGATAGTCCGGCGAGATCGTCTTTCCGGGCTCGGCCTCCGACACCACGCCGCCCGGTGCCGGGCGCGTCGGTGCGTTCGCCGCGCCAAGCCTTTCCTCAAGCGCACCGAGGACCTGGGCCGCCTCACCGGCGATGGCGAGGTCGCTGCGGAACGTCCGCATCGGATAGCGCGTGAAGGCGGGATCGACGCCGACATGGACGATCCTTGCTTCGGCAGGCGGTTCCTGCACGGCCGGGACCCACGGCACGTCGCAGTCGAGTGCAATCAGCAGATCGGTGTCGCGCAGGTAGGGGGCCGGATCGAAGCCGGCGAACCATGGATTGTCCGTGGCGCAGTTCAGGAAGCGCGGATGGAACGCCGTGACCGGAATGCCCCGCGCGGCCGCGAAACGATCGAGCGCCTCGAACCCCGCGCGCGTGCGTCCCGCCGCGGCGGTAACGATGAGCGGCCGCTCCGCCTCGCCGATCCACCGGGCCAGGGTTTCGATGCCGGCAGGGTCGGGCCGCGGCGCAGGGTTCGGCGCAAGCGGCGCGATCGGGACGCTGCTTTCCACCTCCTGTGCGATCACGTCGCGCGGCAGCGTCAGGTAGACCGGTCCACGCGGCACGCTGAGCGCCACCTGCGCCGCGCGTGCCACCGCCTCGCCCGCCTGTTCGGGCAGGTGGAGCTCGTAGTCCCACTTGACCGCTTCGCGCAGCATGCCGGCTTGGTCGAACATCTCCTGCGCCCAATGGATGTAGCGCGTACGCGTGCCCTCACGACCGTGTTCGCTGTAGGGAGAGCGGCCGGCCATCAGGAATATCGGCGTGTCGTCTCGCCCGGCGTCGAGCAGAGCATTTATCGCATTGGCCGAGGCGACGTTGACGTGGAGCATCGCCGCCTGCATCCGGCCGCTGACCATGTAGACTCCGTGCGCCATGGCGACAGCGAGGTTCTCGTGGGGGATCACCATTGGCCGCGGAACAGCGATGTCTTCACGCGCCGCCTGTGCGAACGCCTCGGCTATGGGCGGGAAGTCGGTGCCGCCATTGGCGAAAAAGAAGTCGACGCCCTGGGCCCGCAACTGACGCAACGCGAACATGGCCGAGGAAGAATTCCCCGGTGACGGCAACTTGGGAAGCACGCGAATTCCTCCTCGCGATGGCCAGGCATTGGTCTGAGGTTGCCTTGAGTGGCCAGCGCGAAAAGGCTATCTTCTATTAGGTCGTCACTTCCAATAATGATGGTTTATCCGGAATATCACGTTCGCTGATCCGTGATCAGCATGGGCGCACCGGCATCGCGCAACGTGCATCATGGCAAGACTTGTCGTCGTGCAGTCGAAGGATTGCGAAGCGGCAGGAATCCGACGGCAGCTTCCGGCTCCGCGTACTCGATTACAGACGACCGGTATGGGGCGCGAAGCAGACACCAACATTGCAACGTCGGGATATACCAGCGCGTGAGCCAACCTCGCCGCCGCGGCGTCATGTAACATCTGGGTTGACGGTGACTGTTCGATCGACTGGAGCGGCAGGTGCGGCTACTACGACCGTGCGCCGGTGATGGTCACTCTCGCCGATGTCTGGTG
Source organism: Pararhizobium sp. (assembly GCA_051960215.1). Classification (GTDB taxonomy): domain Bacteria; phylum Pseudomonadota; class Alphaproteobacteria; order Rhizobiales; family Rhizobiaceae; genus Pararhizobium_B. The sequence continues at coordinate 5,887 of JBQCEN010000189.1, forward strand.
TGAAAACTGATCGCCGCCCGCTGCGAGCGGTCCCTCCTCAAGCACCGGTGATCAGCAAACGAAACTGCTCCATCACCTCCGGGTTTGCCGGACTATAGACCATCATGTTGAGGTCGGACCGGCCTTCCACGGCGAAAGTCGAGAACTCCAGCTCGATCACGCCAAGGTCGGGGTGGTGAAGGCGCTTGATGCCTTCCCGCGTGTCGGTGATCTCGTTGTCGTCCCACATCGCCTTGAACTCCGGACTGCCGGCGGAGAGTTCATCGACCAGTTGCCGAATCTCCATCCCTGCGCCGGCACGCGCGGCGTCAGCCCGGAATGCGCCGACCACGTAGCGGGCGACGTTGCGCCAATCCTCCTGCGCTGCGCGCACGCGTTCGTCGGAGAACATCATGCGAAGGATGTTGCGCTGCTCCTTTGGCAGCGTCCCGTAGTCGGTCAGGATCACGGTTGCCGCCCTGTTCCACGCCACCACGTCCCATGTCGCGGTCCGGATGATGGCGGGGCTGAACGGCATGGCGTCCAGCACGTGCTGCAGCCGTGGTGTGATTCCCTCTCGTTGCCGGTAGCGCGGCCCGGGAGGATGCCCGAATGCGAGGATGTGCAGGTGCTCACGTTCGGGCTCGGTCAGCATCAGCCCTTTTGCGATACGATCGAGAACATCGGCGGACGGTGAGCCGCCCCGCCCCTGCTCCAGCCAGGTGTACCAGGTCGGGCTTATATTGGCGCGCTGGGCGACTTCCTCGCGGCGCAGGCCCGGCGTACGCCGACGTCCGTGTTGGAACCCGAACGAAGCGGGGTCGAGACGCATACGCCGATCACGCAAAAACGTGCCAAGGGCATTTTCGGAAGCGGGCTCGCTCATGCGATCCTGTTGGCATCTATAACATGATAAAGACCCTACTTTAACAGGAAGACATTCCATGAGATCAGACCACACGTCAATGCAGGAGATTGTCCATGCGTGTTTTTCTGACGGGTGCCACGGGGTTCATCGGCTCACGGATTCTTCACGAGCTGCTTGCAGAGGGTCACGAGGTGACCGGCCTCACCCGTTCCGACTTAGGAGCGAAGAAACTCGCAGATGCGGGCGCGTCTGCTCATCCGGGGACGCTCGAAGATCCCGTGGGTCTGGCGAAGGGAGCCGAGACGGCCGACGCGGTCATCCACACGGCCTTCGACCATGACTTCTCGAATTTCGTCGCCAACTGCGGAAAGGACCGCCGCGTCATTGCCGCGCTCGGCGCGGTCTTCAAAGGATCGGATCGGCCGCTGCTCATCACCTCCGGCGTCGGCATCGGCGATCCGGGCAATGGCGAACCCGCCCGCGAGGACGTCTTCGACGCTCATCATTTCAATCCGCGCATTGCCTCGGAACTGGCTGGCCAGGAACAGCTTGAGGCGGGGATCAACGTCGGCGTGGTTCGCCTGCCGCAGGTCCACGATACGGTCAAACAAGGCCTGATCTCGCCGTATATTGAAATCGCCCGCCAGAAGGGCGCCGTCGCTTTTGTCGGCGAAGGCGCAAACCGCTGGGCCGCGGGCCATGTGAGCGATGTGGCGAAGCTCTATGTTCTGGCGCTCGATCGCGCCGAGCGTGGCGCTCGCTACAACGCCGTCGCGGAAGAGGGAGTTGCCGCCCGCGATATCGCCGAAGTCGTCGCGACAGGGCTTGGATTGCCGACCGCGTCGCTCTCCAAAGAAGAAGCGGAAGCTCACTTTGGCTGGTTCGCCATGTTCGCGTCGGCGGACATCGTAGCGTCGAGCGCCCTGACCCGAGCCAAGTTGGGTTGGGTGCCGACCGGCCCAAGCCTGCTCGAGGACCTGAGAGACATGGATTATTCAGCGGCGTAAGCTACGCCCTTGCGCGTCAGCTGCGCCCTTGCGCGTCGCAAGGGAGCTCGCGAGACATTATGGTGATCTTGAACGATCGTTGCTTTGACTTCGTCGACAAGACCCTCGCCGAACGACACGATCGGCATCAAGGCGGCTGAAGCCTGGTTGGCTCAGTCGTCGGCGCTTTTTCCTGACTTTTCTTCCTCGAGCGTCACTGCGACGTCGGCGTTCGCAGAAAGCCGGACCGTATTGCCTTCGACACCGGCGACGAAGCCGACTTCGATGTAGTGGTGATGGTCGCGGTTCACGCCGCGGTCATCACGCTTCTTCAGCTTGATGCGGTCGCCGTCCATGTGATCGACCGTGCCGACGTGGACACCGTCGGCCCCGATCACTTCCATGTCTTCCCTGATGTTGTGGGTCATCTCGAAGGTCTCCGTTGGTGGCTCACCATGAGGTAGCGCCGGGTTCGCACCGGGCAACGGGTACGGGTGATACGTGCCGCGCACGGGAGCGAACGAGGACGACACCGCCGCCGAGGCCTGAAAGCTCTCGGCCTGCCGCGGCAGCGAGTTTTCGGCCTGCCGCCGTTCATCGTCGTCCCGCACCAGCCGCGGGGACGCCGGACGGCGCGGACCTACGGGCAAGGCGGCCCGCTCGCAGTTGAAATTCCCGGCGTCGTCGAGCATTGCGTCGCGCCGTTGTTCCGGACCATCATTGTCGGCCGTGCGCCGGACGCTACCAAAATGCCAGCTGCCAACGCCGCTGGACGACTTGGACGCAAGGCAACAAAAAAGCCCGGTTACCCGGGCTTTTTGAGAGCTTCGTTGGACTGTCGTGGACGACCTGAAGCAAGCGATTGGTGCCCAGAAGAGGACGGAGACTTCCGGATCGATACCCGGCCTAAGGTCTTGAAATGCAAGGACTGACTTTCAGCCAACTCAGTTACGTGTGACCCAGTCTGTAATCCAGTCGGGCCGGCTAGGTCAATCGACAGTCCCTATTTGGGCGTCCCGGTTCGATGCCCGCAGTTCGCTCATCTTTTCAGCGAATGCTTTAGAATGGGCGGTCCGCTGTTGTCGGAACCAAAAGTAGACGGCGAGGCCGCCGGCAAGGGCAGTCCAAGAAAGCGCCATACCGAAATCTTCCGCCTCAAGGCCGGCAAAGGCGAGGAAGATCATCACGACGATGCCGGTGCAAAAGAACGCCATGATGCCGGCAAAGCCGGGGTCATATTTCGGAGGAGGAACCACGCGCTTCGCATGTTCCTCCGCCATGTCCCAATCCGATTTTTCCATTGCAGCCCCCTCAGCAAAGCGGCGGCACAACATACCGAGGAAACACGCCTAAGGAGAAGTCCTTTCGTGCCGCCTCGCCACACTTCACGGTCCCTCGCGGGGCCGTTTTTTATCAACCGAAAGGAACCTGAATGGGTAATTCTACCGCCACGGCCGTTGACTTCTTCACGGGCCGAGGCTGGACCAAGCAGCAAGCGGCCGGCATCGTCGGCAATCTCATGGGCGAAAGCAATCTCGACCCGAATGCTGTTGGCGACGATGGCCTCGCACGGGGCATCGGGCAATGGCACAGCGATCGTTGGGCGGGCCTCCAGAAGTTCGCGGCTTCTACCGGGAGTGCCCCGTCCGACCTTATGACGCAGCTTGCCTATGTCGACCACGAACTCAGAACGACCGAGCGCCATGCTGGTGACGCGCTGAGGCGTGCCGCGACCGTAGACGAGGCCACTGCCGCCGCCATCGGCTTCGAGCGGCCCGCCGGCTGGACGGCAGCCAACCCCCGCGCCGGGCACAATTTCAAGGGCCGCCTCACGTTCGCCCAGGAGGCGTTCGGAGGGGGTGGCGATGGCTCGGTATCCCTTACGGACGGGCGACCGAACCTGCACGAGACGGAGCGAGGGCCTCTCCTATCGGAGAGCAACCCCTACGACACCACGCCTCTGAACGCGGACACGCCCCTTACGGCGCAACAGGTAGTTGCCCAAGCGAACGCCCCTGCCGGACCCGAGACGCCTTATGCGAGCCTCTTCGAGACCGCCAAGGCCGCCGCGAGTTCCGATTGGCCGACCGTGTGGGCGTGGCGGCGGGCGACCGAGGGGGCCGTTGATCCGGACTGGACAGGGCCAACACAGCAGGAATGGGAACAGACGATGAAGGACGTTCCCGAGGAGTACCATGATTATCTCTTAGGGGCCGGTTCGGAGGACGCTTTCCTCGGCCGGATCAGGATCGCCCAAGAGGACATGGAAACACAGTCGCGGCTTGCCCACACGTCATGGTCCTCCGCCGCCCGGATGGTCGTCGACATGTTCGACCCGCTGACGCTGGCCGCGTCGATATTGACGGACGGGTTGGGTGGAGCGCTCTTGCGGAGTGTTGAGCTTGGATCGGCAGCGCGGGCCGTAGCCGCATCGCGACCGCTGAGGATCGCGACACGGGCCCTGGAAAGCGGCACGTCGAATGCAGCCCTTGAGGCCGGCATAGGCGAGACCACCGATGATCCGCATTCGGACCCGCTCATGGCCTTTGGCATCGGGGCTGTGCTCGGGGGCGTCCTTGGCGGCATTGCGAAGAACCCGGCAACTGCATGGGAAGCAGGAGAGCTTCACAAGATCGGCCGTGCCTCGCTCGACCAGACCAAGGCCGGCGGCACCATCGACCCGGAGACGATCTACATTCCCGGCGGCCGTGGCAATGCTGGTGCGGCCCGATCGGGAAAGCCCGTGAGCGACTGGATACTTGATGACCGGCACGTCCCGGAAGCGGCGTTCGGAAAGGTGCGGTTCGACGTGACCGGCCAGATGACCACGTCTCCCGAGCCCCGCACTCGTCTCATGGGCTATTTGCTCGGGGAGGAAGTGGTCGGGCGGAAAGATCGCGGCGTCATAGACGACCCGCTTACGGTGATCCAGAAGGCCCACGCGATGCGCCGTTGGGCTCCTGTGGAGAAGGTCGTCGGTCCCGCGCGGGCATCGTGGTTCGAAGAAACCGGCGTCAACCGGTGGAACCCGCTTGCCCGAGGCGAGGCGTCGGACGAGTTCAACCGGCTCGTATGGGAGGCGGTGTGGTCGCCCGAGACGGACCCCGTGACGAGCCCCCATGTGCTCAAGGCGGCCGAAGCCTATCGGGCGTTCTATGACACCTACCGGAAGGACATCACGAACCCGAGATGGGAGAGCGGCGGCTATGCCGAGCCCCTGGCGGACGTGAAGCCGAACCCGAATTATGTGCCGCTCTACGCGAACCACGCCAAGGTGGCCGACATCGCGAGCAAGGTGGATGAGGACGTGATGGAGGCTTTCCTTGTGCGGGCCATCCAAAGCCATACTCCGACCATCAATGACAAGCTCGCAAAGCGGATGGCTCGCGGCTACTGGCGCAACCTGCGGCGGGCCGGCTACGGCGTCGAAGACCGAACGGACCTTGCGGTTTCCACGGGTGACCGCGAGATGTTCAAGCAGGCTTACCGGGAGGCGGACCCGAGCTATGGTGATGACGAGTTGGACGAGATGTTCGACACGCTCACCGGGATCGCTGAGAACGGTGTCGCCAGTGAAGCGGGCAAAGTCGCGCGGCTCAAGCGTCGGACACTCCTGGACTATAGCTTTGCGGCGACCCTGGAAGGCCATGGCAAGCTCCGGGTGCGAGACATGTTCGTCAAGGACATGGAGTTCATCACCCGGCGATATAACCGCACCATGTCAGGCCGCGTGGCGCTCGCTCAGGCCCAGGTTCGGAACCCGGTGACGGGCGACCTGTTCATGGACGGGATCAGGACGGAAGCCGATTTCGACAAGCTCAAGAACTGGGTGCGGGAGGGCTGGCAGGAGAAGAGCGGCGACTACCAGAAGAACCGCAAGGCCATGGAGAACGCCATTGCGAACATGGAGCACATGCACTCCGCCATCGTCGGAAAGCCGCTCTACGGTTCGGAGACCGAGCTTGCGCAATGGCTGCGTCGGATCAAAGCTTTCCAGTTCATCCGGCTCATGAACAATATGGGGCTCAATCAGGCTCAGGAGACATGGAAGATCGTCGGCACGTTAGGGGCCAAGGCAGCCTTCCGGCAGCTTCCCGCGATCCGCCGCATGGTCGACGCAAGCGGCCGTTCGCAGCCCGCACGGGACGCCTTACTGGCCGAACTGGAGGACGTTACCGGCTTCGGCCTGGAGGGCATGTTCGGCCGCTACGACTTCGCCCTCATGGAGGACCGTATTGCTGCCGCTGAGAGTGGCCGGATGGGCGGCCGGATTGACACGATGTTGGATTTCGGCAGCCGGGTCACCGCCGACATCTCGCTCATGCGGGCGCTGCTCACCTATCAGGAGCGGTGGGCGGTCAAGGCCATCTCGCAACGGCTCTACGACATCGCCAAGGCTACGACCGTGGTTGAAGGCGACAATCTCACCTTCGACCTGTCGCGGCTCGGCGGGCGGGAGCGGGAACGGCTGGCGGCGGCTGGCATCGGGGAGGATGAGGCGAAGCTCGTCTTCGGTCAGATGCTCCGGCATGGCGTCACGGACGGTGATCGCCTGACGGCACTCGGGGCGGCCAAATGGGACCCTGCGGCGCTCGTCAAGTTCACCCGGACAATGAACCGCTTTGCGAACCGGATCGTGCAGCAGAACGACGCCGGTGCATTGGCGAAGTTCATGTCTCAGCCCCTCGCGCAACTGTTCACGCAGTTCCGGGCGTTCGTGCTCGGGGCATGGGGCAAGTCGACCCTGTACGGCATCCATCACTTCGACCCGCAGACCTTCGTGCTGATGTTGGGCGAGCTGGCGTTCGGCATGGCGACCTACGCCCTGCGGTCGTCGGTGCAACTTACCACGGACGAGGGGCATGACCGGTTCTGGGAGAAGACCATGGACCCGGTGAACCTGATAGAGAACGGCTTTGCCCGCACGGCGTCCGCCTCGATCATCCCGATGGTGGCTGACACGGCGCTCATGTTCGCGGGGGTGTCACCGCAGTTCGGCAGCGCACGGGCGTCGGGGCAGCCTACGGATGCTGTGTTCGGCTCGCCCGCCGGGTCATCCGTGAACGACCTTGCGACCTTCACGGGCGGCATCGTCGGCAGCATGGCTGAGGACCGGGAGATGAAGGCCAGCGAGTTGCGGGCGGGCCTGCGGTCGCTGCCGTTCGCCAACTGGCTGCCGCTCGTCGGGCTCTTTGAGACGATGATTGACGGCCGGTAGGCGGGAAGAGAAACGGGCCACGGGGATTGAGACCGTGGCCCGCATTTCAACCCTCTAGCAAAGGGGCCCAGGGCCGTGAAGTCCGGGTCTTCTGGCACGCTAGCTGGCCCTCTTCCCTCTAGCAAGGCGTCGGGGCCGATTGAAAATTTGGGCGAAATTTTTCAGACGCCCCCTCGACAGGGCCGGAGCGCAACAGACCCCCCGTAGCCTCTCGCCGTGGGTGGGATGACAGGGGCGCGTTTTTCGGGAATGAAGGACCACCGGGCGGACGAGGCCGCTACCGGACGGACATGGGGGATGGGGTATGCGAGCCGACAGTATTCGAAGGTTTCTTCGCAAGCAGTCGATCATGGGGAGAAAGAGCACTATTTCGGGAGCGTTCGCGGCTGCAATAG
>JBQCEN010000190.1:0-3103 GCA_051960215.1 Pararhizobium sp.
ATGATGACTTCGAGCGCTGACTTGTCCTTGAACTTCGGATGCGGGTCGATCGGGATGCCGCGACCGTTGTCGGTGACGGAGAGGAAGCCTTCCGCATCGAGTTCGACGTCGATGACGTTCGCGTGTCCGGCGACGGCCTCGTCCATGGCGTTGTCGATCACCTCGGCGACGAGGTGGTGCAGCGCCTTCTCGTCGGTGCCGCCGATATACATGCCGGGCCGGCGGCGCACCGGCTCGAGCCCCTCGAGGACCTCGATGTCGGCGGCCGAATAGGAGCCTTCGCCGTCAGCCTTGGCAGCACTTCTCGGCGGCGCTTTCGAAGGAGGCGCCGCCCGAGGCGCCTGAGGCAAGGGCGCCGCGTCAGTCGCGGAGAAGAGGTCGTTCTTGTCGTCCATAAGCGCGTCGTTGCGTCTGTCTATCTTTTCGAATCACGTCGGATATTGCCAGAATCGTGACGTTCAAGCGATCGATGAAGGCGTTGCCGCCTTGGCAATCCAGGCCTTTCAAGCCACTTGCGCCGACGCTTGGCAGACGCCCGCCGCTGTGTGAGAAGCGGATATGATCCTCTCCCCGCCCGATCCGGTCGCTACGCCGTCCGAAGCCGATGCCTCGCCTTGCCGCCTTTGCCGCCGCCGCTCTGCTGGCAATCGTCGCCGGTGCTCCACCGGCCCGCGCAGCGGTAACACTCGCGCCCTACAAGGACAAGCTGTTCGGCTACGGCCGGGTCCTAGAAAGGAGCGCGGACGGAAGCTTCATGGCCGTCGATTACGACGAGATGCGCGACATCAACAGGCGCGACGCCGTGCCGGAACACCGGGTGCAGGGCGCTTACATCTCGCTCGGCGTGCGGCGCTACGAGCGGCAGGCGACGATCCATGCCGGCGGCCGGAGCATTGCCCTCGACGAGACAGGCACGGAGGAGCGTGCGCGCTTTGCCGTGGTCTTCATCCATGGCCGCGGTGGCGACCGCCGGCTCGGCGCCAGCGACTGGACCTTCGGCGGCAACTTCAACCGGATCAAGAACCTCGCCGCGCGGAACGGCGGGCTCTATGTCGCGCCGAGCGTGCCCTCCTTCGATGCGGCCGGGGCGGCGGACGTGGCCGCGCTCATCGCGCATCTTTCGGCACGGTCGCCGGGGGCGCCGATCGTGCTCTCCTGCGCCTCCATGGGAAGCTTCATCTGCTGGCGGCTCGTCGACGACCCGGCGACGGTGCACCGTCTCAAGGGCATGATGATCATGGGCGGGGCGCGCGACGCTGGCTTCACGAGGAGTGCCGCCTTCAAGGCGCGCCTGCCGCTCTTCTTCTCCCACGGCTCGCACGACAGCGTCTATCCGTGGCAGGGCCAGAAGGACTTCTTCGACGCCATCCGGCGCGCGGCGAAGAACTATCCGGCGCGCTTCGTGCTCTTTCCCACCGGATCGCACGGCACGCCGATCCGCATGACGGATTGGCGGGACGCCCTGAACTGGATCTTCGCGCAGTAGCGGACGGGGCAGGCATTGAGCTCGCCGCCGAGGCTGGCTCGTGGCCACCAGCGCCGCATGGAAGGGATCGCCTGCAGATGATCGGGACAAGCCCGATCATGGCGGCCGGAGGCGTGAAGGACGGGGAGGAGGTGAAGGACGAGGAGGAGCGGTGTCGGCGGCCGCAATGGCCCTCGCGTCGTCATGACGTGGATCAGCGCTCGGGGGAAATAGACCGCCCGGGCCGTCGACGCCCTCAAAACATGAAGGCCCCGGCGCAGGCGCCGGGGCCTTCATGAATGACGTCAGCTGCTTAGACCGAGTAATACATGTCGAACTCGATCGGGTGCGGCGCCATGTCGAAACGCGCGACCTCGGCCATCTTGAGCTCGATATAGGAGTCGATCTGGTCGTCGTCGAAGACGCCGCCGGCGGTCAGGAATTTGCGGTCCTTGTCGAGGTTCTCGAGCGCCTCGCGCAGACTGGTCGAGACGGTCGGGATGCGCTTCAGCTCCTTCGGCGGCAGGTCGTAGAGATCCTTGTCCATGGCCTTGCCCGGATGGATCTTGTTCTTGATGCCGTCGAGGCCGGCCATCAGCATGGCGGCGAAGGCGAGGTAGGGGTTCGCCGCCGGATCAGGGAAGCGGACCTCGACGCGCTTGGCCTTCGGCGAAGTGCCGAACGGGATGCGGCACGAGGCGGAGCGGTTGCGGGCCGAATAGGCGAGCAGCACCGGCGCCTCGAAGCCCGGGACCAGACGCTTGTAGGAGTTGGTCGACGGGTTGGTGAAGGCGTTGAGCGCGCGGGCATGCTTGATGATGCCGCCGATATAGAACAGGCAGCTCTCGGAGAGACCGGCATATTCGTCGCCGGCGAAGGTCGGCTTGCCGCCCTTCCAGATCGACTGGTGGACGTGCATGCCCGAGCCGTTGTCGCCATAGACCGGCTTCGGCATGAAGGTCGCGGTCTTGCCGTAGGCGTTCGCCACCTGATGGATCACGTACTTGTAGATCTGCATCTGGTCGGCGTTGCGCGTCAGCGTGTCGAACTTGATGCCGAGCTCATGCTGGGCCGCCGCCACTTCGTGGTGATGCTTCTCGACCTTGACGCCCATCTCGGCCATCACGGTCAGCATTTCGGAGCGCATGTCCTGGCAGGAGTCGATCGGCGGCACCGGGAAATAGCCGCCCTTGATGCGCGGCCGGTGGCCGAGGTTGCCGGTCTCGTAGTCGGTGTCGTCGTTGGTCGGCAGCTCGGACGAATCGAGCTTGAAGCCGCTGTTGTACGGATCGGCCTTGTACTTGACGTCGTCGAAGACGAAGAACTCGGCTTCCGGGCCGACGAAGACCTGGTCGCCGATGCCCGATGCCTGGAGATAGGCCTCGGCCTTCTTCGCCGTCGTGCGCGGGTCGCGGTTATAGGCCTCGCCCGAGACCGGATCGAGGATGTCGCACATGATCGCGAGCGTCGACTGCGCAAAGAACGGATCGACATGAGCCGTCACCGTGTCGGGCATCAGCACCATGTCGGATTCGTTGATCGCCTTCCAACCGGCGATCGAAGAGCCGTCGAACATCACGCCGTCGGCGAACATGTCCTCGTCGACGATGCTGACGTCCATCGTCAGGTGATGCAGCT
>JBQCEN010000191.1:0-3993 GCA_051960215.1 Pararhizobium sp.
CGAACAGCGGATGCGGCCGGTTGAGCGTGATGGTGTTCCAGCCGATCTGCGGGACCTTCAGCGACGGGTCGGCCGGCTGCATCTCGACCACGTCGCCCGGGATCCAGCCGAGGCCTTCCGTGACGGTCTTCTCGAGGCCGCGGGTCGCCATGAGCTGCATGCCGACGCAGATGCCGAGGAAGGGCCGCGCCTTCTCCTCCACCGCCTCGCGCAGCGCCTCGACCATGCCGGGCACGGCATCGAGGCCGCGCCGGCAGTCGGCGTAGGCGCCGACCCCCGGCAGCACGACCCGGTCGGCGCTCGCGACCCGCTCCGCCCTGTCCGTCAGCTCGATCTCGGAATCGATCGCCGCTTCGCCGGCCGCCCGCTCGAACGCCTTGACGGCGGAGCGCAGGTTGCCGGAGCCGTAGTCGATAATTGCGACGCGCATGCGCTAGCGCCCTCCGTCATAATCGATGAAGCCGAGCGCCGGGCCGCCTTGCGGCGGCGGTGCAGAATGGCGCGGCGCTGGAGCCCGCGGGCGTGACGGGGACGCGGGTTCGACCTTCTTCTCGCTGCCAAGCTCCGCAGAGGCGTCGAAATAGAACAGTTCGGCCGTCGTCCGATCCGGCGCCTCGACCACGTCGCGTACCGTCCAGCCGCGGGCGGCGAGCCCTGCGACACGCAAGCCGTTGCCCTCGAACCCGATCCAGAGCGCGATCAGGACGCCGATGGCGATCGCCGTGCCGCCCCAGCCGGTCCTCTCGACGACAAGAAGAAGCGTCAGGCCCACGGCGACGGCGAGCGCCGTCGCGATCCAGAGGCGGTGGAATGCGAGCCACGGGACCGGCAGCAGAAAGGCGAGCCAGGCGAAGCCGTCGCGGACGAAGACGGCATCCCCGTCGCCACGGGCGCTCTCGGTCGGCGTCAGGATCACGTAGCTGGCCATGGTCTCTGGCGGCCCTCCGTGTCGCGGCTCGGCCCGCGCCTCAGGCGAGCGTCCCCTTGGTCGAGGGCACGCGGCCGTCCTGGCGCGGATCGATCTCGAAGGCGGCGCGCAGAACCCGCGCCGTCGCCTTGAAGCAGGTCTCGGCGATATGGTGGTTGTTGGCGCCGTAGAGGTTCTCGATGTGGAGCGTGATGCCCGCCTGCTGGGCGAGCGCCTGGAAGAACTCGCGCACGAGTTCGGTGTCGAAGGTGCCGATCTTCGGCGACGTGAAGGCGACGCGCCAGACGAGGAAGGCGCGGCCGGAGACATCGACGGCCGCGCGCGTCAGCGTCTCGTCCATTGCGAGGTCGAGGGAGGCGTAGCGCGCGATGCCGCGCCGCTCGCCGAGCGCGGCGGCGATCGCCTGGCCGATGGCGATGCCGGTGTCCTCGACCGTATGGTGATCGTCGACGTCAAGGTCGCCCTTGACGCGGACGGTCAGGTCCATCAGCGAGTGGCGCGCAAGCTGCTCCAGCATATGGTCGAAGAAGCCGACGCCGGTCGCGACCTCCGCCGTTCCCGTGCCGTCGAGATCGACGGAAACGGCGACATCCGTCTCCTTCGTCCTGCGCTCGATCCTTCCTGCGCGTGCCGGCGATGGTGCGGCCATCGAAGCTGTCTCCCCGTTGATGCGGCTGCTCCTTACCAGCGGTCCGGCGAAATAGCCAGAAGCCGGCCGCTGCACCTGCAGCGCCGGCCGTGAACCTTTGCATCGGGGCGCAAGGCAACTACATAAGCGATGACTTTGACGCCCGCTTCATCGGGCAATCGCGGGGTCGGCCGACAGGGCGCCTTTCCGGGGCCGACGGCCGATCGCCTGAAAGGACACGACATGAGCGAACACGATCCCTATGGGACGATGCATGCGACCACCATCATCACGGTGCGCAAGGGGGGCCAGGTGGTGATGGCCGGCGACGGCCAGGTGAGCCTCGGCCAGACCGTCATGAAGGGCAATGCGCGCAAGGTGCGCCGCCTCGGCAAGGGCCAGGTGATTGCCGGCTTCGCGGGCGCCACGGCCGACGCGTTCACGCTGCTCGAACGGCTCGAGGCCAAGCTCGAGCAGTATCCCGACCAGTTGATGCGCGCAGCCGTCGAGCTCGCGAAGGACTGGCGCACCGACCGCTACCTACGGCGACTCGAGGCGATGATGCTCGTCGCCGACAAGACGATCACGCTGGCGATCACCGGCAACGGAGACGTGCTCGAGCCCGAGCATGGCACGATGGCGATCGGCTCGGGCGGCAACTATGCTTTCGCCGCCGCACGGGCGCTGATGGACAGCGACAAGAGCGCCGAGGAGATCGCGCGGCGCGCCATGGCGATCGCCGCCGACATCTGCGTCTACACCAACGGCAACGTCGTCGTCGAAACGCTGAGCGAGTAGCGCTCCAGCTTTTTCTTGTGGCCGCGCCTTCCCGAAGGGCGGCCGAACGGACCGGACAATCAAGATGACCACATTCTCCCCCCGCGAGATCGTCTCCGAACTCGATCGCTTCATCATCGGGCAGAACGACGCCAAGCGCGCCGTCGCCATCGCCCTCAGGAACCGCTGGCGCCGCCAGCAGCTCTCGGGATCGCTGCGCGACGAGGTGATGCCGAAGAACATCCTGATGATCGGGCCGACGGGCGTCGGCAAGACGGAAATCTCGCGCCGCCTGGCGCGCCTCGCCGGCGCACCCTTCATCAAGGTCGAGGCGACGAAGTTCACGGAGGTCGGCGATGTCGGCCGCGACGTCGAACAGATCGTGCGCGATCTCGTCGAGATCGGCATCGGGCTCGTGCGCGCCCGCAAGCGCGAAGAGGTGCGGGCGAAGGCCCAGCTCAACGCCGAGGAGCGGGTCCTCGATGCGCTGGTCGGATCGACCGCCTCGCCGGCGACGCGCGATTCCTTCCGCAAGAAGCTGCGCGACGGCCTGCTCGACGACAAGGAGATCGAGATCGAGGTCGCCGATGCCGGCAACGGCATGCCGAACTTCGAAATCCCCGGCATGCCGGGAGCCAATATCGGCGTGCTCAACATCAACGAGATGCTCGGCAAGGCGATGGGCCGGCGCACGCGCAAGGTCAAGACGACGGTCCGCGATTCCTACGACCAGCTGATCGCCGACGAATCCGACAAGCTGCTCGACGACGAGCAGGTGCAGCGCGAGGCGGTGCAGGCCGTCGAGAACGACGGCATCGTCTTCCTCGACGAGATCGACAAGATCGCGGCGAAGGATGGCGGCATCGGCGCCGGCGTCTCGCGCGAGGGCGTACAGCGCGACCTCCTGCCGCTCGTCGAAGGCACGACGGTGGCGACGAAATACGGGCAGGTGAAGACGGATCATATCCTCTTCATCGCGTCCGGCGCCTTTCATGTCGCCAAGCCATCGGACCTCCTGCCCGAGTTGCAGGGCCGCCTGCCGATCCGCGTCGAGCTCCAGGCGCTGACGAAGGAGGATTTCCGCCGCATCCTGACGGAGACGGAAGCGAGCCTCATCAAGCAGTATATCGCGCTGATGAAGACCGAGGAGGTGAACCTCGCCTTCACCGAGGACGCGATCGACGAACTCGCGGAAGTGGCCGTCGGCCTCAACGCCAGCGTCGAGAACATCGGCGCCCGGCGCCTGCAGACCGTCATGGAGCGCGTGCTCGACGAGATCTCGTTCGACGCTCCCGACCAGAACGGCGAGACGGTGACGATCGATGCCGACTACGTGCGCAAGCACGTCGGCGACATGGCGAAGAACACGGACCTGTCACGCTACATCCTGTGACCTTTCCGCACCGCTGGCCCGGCTCCTCGTCCAAGGCCGGCGGTGCGGCGTCGCCGCGGCTCGACTTTGCCTGAAAAAGGTGGATAAGCTCCGCGATCCACAGGAGCTTGCAATGGGGCTTTCCCGCTTTTCAGCCGCGCTGGCGATCGCGCTTGGTCTCGCCGCGACCCCTGCCGCGTTCGCCGGGGTGATCGTCGATCCGCCCGGCAACCGCCACGCCGAGCAGCCGGCGATCTCCGGCTGGTCGATCCAGCGCACGCGCGAGAC
>JBQCEN010000192.1:0-3581 GCA_051960215.1 Pararhizobium sp.
CGCCTCGCCATTGCCCATGGCCGAGAGAAAGCTCGTCGTCGAGGTGGAGGAGTCGGGGATCGCCGAACGGATGATCTCCTGGTCGAGGTCGTTGGCGAGCCGCATGGCGAAGACGGTCGAGCACTGCGACAGGATCGTCGGGTCGAGCTCGCCCGGCCGCTGCGTCACGACGCCGAGGCTGGCGCCGTATTTGCGGCCTTCCTTGGCGATACGGGCGATCGACTGGCGCGTCGGCGTGAAGCCGAGCTTGGGATCGGCCGGCACGTAACGATGGGCCTCCTCGCAGACGACGAGGATGCGGATCCCCCCGGTGCTCCACAGGCAGACCTCGAAGGCCATGCGGCAGATGACGGAGGCGACGGCGTCGACGACTTCCGAGGGAATGCCGGCGAGCTGGAAGGTGGTGATCGGCCGGCCGTCGCCCGGAATGCGGAAGAGATGGCTGATCGTCGCGATGATCGTGTCGTTGATCGTGTTCGACGAGAACATGAAATGGAAGCGCGGGTCGTTGATCACCGAGACGATGCGGTTCTTCAGCGACCGGAGATGCGGCTTCTCGCTGCGGCCTTCGAGCCGTCCGATGCGCTCGTCGATCAACGCGAGCAGGTCGGCGATGCGATAGGGCACGGGCGTGTCGGCCGTCAGTGACGACTTGTCCGTGGAGCGGCGGAAGAGAGCGTTGTCGGCTGCGCCGCGGAAGGCGCGCTTGGCTTCCGGGATGAGGTCGCGCAGCGCGTCGATCTCCTCCGGCACGCCCAGCCGGCCGCGGAAGACCACCTGCGAAAATTCCTCGAGCTTGAAGATCCAGAAGGGCAGGTCGAGCGTGTCGGTGTCGACGACGACGGCCGAGTCCGGGAACGCGGCCGCGAACTCATTGTGCGGATCGAGGATCATCACGCGCAGCGCCGGGTCGCAATCGATCGCGCGGCGGATGAGGAGGGCGACCGCCGTCGACTTGCCGACGCCGGTCGTGCCGACGACGGCGAAATGCCGCTGGAGCATCGACGGGATGTGGATCGCCGCATCCATCGTCTCGTCCTGCGTCAGCTTGCCGATGACCGCAGTCTCGATCTCGCCCGCGTCGTAGATCGCGCGAAGGTCGTCGGAGCGCATGCGATGGACGACCGCGCCGAGAAACGGGTATTGCGAGATGCCGGCGGAAAACCGGGCGCGTCCCTCGGCGTCGTTGCGGATCTCGCCGACCAGCTCGACCTCGATGTGCATCAGGTTGTCGGCCGTCTCCGACCAGGCCTTACCGTCCGTGTGCATCGAATAGACGAGGGCGGCGACGCGGTTGCTTCCGACCTTGATCGAAACGAGACGCCCGACCGACCAGAGCTCCGAATGCGTCGTGTCGCCGGACTGGGCGAGCGCCGAGACCACGGCCCGGGCGCCGCTGCAGGCGACGACGCGGCCGAGGAGCCGATTGCCGGCGTTGCGGTCGTCGCGCCTGTCGCGTTGGGCCTGCGCTTCGGCGCGAAGCCGGTCGAAGTCATTCATCAGCCTGATCCAGGTCTTGTTCGTCCAAAAGCTATGGCTCAAAGATTAACAACGCCCTTCGTGCTCCGGACCGCGTCATGACGATCATCTCCTCGCTCGGACAATGGGCGCGCCTGCTGAAGCGCGACGTGGTGGCGCTGTGGCTCGCGGCGCGCGACCCGGCCGTCCCGTGGTACGCGAAGGCAGTGGCGGGCGCCGTTGCCGCCTACGCACTCAGCCCGCTCGACCTGATCCCGGACTTCATCCCGGTCATCGGCTATCTCGACGACCTGATCATCGTTCCGCTCGGCATCCTGCTTGCCGTGCGTCTCATACCCGAGGAAACCATGGCGAGGCTGCGCGCCGAGGCGACGGAACGCGCGCGGCCGCAAAGCCGGGCAGGGCTTCTCGCGATCGTGGCGCTCTGGCTCGTGGCCGTCGCGGCTTTGGTCCGGGCCTTCTGGCCGCAGCCTCCGGGCTGCTCGCCAGCCAGGACAGGAGAGCGTTGACGCGCCGCGCCGATGGCGCTAGGAGAGCAGGATGATGACGACCGCGACGACTATTCTTGTAGGTGAAGCGCGCATGGGCAGAGCGGTCTGACCGCTCGGCAAACGCACCCATGCGCGATATCAGGCTCCCGACGGAGCCTTTTTTTATGCCCGACGACACGAGATGGACCCGAGACGATGACCGCGAAGCCAGCAGATACGACGAGTGAGACCAGCACAGAGATGACCGGCGCCGAGATGGTCATCCAGGCTCTTGCCGACAACGGCGTGGAGCACGTCTTCGGCTATCCGGGCGGTGCGGTGCTTCCGATCTATGACGAGCTCTTCCAGCAGGACAAGGTCCGCCACATCCTCGTCCGGCACGAGCAGGGGGCGGGGCATGCGGCCGAAGGCTACGCCCGTTCGACCGGCAAGCCCGGCGTCATGCTGGTCACCTCCGGCCCCGGCGCGACGAACGCCGTGACGGCGCTGCAGGACGCGCTCATGGATTCGATCCCGCTCGTCTGCCTCACGGGCCAGGTGCCGACGACGCTGATCGGCTCGGACGCCTTCCAGGAGTGCGACACAGTCGGCATCACGCGGCCCTGCACGAAGCACAACTGGCTGGTGAAGGACGTCAACGACCTGCCCAAGATCATCCACGAGGCCTTCCGGATCGCCACGACGGGCCGACCGGGACCGGTCGTCGTCGACATCCCGAAGGACGTGCAGTTCGCCCGCGGCACCTATACGGCGCCGTCCCCGGTCCTCGAGCAGAAGAGCTACCAGCCGCGTGTCCAGGGCGATCTCGACCGTATCCGGGCGGCGGTCGAGCTGCTTGCGACGGCGAAGCGGCCGATCATCTATACCGGCGGCGGCGTCGTCAACGCCGGCCCGGAGGCGAGCCACCTGCTGCGCGAGTTCGTCGAACTGACGGGCTTCCCGATCACCTCGACGCTGATGGGCCTCGGCGCCTATCCCGCCTCCGGTCCGAACTGGATGGGCATGCTCGGCATGCACGGCACCTACGAGGCGAACATGGCGATGCACGGCTGCGACGTGATGCTGTGCATCGGCGCGCGGTTCGACGACCGCATCACAGGCCGCCTCGACGCCTTCTCGCCGCACTCGAAGAAGATCCACATCGACGTCGACCCCTCGTCGATCAACAAGACGGTGCGCGTCGACGTCCCGATCATCGGCGATGCCGGCCATGTGCTCGAGGACATGGTGCGGCTGTGGCGCGCCTCCTCGAAGGGTGTCGACAAGAAGGCGAAGCTTGCCGACTGGTGGGCGAAGATCGAAGCCTGGCGGGCGCGCAAGTCGCTCTCCTACACGCCGAACGCCGACGTCATCATGCCGCAATATGCCGTCGAGCGGCTCTTCGCATTGACCAAGGACCACGACACCTACATCACGACCGAGGTCGGCCAGCACCAGCTGTGGGCGGCGCAGTTCTACGGCTTCGAGAAGCCGAACCGCTGGATGACATCGGGCGGCCTCGGCACGATGGGCTACGGCCTGCCGGCGGCGCTCGGGGTCCAGATCGCGCACCCGGACAGCCTCGTCATCGACATCGCCGGCGACGCCTCTGTGCTGATGACGATGCAGGAG
>JBQCEN010000193.1:0-5099 GCA_051960215.1 Pararhizobium sp.
GTCGGCGCGCATCATCTGGCGCCACGTCGTGCCGCTCTGCCTCTCCTCCGTCATCATCCGCGTGACGCTCGACATGGCGGGCATCATCCTGACGGCCGCCGGCCTCGGCTTCCTCGGTCTCGGCGCGCAGCCGCCGTCGCCGGAATGGGGTGCGATGATCGCGAGCGGCCGGCGCTTCCTCGTCGACCAGTGGTGGGTGGCGGCGATGCCGGGGCTTGCGATCTTCGTCGTCTCGCTCGGCTTCAACTTCCTTGGTGACGGCCTGCGCGACGTCCTCGACCCCAAGGCGCGCCGATGAGCGCGGCGCTTCTGACCGTAGAGAAGCTGAGCGTCACGTTTCCGACGCCGACGGCGACCGTGCATGCGGTGCGCGGCGTCAGCTTCACGCTCGGCCGCGAGCGGCTCGGCATCGTCGGCGAATCCGGTTCGGGCAAGTCGCAGACCGGCCGCGCCATCCTCGGCCTGACGCCGGCGCCCGGGATCGTCACGGCCGAACGGCTCTCCTTCGACGGCATCGACCTCCGGAACGCGCCGCCGCGGACCTGGCGGCAGCTTCGCGGCAGCCGCATGAGCATGGTCATGCAGGACCCGCGCTTTTCCCTGAACCCGGTGATGAGCATCGGCCGGCAGATCATGGAGGCCTATCGCGCGCACCGGCGCGCCGGCCGGCGCGAAGCTCGCGACAAGGCGCTCGCCATGCTGGAGGCGGTCCGCATCCGCGACCCCAGGCGGGTCTTCGACGCGTATCCGCATGAGCTTTCGGGCGGCATGGGGCAGCGGGTGATGATGGCGATCATGCTCGTCGGCGATCCGGAGCTCTTGATTGCCGACGAGCCCACTTCGGCGCTCGACGTGACGGTGCAGCTCCAGGTGCTGGCGATCCTCGACGATCTCGTGCGCGAGCGCGGCATGGGGCTGGTCTTCATCAGCCACGATCTCCGCCTCGTCTCCTCGTTCTGCGACCGCGTGCTCGTCATGTATGCGGGAAAGGTGGTGGAGGAGCTCGCCGCTTCCGAGCTCGCGACGGCGAAGCACCCTTATACGCGGGGGCTGCTCGACTGCCTTCCGAAGATCGACGGCGACCGCCACCCGCTGCCGACGCTGAGGCGCGAGAAGGCGTGGGCGGAATGAGCGCCATCATCGAGACGAAGGACCTCTCGGTCGTCTTCGAGGCCGCGCATCGCAAAGTGACGGCGGTCCGCGACCTTTCGCTTTCCGTCGAGAGCGGCGAGAGCTTCGGCATCGTCGGCGAGTCGGGTTCGGGCAAATCGACGGTGCTTCGCGCCGTCTGCGGACTGGCACCGACGAGCGGCGGCAGCATCGCGATCGGCGGCCGGGTTCTCGGCCGGCGGCGCGACGCCGGCTTCTATCGCGCCGTCCAGATGGTGTTCCAGGACCCCTACGGCTCGCTTCATCCGCGCCAGACCGTCGACCAGGTGCTCTCCGAGCCGCTTTCGATCCACCGCTTCGACAGCCGTGAAAGCCGCATCCGCAACGCCCTCGACGAGGTCGGCCTCGGCAGCGGCTTCCGCTTCCGCTATCCGCACCAGCTTTCGGGCGGCCAGCGGCAGCGGGTCGCGATCGCCCGCGCCCTGATCCTCGAGCCCAAGATCCTGCTGCTCGACGAGCCGACCTCGGCGCTCGACGCCTCCATCCAGGCAGAGGTGCTGAACCTGCTCGAGCGGGTGCGCGCCGAGCGCAACCTGACGCTCGTCCTCGTCAGCCACGACCTCGCGGTGGTCGCCCACATGTGCGAGCGGCTGCTCGTCATGCAGCACGGCCAGGCGGTGGAAGCCCTGTCGCGGGCGGCGCTGAAGACGGGAACGGCGAAGACGGCCTACACGCGCGAACTTCTCGTGGCGAGCGAAGGCTTCCGGCCGTCGGCCGCCTGAGCCTTGCCGGCTGCGGCAAATCGGGCGAGTGTCGCCGCACCGAATTTCAGCATCCCGGAGTTCCCATGACGGATGAAAGACTGCCGCTCGTCTTCGACGGGCACAACGACGTTCTCCTCCGGCTTCTCATGCGCCGCGACAGCGATCCTGTCGCAGCCTTCCTCAAGGGCGAGGGCAGGGGCCATCTCGACCTGCCACGCATGACTGAGGGCGGGTTCGGCGGCGGCCTCTTCGCCGTCTTCATTCCCTCGCGGCGCACCCGCGGCTCGCCCGACAGCGCGATGAACGGCGCCACCTACGACGTGCCGCTGCCGAAGATGCTGTCGCAGGCGGAAGCGCTGCCGACGGCGCTGGCGATGATTGCGCTCCTGATCCGCATCGAGCGGGAATCGGACGGCCGCTTCCGCATCTGCCGGTCGGTCGCCGATATCCGCGCGGCCATGGCGGCGAAAGCCGTTGCTGCCGTCCTTCATTTCGAGGGCGCGGAGGCGATCGACCCGGACTTCGAGGCGCTCGACGCCTTCCATGCCGCGGGCCTGCGCTCGCTCGGCCCCGTCTGGAGCCGGCCGACCGTCTACGGCTACGGGGTGCCCTTCCGCTATCCGAGCATGCCCGACATCGGCGACGGGCTCACCGACGACGGCAAGGCGCTCGTCAGGGCCTGCAACGCGCGGCGGATCGCGATCGACCTCTCACACCTGAACGCGAAGGGCTTCTGGGACGTCGCGAAGATCAGCAACGCGCCGCTGATCGCCAGCCACTCCAATGCGCATGCGGTCTGCCCGCATGCGCGCAACCTGACGGACGACCAGATGCGGGCCGTGCGCGATTCGGGCGGCCTCGTCGGGCTCAACTTCGCCACCTGCTTCCTGCGCCCGGACGGCCAGCGCGGCGCCGACATGGAGCTCGACATCATGCTCCGCCACCTCGACCACATGATCGCCGTCATGGGGGTCGAGCACGTGGCGCTGGGGTCGGACTTCGACGGGGCGGAAATCCCGCGCGACATCCGCGACTGCGCCGGGCTGCCCGCCTTGCGGAGCGCCATGCGCGCCAACGGCTATGACGAGGAGGCCATGCGGCTGATCTGCCACGAAAACTGGCTGCGGGTCCTTGAAGCGACCTGGGGAGCTTGACGATCACGGCTCGCTGCGGCACAAATTCGCCATAATTGGCTTGAAATGCGGCAAAGCGCCACATTTCCTCCACCTTTGTCAGAGACGTTAAATTTCTCGACGTTTCGCGACGCTGATGTCTGGAGGACGGGATGGACGGAGCAGTCGAAAAGGGCGTGTGCCTCACCATCGTCTCCCGCGGAGACGACACCCGGTCCTACGGCCGCCGCCAGCCCGATCACGGTTTCTTCAATGCCCGCAGTTCCGGGCTTCCCGAGCTTCCGCTGCGCGACTGGGGCGAGCGGGAGGATGCTTCCGCCAGACGTGAGCGGCCGCGACTCCTGCCGGAAAGCTGATCTGGCGCATCCTCGTTCGGCAATATCCATCTTCGTCGGCGTGATTCGCAGCGCTCGGCGCTGGTCGTCGTCTGCCGACGGGACGGGCCTGAGAGACCGGCGATGATCGACAAGCTCGAATTCTTCATGGCGCTCGCCAAGGAGCGGCACTTCGGCCGCGCCGCGGAGTCCTGCGGGGTCACGCAGCCGACGCTTTCGGCGGCGATCCGGCAGCTCGAGGACCAGCTCGGCGTGGTCCTCGTCCTGCGCGGCTCGCGCTTCCAGGGCCTGACCCCGGAAGGCCAGCGCGTGCTCGAATGGGCGCGCCGGATCGTCGGCGACGCCAGAACGATGCGCGAGGAAATGCGGGCCTCCTTTGGCGGCCTCTCCGGCCATATTCGCCGTGCCGTCATCCCGACGGCGCTCGCCATGGTGCCGCGGCTGACGACGCCGTTCCGCGAGCGCCACCCGGGCGTCACCTTCTCGGTATTGTCACGCACCTCGATCGACGTGCTTGCGATGCTCGCGAACTTCGAGATCGACGCCGGCATCACCTATATCGAGAACGAGCCGGTCGGGCGCGTCGTCAGCGTGCCGCTCTATTCCGAGCGCTATAGGCTGATAACGGCGCGGGGTAACCCTTGTGCCGACCGCGACAGCGTCACCTGGGCCGAGGTCGGCGGCTTGCCGCTCTGCCTGCTGACCCCCGACATGCAGAACCGGAGGATCATCAACCAGCATCTCGCCGATGCCGGCGTGGCCGTCGGGCCGACGCTCGAATCGAACTCGATGACGCTGCTCTTCGCCCATATCCGAACCGGCAAATGGGCCTCGATCATGCCGATGAACCTGGTGGAGAGCCTTGGCCTCGGCGAACCGGTTCGGGCGATTCCGATCGTCGCTCCCGACGCGAGCCATGTGGTCGGCCTCGTCGCCGTCCAGCGCGAACCCCATACGCCTTTAGTCTCGGCCCTTCTACACGAAGCCCGGCAATTGGACTGGTCTGCGGGTGCATGATAGAAGTTTTCTATCGTTTCACGGGACGACCATATTGATCGGCTGTCGTGTTTCCTCCAATCTCTTGAAAGAACGCAGTTTCGGGAGGACACCGAATGTCATTAGAGGCTGCCGGGGACGAGTTCGGCCCCCGCGCGCTGGCCATTGTCGATGAACTGAAAGACATCGAAGGTCCGCTTCTTCCCATCCTCAACAGGGTGCAGGCGGAGTTTGGTTACGTGCCCAGGGAGATTCTGCCGCTGATCGCGCAGGAGCTCAATATTTCGCGCGCTGAAATCTACGGCGTGGTCTCCTTCTATCACGATTATCGCGAGCACCCGGCTGGTCGGCACCTGCTGAAGGTCTGCCGGGCCGAGGCGTGCCAGTCGATGGACGGCGAACGGCTGTCGCAGCGCCTGCTGGCCGCGCTCGGCGTCGGCTGGGGCGGCACGACGGAGGATGGCTCGGTAACGATCGAGCCTGTCTATTGCCTCGGTCTCTGCGCCTGCGCGCCCTCGGCGATGCTCGACGGCGAGGTCATCGGCCGTCTCGACGACGGGCGCGTTGCCGCCCTGGTGGAGGAGGTGCGCCAATGAGCCTGCGTATCTTCGTTCCCAGGGACTCGGGCGCGCTGGCGCTCGGCGCCGAAAAGGTCGCCGCGGCGATCGGGCGCGAAATCGAGACGCGCGGCCTCGATGCTAAAATCGTGCGCAACGGCTCGCGCGGACTCTATTGGCTCGAGCCGATGGTCGAGGTCGCGA
>JBQCEN010000194.1:0-4808 GCA_051960215.1 Pararhizobium sp.
ATGCCTTCGACTGCTATGTGCAGGAGCGCGAGGCGATCATCGAGCGCCAGCAGTCCGAGATGACCGAGGTGTCGGCGCCGGTCGTCAAGATCTGGGAGCGCATCGTCACCGTGCCGCTCCTCGGAACGCTCGATTCGTTCCGCGCCCAGACGGTGATGGAGAACCTGCTGCAATCGATCCTCGAGCGCGAGGCCGAGGTCGCGATCATCGACATCACCGGGGTCTCGACCGTCGACACGATGGTCGCCCAGCACCTCCTCAGGACCGCGGCAGCCGTCCGGCTGATGGGCGCGGAATGCGTCATCTCGGGCCTCAGCCCCAAGATCGCGCAGACCATCGTCCATCTCGGCGTCGAGCTGCCGAACGTCGTGACGCGCTCCGATCTGCAGAGCGGGCTCGCCTACGCCTTCGAGCGGATCGGCCTGTCCGTCCGGCCGCAGACCGGACAGTGACGATGGCCTATGCCGGGGAGTTCTCCGCCTCGCCGATCGTCACGATCACCGGATGCGTCATCGTCGCCATCCGCGACGACCTCGACGACAGTGCCGTGATGGCGCTGCAGAACGAACTGGTCGAGGAGATCGATCGGAAGAAGGCGCACGGCGTCATCATCGACATCTCGGCGCTGGAGATCGTCGACACCTTCACGGGCCGCATGCTCGCGGCGATGGCGGAGATGTCGCGCGTGCTCAATGCGCGCACGATCCTCGTCGGCATGCGCCCTGCCGTTGCGATGACCCTGGTCGAGCTCGGCATGACGCTCGACAAGATCGAGACCGCTTTGACGGCCGACCGCGCAATGATCATGATCTCAGAGAAACAGCCGCCGAGAACGCTGTGAATGAGAGGGAGTGGACCGTGCCGCTTCGCAAGCCCGCCGACGTCGCCCTCGCGCGAAAGGCAGCGACGGCGGCGATGGAGGCGATATCCGCGAGCCCGATCAAGAGGACGAAGTTCGTGACCGCGGTCTCCGAGATCGCCCGCAATGCGATCGTCCATGCGGGCGGCGGCTCGATCCGGTTCCGGCTGTCCGGCGACGGCAACACGTGGGTCGCCGCCGAATGCCGCGACGCCGGACCGGGCATCCCTGATGTCGACCTGGCGCTCAGGGACGGCTTCACGACGGCGCGCGGCATGGGGCTCGGCCTCGGCGGCGCGAAGCGGCTCGTCGACCGTTTCGACATCCGTACCGAGGTCGGCAAGGGCACGACCGTGACGCTCGAGGCGCGCGCGCGATGATCTCCCAGGCCATCGTCGAGCCGAGCCAGGTCGCTGCGATCCGTCGGGCCGCGCTCGACCTCGGCTACGGCGTCGGATTGCCGCGCGAAGCGCTCGACCGCGTCGCGCTGGTCGTGACGGAGGCGGGCACCAACCTGCTCCGCCACGCGACGGAAGGCCGGATCCTCGTGCTCGAGAGTTTTCCGCCGGGAAGCGGCACGATCCATGTCGTCGCCGTCGATTCCGGTCCGGGCATTCCCTCGGTCGAAAAGGCGATGGAGGATGGCTTCACCACGGCGCGCGGCCCGGGCCGGAGCGGCATGGGCACGGGGCTTGGCGCGATCCGCCGCCAGTCGGACCGCCTCGACATCTATTCCGATGCCGAAGGGACCGTTGTCGTTGCGACGATCGCCGCCCGCCCCTGCCGCGAGCCGGAGTCGCCGCGGGTTGCCGGCCTCATCGTGCCGAAGCCGGGCTTCTCCGTCGGCGGCGACGCCTGGGCGGCCCGTCTCCATGCCAGGTCGGACGTCGTCATGCTGATCGATGTCCTCGGCCACGGACCGACGGCCGGAGCCGAGGCGGCGAAGGCGGTCGACGCCTTCGTGGCCGCCGGCGAATCCGGCGCGGAGGACATGGAAACGGCGGTCTCGCAGGCACTCGCCGCACAACGCGGCGCCGCGGTGCTCATCGTCGAGGCCGGGCCGGCGGGGCAGCCGCTCAAGGCCGTCGGCCTCGGCAATGTGCGCGGCGAGGTGATCTGCGGCAGCGAACGGCATGGCATCCCCTCGACGCCCGGCATCGCCGGGGCGTCGCAGCGCCGGCCGCATCCGACCGAGCACGACTGGCCGGCAGGGGCGACGCTGCTTCTGACAACGGACGGCCTGAAGAGCACGCAGCGCACGCCGGAGCCGACGGCGCTCATGCACCGCGATGCGCTGACGATCGCCGCCGCCCTCTACCAGCGCCGGCGGCGCGACACCGACGATTGCGGCGTCGTCGTCCTCAAGGCACGGCCATGAACGCGATCGTCACCTCGATCCGCATCGAGAACGACACCGACGTCGCCTATATCCGCCGTGCCGCCCGGGTGGTCTCGAAGAGCGCCGGCGCGAAGCCGCGCGACCAGGCGCGCTTTGCGACCGCCGTCTCCGAAATCGCCCGGAACGCTCTGCAATACGCACGCAACGGCATCGCCGAGTTCTCCTTTGCCGAAGGCCGGCAGGGGATTGATCTCGTGGCGAAGGTCAGCGACGAGGGGCCGGGCTTCGCGAGCGCGCCGGCGACGGCATTGCCCTTGGGCGCCGGCGCCAATGCGACCGGCCTCGGCATCGCCGGATCCCGCAAGCTCGTTGACGAATTCGACCTTTCGACCGGGCCGGGCGGCACCGTCGCGATCCTGAAGCTCAGCCTTGACGACAGCGCCCGCGCCAGGCCCGCCGGCTTCGCCCGAAAGGCCAAGGAGGCGCTCGGCGTCTCGCTGCAGTTCAGCCCGATGGAGGAACTCGCCGAGCAGAACCGCTCGCTGCGCGAGGCCTTCGCGCAGCAGGAGTTCCTGATGCGCGAGCTCCATCACCGCACCAAGAACAACCTCGCCCTGATCGCCTCGCTCGCGACGCTCCAGGCGCGCAGCGTCAAGTCGGAGGAGGCGCGCGAGGCGCTGCAGACGCTGGCGCATCGCATCCGCGCCTTCTCGACGGCGCATTCCTACCTTCATCGCGCCGAGGACGTCTCGCGCATCGACCTGAAGGACCACCTCGAGCAGCTCATCGGCATGCTCTCCGACGCCTTCGCGAAGGAAAACATTGTCATCAGGGTCGAGGTCGACCCGGTCGTCGTCGATTCGAACCATGCGCTCGAACTGGGGCTGATCGTCAACGAGCTGATCACCAACGCGGCAAAGCATGCGACGCCGCCGTCGGGCGAGGCCTGCACCATCGTCGTCGCCACGGCGGTCGCCGGCGATCACCTGAGGCTGACGGTTTCCGACAACGGCCCGGGCCTCCAGAACGCTGCCGAGGCGCTGCGCAATTCCAATTCGCTCGGCTGGCGCGTCGTGCAGGCGAGCGCCCGCAAGATGAACGCCAACCTCGTCATCGATGGCAGCCACGGCCTCTCCGTCACCATCGAGATCGACCTCGCCGCGTGAGGACGGCAGAGTATCGGATTTCGGAGCACGGGCAGGGGTCAGAACAGGCCGAAGGTGCCGGCCAGAAGCACGAGGTTCAGGCCGAGGACCACCGTGGCGCAGGCGGCGGCGGCGATCGTCGTCCTCCTCGAATTGGCATAATCGCCCATCACCGACCGCCGGGAGGTGAAATGGAGGAGCGCGATCATCGGGATCGGCAGGGCGAGGGAGAGCACGACTTGGCTGACGATCAGCGCGCGCGTCGTGTCGACGCCGAGGGCGACGACGATGAAGGCCGGGATCATGGTGATCAGCCGGCGCAGGATCAGCGGGATCTGGAAGCCGATGAAGCCCTGCATGATCATTTGCCCCGCCATCGTGCCGACGACGGAGGAGGAGATGCCCGAGGCGATCAGCGAGACGAGGAAGACGCCGCTTGCCGCGGACCCGAGGAGCGGCGTCAGCGTGTGATAGGCCGTCTCGATCTCGGCGACGCCGCGATGGCCGAGATGGAAGGCGGCCGACGCCATGATCACCATCGCCATGTTGACGAGACCGGCGACGGCGAGCGCCACCACCACCTCGCGGTTCGAAAAACGCAGGATGAGGCGCCGGTCGGCCTCGTTGCGCGGGGCGCTGCGGGCCTGCGTCAGGCCCGAATGCAGGAAGAGCGCGTGCGGCATGACCGTCGCGCCGATGATGCCGACGGCAATCAGCAGCGCACCGGAATCGGGCAGCGTCGGGACGAGCAGCCCCCTGGCGGCGCCCGGCCAGTCGACGGGGGCGAGCACCATCTCGACGGCGTAGCAGAGCGAGATGACGGCGACGAGCGCCCCGATGATCTTCTCCATGGTGCGGAAGCCATGGCGCTCCATGACGAGGATCAGGTAGGTGACGACCGCCGTGACCGCCATGCCGGCGAGCAGCGGCATGTCGAAAAGCAGCGACAGTCCGATCGCGCCGCCGAGGAACTCGGCGAGATCGGTCGCCATGGCCGCGATCTCGCTGACGAACCAGAGGACGCCGACGACGGGGCCCGGCAGGCGCTCGCGGCAGAGTTCTGCGAGATTGCGGCCGGTGACGAGGCCGAGCTTCGCCGAAAGGCCCTGGAAGAGCATCGCGATCAGGTTGGCGCCGAGCACGACCCAGAGCAGCGAATAGCCGTAATGGGCGCCAGCCTGGATATTCGTGGCGAAGTTGCCCGGGTCCATGTAGGCGATCGACGCAATGACCGCCGGCCCGAGGAACGGCAGGAAGGCGCGCACGCCACGCGCGCGGCCGTCGAGGGCGGCGCGCATGGAGCGGCCGATCGGGGGCTCGCCGCGCATTCCCTCCACCCGGTTCATCGCCTGGTCGTCCAGATCGGCACGCATCCGCAGCAGCCTCGAAAATATAGCTTATGCTATACTTATGAGTAAATGCTATCGTCTGCGCGAAAGTCAAGAGGCGGCTCCGTCGCGCCGGC
>JBQCEN010000195.1:0-2120 GCA_051960215.1 Pararhizobium sp.
GGCGCGGCAAGGCCGCGACGGAGAGGAGAACAGCGTCCAGGTATCCTCAGTGGCACCCGCCTGACGCCGATCTCCCCCCTTGCGGGGGAGATGCCCGGCAGGGCAGAGGGGGGGGCGGTGGTGCGGCAAAGCCCGACGCCGGCGGATGAGGCTAGGCCGATTACCCCCCTCTGTCGGCTTTGCCGACATCTCCCCCGCAAGGGAGGAGATCGGGCTTCGCCATGACGCCGCGTCACGTCGCCGTCGTCGACATCGGCAAGACGAACGCCAAGGTGGTGCTCGTCGACCTTGCGACGCTCTCCGAAGCCGCCGTGCGGCGGACGCCGAACCGCGTTTTGCGCGACGGGCCCTATCCGCATTTCGACGAGGAGCACCTCTGGCGCTTCATCCTCGACAGCCTCGCCGACCTGAACGGCCAAGTGCCGGTCGAGGCGATCTCGGTCGCGGCCCATGGCGCGACGGCGGCGCTCATCGCCGCGGATGGCACGCTGGCGCTGCCGATCCTCGACTACGAGCACGAGGGTCCGGATCGTGTCGCCGAAGCCTATGATGCGGTGCGGCCGCCCTTCTCGGAGACGGGGGCGCCGCGGCTGCCGGGCGGCCTCAACATTGGCGCGCAGGTCTTCTGGCTGGAAAAAGCCTTTCCCGACGGTTTCGCGCAGGTCGCGGCGATCCTGCCTTACCCGCAGTACTGGAGCTTCCGGCTCTCTGGCGTCGCGGCCGGCGAGGTGACCTCGATCGGCGCCCACAGCGACCTCTGGAACCCGCATCGCGGCGACTATTCGAGCCTCGTCGCGCGGCAGGGCTGGGCCCGGCTGATGCCGCCGCTGCACAAGGCAGGGGACGTGCTCGGTCCGGTCGGCGCGAGCGTGGCGGAACGGACGGGGCTTTCGCCCGCGTGCAAAGTGCTGTGTGGCATCCATGATTCCAACGCCTCGCTGCTGCCTCATCTGCTGACGCGCCGGCCGCCGTTCTCGGTGGTCTCGACGGGAACATGGGTGATCGCCATGGCGATCGGCGGACGGCGGATCACGCTCGACGCGCGCCGTGACACGCTGATCAACGTCAACGCCTTCGGCGACGCGGTGCCTTCGGCCCGCTTCATGGGCGGCCGGGAATTCGCGCTGGCCGCCGGGGACGAGCCCGCCGAGGCGACGGACGCCGATCTGGCTCGCGTCCTCGAAAGCGAGGTGATGCTCATGCCGTCGATGCAGCCGGGGATGGGGCCGTTCCCGGACGGGCAGGGCGGCTGGGTGGGCGACGCGGGAGGCCTGAGCCCGGCCGAGCGCCACGCCGCCGTCTCCGCCTACCTCGCGCTGATGACGTCGGCGAGCCTCGGCCTGATCGGTGTCGAGGGTCCGGTGCTGGTCGAGGGCCCGTTCGCCGCCAATGCCATCTATACGCGCGTCCTGAGCGCCGTCACCCGGCGTCCGGTCATCGCCGACCGCCATCGCACCACGGGCACAAGCCTTGGGGCTGCTCTCCTCGCCGCCCCGGCTGCGATCGAATCACATCCGCCAAGCCTGGATCCGGTTTCCGCCGATCCCGCGCTCGACGATGCCATCAGCCGCTACGCCGCACGCTGGCTCCAGCACGCGTCGGCTCAGCTGCCACTGTAGATCGTCGACACTTGACACCAGAGGCAGGTGCGCTTGATGTGAAGCGCGCTGGAACCTCCCCGGCGGTCCCTCCCCCCGCGCCATCAGAATTGTCAACAGTTTTCCGTTGACAGTCCTTCACGCCGCTCATAGGCTCGGCGGCATCGGAACGGGATCGGCTTTGGGAGGAGCAATGTCCTTTCTGGAACTCGATGGCCTGGTCAAGGCCTATGGCGGCGTCGCCGTCGTCAAGGGCATCGACCTCTCCGTCGACCGTGGATTGCTCGTCTGCCTTCTCGGCCCGTCCGGCTGCGGGAAGACGACGACGCTGCGGCTGATCGCCGGCTTTGCGAACGCGAATGGAGGAGAGGTTCGCGTCGGCGGCAAGGTGGTTTCGTCAGCCACCACCACCTTGCCGCCCGAAAGCCGCAACATGTCGATGATCTTCCAGAGCTATGCGCTCTGGCCGCACATGACGGTGTTCCAGAACGTCGCCTATGGGCTCAGGCTGCGGCGCCTCCC
>JBQCEN010000196.1:0-12717 GCA_051960215.1 Pararhizobium sp.
CGGGAAGGATGACGCGGACGGGTTCAAAGGCACGGGAATTCATCGGAGGCTGTCTTCCAGGCGATTTGCTTCGAGATCGGTCGGGCCGTCCGGCGATTTTGCCGGTCCGGACGGCGGATGCACGGAACGCCACCGCGGCCGGGTGGTTCCCGCGCCTCGGCGTGCTTTTCCGCACGCGGCAATCGACCCCAGGCCGGTCGTCCCTGGCGACGTGCCGCGTCCCGCCGACGTGGAACAATGGGCCGCGGTTTCCCGTTCGGTCGGCAGTGTCACGGGAACGGAGTGTGCCCCATGAACGGGATCATCTATCTCGTCGGACTTGTCGTCATCGTGCTGGCGATCCTGTCCTTCCTCGGCCTGCGCTGCGCAGGCCGATCCTGCCGGAGCCACGCGGCGCTTCCCGCGCCGTCGTCGGCATGACTGTTTTTTTAAGGAGGGATGGTGGGCGTGACAGGGATTGAACCTGTGACCCCTACGATGTCAACGTAGTGCTCTCCCGCTGAGCTACACGCCCATCCGCGGCGCGGATAAACCACAAAGCCTCTTCCGAGGCAAGCGCGGACTGCCGAAAAGTTTCGGCCCGCTCAGGCCGCCTGCAGCATCTTCTGGACCTCGTTGACGAGATCGCGCAGATGGAAGGGTTTCGAAAGCACCTTCGCGTCTTTCGGCGCCTTCGAATCGGGGTTGAGGGCGACGGCGGCGAAGCCGGTGATGAACATCACCTTCAGGTCCGGGTCGAGTTCGGTCGCGCGGCGCGCCAGCTCGATGCCGTCCATCTCCGGCATGACGATGTCGGTCAGAAGCAGCGAGAACGGCTCCTCGCGCAGCCGGTCGTAGGCGCTCGCGCCGTTGTCGAAGGAAGAAACCTCGTAACCCGCCTTCTCGAGCGCTTTCACGAGAAAGCGGCGCATGTCGTTGTCGTCTTCGGCGAGAAGGATCTTGGTGTTCATCGTGTCTCAAGCCATGACATCGGATCGCAGCCTCATGGCGCGGCCTGATTTTGCTAGCATCGGGAGGGTAAATATCCTGTGAATGCGGGATTCGGCAAGCCTGTGGCGGCCCGGCGCCCTCATCTGGACACATGTCCGGGCAACTGGCACCATGGGTGCGCCGCAGCACGGTTCACGCGAGGCGGAACGGCTGTGGCCGGACAGGCGAAAGGATTCGGATGAACGGAGCAGCCGGCTTCCAGGTGGACAAGCCGTTCGAGGTGCTGGAACCCGAGGCGCAGACGACGCCATTCGTTTTCAATTCGCCGCATAGCGGGCGCCGCTATCCCGAGCCCTTCCTCAGCCAGGCACGACTCGACCCCCTGTCGATCCGCCGCTCGGAGGACCATTTCGTCGACGAGCTCTTCGCGCCCGTCGTCCGCCTCGGCGCGCCGCTCCTCGTCGCGCATTTCCCCCGCGCCTATCTCGATGTCAATCGTGAGCCGTACGAGCTCGATCCGCGGATGTTCGAGGGCGCGCTGCCGTCCTACGCGAACATCTCGTCGATGCGCGTTGCCGGCGGCCTCGGCACGATCCCGCGCGTCGTCGCCGAGAACATGGAGATCTATCGCGGGCGGATTCCCGTCGGCGAGGCGATGGAGCGGGTCGAGACGCTCTACCGGCCTTATCACGCCTGCCTGCGCGGTCTCGTCACCCGCACCTACCGCGCCTTCGGCCAGGCCGTCCTCGTCGATTGCCACTCGATGCCCGCCAACGTGCGCATGACCGGCGGTGTCGGCCGGCCGGACGTCATCATCGGCGACCGCTACGGGACAAGTGCCGCGGAAGGACTGGTGCAGTCGGTCGCGTCCGTCTTCAAGGAGTTCGGCTTCGTCGTGGCCCGCAACAAGCCCTACGCCGGCGGCTTCATCACCGAGCATTACGGGCGCCCGGCGCAGGGGCTTCATGCGATCCAGGTGGAGATCAACCGCGGCCTCTATGTCGACGAGCGGACGTGCCGCAAGACCGAGGGCTTCGGCGCGCTACGTGCTTCGCTCGAGGAGGTCTGCGCCGCCCTGGTCGAGGCCGCCGGCGATCTTTCGGGCGGGCAGCCTCTGGCGGCGGAATAGACAGACGGATATCTGCCAGCCGGGCGCCTAAAAAATTGGCCGCCCAGAGAGCGGCCAGAGTCTAGGGAGGAAACGCCCAAGGAGGGCATTACAGTCAGAGACTGTGGTTCAGACATTAATATTGCGCCGCACAATTGTCAAGGTGTGCCCTGCACATGGCACCCGGCGCGCCGTCACAACGGGCAGTCGTTGAAAACGCCATTTCGTTGCGCAGCCGGACCGATTATGGCTAGCGAGCGATCATACAAGGAGTGGCCGATGACGCCCGACTTCGAGTTCCTGCATCTCGTCGCCCGCGCCGCGGCGGCCGAAACACTGCCGCGCTTCCGGACGCGCCTCTCCGTCGCAAGCAAGGACGGTGAAGGCTTCGATCCGGTCACCGAGGCCGACCGCGAGGCCGAGCGCGCGATCCGGACGCTGATCCTCGACCATTTCCCCGACCATGGCGTTCTCGGCGAAGAGCACGGGACCACCGATTCGGAGAGCCCGTTCGTCTGGGTCGTCGACCCGATAGACGGAACGCGGGCCTTCATCTCCGGCCTTCCGGTCTGGGGCACGCTCGTCGGGCTCTACCGTGACGGGCGGGCGGTGCTCGGCATGATGGACCAGCCCTTCACCGGCGAACGCTTCTTCGGCACGCCCGACGCGGCCTTCATCCGACGAGACGGTGCGGAGGAACAGTTGCGGACGCGCGATTGCGGCGGGCTTTCCCGCGCCACGCTGTTCACCACTTCGCCCTTCCTCCACCGCGGCGCCGGCGAGGGCCGCTACAGGGCACTGGAGCAGGCCGTCAACCTCGCCCGCTACGGCTGCGACTGCTACGCCTTCGCGATGCTCGCGGCGGGGCATGTCGATCTCGTCGTCGAGTCGGACCTGAAGCCCTACGACATCGCCGCGCTGATCCCGATCATCGAAGGGGCAGGCGGCATCGTCACGACCTGGAAGGGCGAACGGCCGGAAAAGGGCGGCGACATCGTCGCGGCGGCGACGCCCGCGCTGCACGCCGCAGCGCTCGATATCCTCGCATAGATCGTTCCGCGTTCCTTGAATCGCGAAAACGGTCCATGCCTTTTGTGTTCTCGCGTTTCACGCCCCCGATAGCGGCTCGCCGGCGAGTGGATCGCGGGGCGCCGGATCGAGCGGCGCATCCGATCCCGGAATGAAGGCCTCGATGGCTGCCATCACCTGGTCGCGGTAGATATCGCGTTCCTGGAAGAGCTCGTGGCGGGCGCCGTCGATCGGCGCGAGGTGGCCGGCGCGGAACCGCCGGTCCATGGCCTCCAGCGCGGCGAGCGGCACGATCGGATCGCGGCCGGCGGCGAGGATCAGCGTCGGGACGCGGATCGTCTCGAGGAAGCCCTGCTCGTTGACGCGGTGCATCGCGGCAAAGGATTCCGTCAGCCACCGGGCCGTCGGCCGGCCGAGTTCGAGGGCGGGCGCTTGCGTGATGATGGCGTTGTTGCGCGCGAACCGGCGCTCGTCGGAGGTGAGCCCGTTTCCAGCGAAGGGCGCCGGGTGTTTGTAGGTGCCGACGCCGAGCCGGCCGAGGCCGGCGAGGCAGAGGGAGCGCATCAGGACCGCGATCGCCTGCCGGCCGAGCGCCTGGCCGGAGAGCTCGACGAAGGGCGCCGTCAGCACCATGCGCTCGATGCGGTTGCCGAGCCGCGGCGCGGTTGAGAGCGCGACCAGGCCGCCGGTCGAATGGGCGACGATGAAGAAGGGCAGGCGCGTATCCGGCAGGACGATCTGCTCGAGGAAGAGCTCGAGGTCCTTTTCATAATGGGCGAAGCGGCCGACGTGGCCCTTCAGCGGGTCCTTGAGCAGCCGGCCGGAGCCGCCCTGGCCGCGCCAGTCGAAGGTCGCGACCCAGAAGCCGAGGGCGGTCAGGTCCGCGATCGTCTCGAAATACTTCTCGATCGTCTCGTTGCGGCCGTGGAGGAGGACGATCGTGCCGCGCGCAAGCGGCAGCGCCGTGCGGAAGATCGCATAGCGGAGCGGACATCCTTCCGCGCCTTCGAAGAAGCCGACGGAGGCGTTGGCGGGTATGGGATTCTCTGGGAGGGCGTAGAGGCTGGCGTCCATCATCGGTCCGGAACGGCTTCCGCAAAGGGATAGCCGCAGAGCGGCGCGCGGTCAAAAAGAAAGGCCGGAAGACCACCCGCCAGCCCCGACGTTGATGGCGATCTTCCGACCATGTGAACCGGAATGGAAGGGACGTTACATTCCGGTCCATCGAAGGATTTCTCCCTCGATACGTTCGACCCTAAGTCCTCTCCCCTGAACGCTGGCCGAACCCACCGTTCATTGTCGGTTCATCTCGAGAACCCGCCGTCGTGGAGGGTATCCTTGAGGCCTTGAACGGCTGCGAACCGATCCCCACCTAGGTCCTGCAGGCGCCAAGACGGGCCTGCCGGCCGCCCGCTTCCCGCCGTTTCTGGGGGTTTGCACTCCGGCCGAACAGCAACAGTCGCTCTCATTGGAGGACATCATGCGTCACGTCGACTTTTCTCCGCTTTACCGTTCCACCGTCGGCTTCGACCGGCTCTTCACCATGCTGGACTCGCTGGCCCAGCCCGAGCAGGCGCAGAGCTATCCGCCCTATAACATCGAGCGGACAGGCGAGAACGCCTATCGCATCACCATGGCGGTCGCCGGCTTCGGCGAGAACGAACTCTCGATCGAGGCGCGCGAGCACACGCTGACGGTCAAGGGCGAACGGGCCGACGAAGAGGCCGAGGGCGGGACCGAAGTGCTCTACCGCGGCATCGCCAAGCGCGCCTTCGAGCGCCGCTTCCAGCTCGCCGAGCACGTCGAAGTCCGAGGTGCCTCGCTGAAGAACGGCCTCCTGCATATCGATCTCGTGCGCGAGATCCCGGAGACCATGAAGCCGCGCAAGATCGCGATTTCCGGTCACGTCGCGGACGAGGCGAAGCAGATCGAGACGCAGGCCGCCTAACGCGCCCCTTGATCTCGTGGAATGGAAACGGCGCCCGTTGCGGCGCCGTTTTTCGTTTGGGCATCCGCTCCCGCGCGCCGTCACCCCTGTGCTT
This sequence comes from Pararhizobium sp., assembly GCA_051960215.1. Lineage (GTDB taxonomy): Bacteria > Pseudomonadota > Alphaproteobacteria > Rhizobiales > Rhizobiaceae > Pararhizobium_B. The sequence goes on from JBQCEN010000196.1 coordinate 5,110, forward strand.
GTAATGGGGATCCATTCCGTTCCGCTGCCGGCTCGGGACGCTGTCGAGCGCGTTCCTTCCCGGATGGCGGAACGGTGTGGATTCCTGTGACGAGCACAGGAATGATGGGCGGCGAGAGGTCCTCGCCCGCCGAGGGCCTCAGTGCAGCAGGTCGAGGAAGCGGTCGACGTCGTCCTCCGTCGTCGCGAAGCTCGTGACCATGCGCACCATCGTCTCGTCGGGCGCGATCGTCTTGCGGACGGCGCGGGGCGGGTTCCAGTCGAGCACCACGCCGCCCTTGGCGCGCACCCTGTCGACGTCGGCCTTCTTCATGATCGGGAAGAGCTCGTTGCTCGCGGTCTGCCAGCCGAGACGGGCGCGGCCCGAAGCCGGCAGGCCTTCGCGCAGCCGGTCGGCCATCGCATTCGAATGGCGGGCGAGGTCGAGCCAGAGGTCGCCTTCGAGATAGGCGTCGAACTGCGCGGCGATGAAGCGGCTCTTCGAGAAGAGTTGGGCGGCGCGCTTGCGGATGAAGGGCAGGTCCTTTGCCATCTCCGGGTCGAGGAAGACCAGCGCCTCGGCGCACCAGCAGCCGTTCTTCGTCCCGCCGAAGGAAACGATGTCGACGCCGCGCTTCCAGGTCATCTCCGCCGGCGTCAGCGCGAGGTGGACGAGGGCGTTGGCGAAGCGCGCGCCATCCATGTGGAGGGGCACGCCGTGCGCCGTGGCGATGCCTGCGATCGCGTCGATCTCCTCCGGGGCATAGATCGTGCCGACTTCAGTCGCCTGGGTCAGCGTCACGGCCATCGGCTGGCCGGAATGGACCGAGCCCGGCGGGAAGCGGCCGATCTCGGCGTCGAGGACCTCCGGGTTCATCTTGCCGGCCTCGCCTTCGACGGGCACGAGGCGCGCGCCGTGGGTGAAGAACTCCGGTGCGCCGCACTCGTCCTCGATCACATGCGCCTCGGAATGGCAGAAGCTGACGCCGCCCGGCCGGTTGACGCTCGCAAGCGCCAGCGAGTTGGCGGCCGTGCCCGTGCCGACGAAGAAGACCGCGACCTCGCGCTCGAAGAGCGCGTTGAACCGCTCCTCGACGCGACGATCGAGATCGCTGGTGCCGTAGGCGGAGGCGAAGCCGGCAGCATGCCGCGTCAGCGCCTCGCAAATGCGGGGGTGGGCGCCCGCCCAGTTATCCGAAGCAAAGATCATGAAGGCCAATCCTGAAGGAAGAGCGTGTCCCGCGCCATGGCAGGGGACACGGGAAAGAGGGGTCCAGACAGCGGCATATCCCCCGGCGGTGCAGGCGGCAAGGCCGGGAGCCGGGGACTTGCCCGCCACGAAACTTCGCGTCCCGCCGAAAGAAGCCGACGCCACAAAATTTCGCCTCGAACCTCCTCCGCGCAAGATCGCGGCGCGGAAGTTCATAATTCTGTCCCGAGCCGCTTGCGGAGACCTGAGGATTCTGGCAAGAAAGCAGAGATAGGACAGGGATGCTGTCCTATTTTCCCCGCGCCAAACGGAGGCTCGGCCACGGGGGAGGGTTGCTTTATGATCGGTGAGGCGGATTGGACGAGGCTCCGGTCTTGCCGGAGACCCGCGGAATTTCGAAGCACGGGCAGAGGCGCTGCGCCAGCGGCAGGCGCGACCCTGCCGGGAACCGGGCGCGCGCTCAAGCCGCATCAGAATTCAGCTTCGCCGGCTTTGCGAGGCGGATGAACGGGCTGCCGCGACGGCAGCAGACAGGAGACTGGGACGATGACGCACCATACGCCGTCAGCATCGATGAAGGGTTCCGTTCTGCCGGCTGCGGACGAGACGCGCAAACCCTTGACGTCGCGCCCCGGTCTTCCGGCCCGGCAAGGCCTCTACGACCCGCGCAACGAGCACGACGCCTGCGGCGTCGGCTTCATCGCGCAGATGAAGGGCGTCAAGTCGCACCAGATCGTGCTCGACGGCCTGAAGATGCTCGAGAACCTCACCCATCGCGGCGCCGTCGGCGCCGATCCGCTGATGGGCGACGGGGCGGGCGTGCTCGTCCAGATCCCGCATCGCTTCTTCGCCGAGGAGATGGCGGAGCAGGGGATCACGCTGCCGGAGCCCGGCCACTACGCCGTCGGCTATCTGTTCATGCCGCAGGATGCCGGCCTGCGCGCCCATATCGAGAAGATCATCGCCGAGGTGATCGCCGCGGAGGGCGAGACGCTGATCGGCTTCCGCGACGTGCCCGTCGACAATTCCTCGCTGTCGAAGGCCGACGACGTCGCGGGCACCGAGCCCTATCACCGGCAGGTCTTCATCGGCCGTGACCCGTCGATCCTGACGGACGATGAATACGAGCGGAAGCTCTTCATCATCCGCAAGGTGATCTCCGGCCGCATCTACGAAGAGACGAAGGGCGCCGACAACGGCTTCTACGTCGTCTCGATGTCGGCGCGGACGATCGTCTACAAGGGCATGTTCCTCGCCTTCCAGGTCGGCGCCTATTACAAGGACCTGCTGGACGAGCGCTTCGAATCGGCCGTCTGCCTCGTCCACCAGCGTTTCTCGACCAACACCTTCCCCTCGTGGAAGCTCGCGCATCCGTACCGGATGGTGGCGCATAACGGCGAGATCAACACGCTGCGCGGCAACGTCAACTGGATGGCGGCGCGCCAGGCGTCGGTCTCCTCGCCGCTCTTCGGCGAGGATATCCCGAAGCTCTGGCCGATCTCCTACGAAGGCCAGTCCGATACGGCCTGTTTCGACAACGCGCTCGAGTTCCTCGTCCAGGGCGGCTATCCGCTCGCCCATGCGATGATGATGCTGATCCCGGAGGCCTGGGCCGGCAACGCGCTGATGTCGCCGGCGCGCAAGGCCTTCTACGAGTATCACGCGGCGCTGATGGAGCCGTGGGATGGGCCGGCGGCCGTCGCCTTCACGGACGGCCGGCAGATCGGTGCGACGCTCGACCGCAACGGCCTGCGTCCGGCGCGCTACGTCGTCACCAACGACGATCGGGTGATCATGGCCTCCGAGGCCGGCGTGCTGCCGGTCGCCGAGGAGACGATCGTCCAGAAGTGGCGGCTGCAGCCCGGCCGCATGCTCCTCATCGACATGGAGAAGGGCCGCATCATCTCCGACGACGAGGTGAAGTCGCAGCTTGCCGGCGAGCATCCCTACACCGAGTGGCTGAAGCGCACGCAGCTCATCCTCGAGGAGCTGAAGCCCGTCGAGCCGCGGGCGCTCCGGCGCGACGTCTCGCTGCTCGACCGCCAGCAGGCCTTCGGCTACACGCTCGAGGACACGAAGATCCTGATGGCGCCGATGGCGACCACCGGGCAGGAAGCGATCGGCTCGATGGGCACCGACACGCCGATCTCGGCGATGTCGTCCAAGCCGAAGCTCATCTACACCTATTTCAAGCAGAACTTCGCGCAGGTCACCAACCCGCCGATCGATCCGATCCGCGAGGAGCTGGTGATGAGCCTCGTCTCGTTCATCGGGCCACGGCCGAACATCCTCGACCACAAGGGCGCGGCGAAGAAGAAGCGCCTCGAGGTGCGCCAGCCGATCCTGACCAATGGCGACCTCGAGAAGATCCGCTCGATCGGCCATACCGAAGACCGGTTCGACACGAAGACGCTCGACTTCACCTTCGATGCGACATTGGGCGCGGAAGGCATGCCGGCGGCGCTCGACCGGCTCTGCGAGCGGGCGGAGGAGGCCGTCAACGGCGGCTACAACATCATCATCCTCTCGGACCGCCAGATCGGGCCGGACCGGATCGCGCTGCCGGCGCTGCTCGCCACGGCCGCCGTCCATCACCACCTGATCCGGCGCGGCCTGAGGACTTCGGTCGGCCTCGTCGTGGAGACCGGCGAGCCGCGCGAGGTGCACCATTTCTGCTGCCTGGCGGGCTATGGCGCCGAGGCGATCAACCCCTACCTCGCCTTCGATACGCTTCTGAACATGCACCGGCGCGGCGAATTCCCGCCGGAGGTCGACGCTTCCGAGATCGTCAGCCGCTACATCAAGGCGATCGGCAAGGGCATCCTCAAGGTGATGTCCAAGATGGGCATCTCGACCTACCAGTCCTATTGTGGCGCACAGATCTTCGACGCGATCGGCCTCTCCTCGGCCTTCGTCGACCAGTATTTCACCGGCACGGCGACCCGTATCGAGGGCGTCGGCCTCGACGAGATCGCGCGCGAGACCTGCGAGCGGCACATGGCGGCCTTCGGCGCCGATCCGGTGCTTGCGACGACCCTTTCGATCGGCGGCGACTACGCCTACCGCATGCGCGGCGAGAGTCATGCCTGGACGCCGGATGCGGTGGCGACGCTGCAGCATGCCGTGCGTGGCAATTCGCGGGAGCGCTACCGCGAGTTCGCGGCGATGATCAATGGCGAGGCGCAGCGGCTGAACACGATCCGCGGCCTGTTCACGATCACGATGGCGGAGGCCGCCGCCCGCAGGCCTGTGCCGCTCGACGAGGTCGAGCCGGCAGCCGATATCGTCAAGCGGTTCTCGACGGGCGCGATGTCCTTCGGCTCCATTTCGCGGGAAGCCCATACGACGCTCGCGCGCGCCATGAATGCCATCGGCGGCAAGTCGAACACCGGCGAAGGCGGCGAGGAAGCCGACCGCTTCACGCCGCTGCTCAACGGCGCGGCGAACCCGGAACGCTCGGCGATCAAGCAGGTCGCCTCCGGCCGCTTCGGCGTGACGACGGAATATCTCGTCAACTCCGACATGATGCAGATCAAGGTCGCCCAGGGGGCCAAGCCCGGCGAGGGCGGCCAGCTTCCCGGCCACAAGGTCGATGCGACGATCGCCAAGGTCCGCCACTCGACGCCGGGCGTCGGGCTGATCTCGCCGCCGCCGCACCACGACATCTATTCGATCGAGGACCTGGCGCAGCTCATCTACGACCTGAAGAACGTCAATCCGGCTGGCGACGTCTCCGTCAAGCTCGTCTCCGAGGTCGGCGTCGGCACGGTCGCCGCGGGCGTCGCCAAGGCGCGCGCCGACCACATCACGATCTCCGGCTACGACGGCGGCACGGGCGCTTCGCCGCTCACCTCGCTGAAGCACGCCGGCAGCCCGTGGGAAGTCGGCCTTGCCGAGACGCACCAGACGCTGGTGCTGAACAAGCTCCGCTCGCGCGTCGCCCTGCAGGTCGACGGTGGGCTGCGTACCGGGCGCGACGTCATCATCGGCGCACTGCTCGGGGCCGACGAGTTCGGCTTCTCGACCGCGCCGCTGATCGCGGCCGGCTGCGTGATGATGCGCAAGTGCCACCTGAACACCTGCCCGGTCGGCGTGGCGACCCAGGACCCGGTGCTCAGGAAGCGCTTCAAGGGCGCGCCGGAGCACGTCATCAACTACTTCTTCTTCGTCGCGGAGGAGGTGCGCGAGCTGCTGGCCGAGATGGGCTACCGCAAGCTCGACGAGATCATCGGCCAGTCCGACCTCCTCGCCAAGGATGCGCTCATCGACCACTGGAAGGCCAAGGGCCTCGACTTCACCGGCCTGTTCTACAAGCCGGAGGCGCCGAAGGCCGCGACCTACCGCACCGAGCGGCAGAACCACCCGATCGCCGACGTGCTCGACCGGCAGCTCATCGAGAGAGCTGGACCGGCGCTGGAGAGCAAGGAGCCGGTGGCGATCGAGGTGCCGATCCGCAATGTCGACCGCTCCGTCGGCGCCATGCTCTCCGGCGAAGTCGCCAAGCGCTACGGCCACAAGGGCCTGAAGGAGGACACGATCTCCGTGACCCTGAAGGGCACGGCCGGGCAGTCCTTCGGGGCCTTCCTCGCGCGCGGCGTCTCCTTCACGCTCATCGGAGACGGCAACGACTATGTCGGCAAGGGGCTCTCGGGCGGGCGCATCGTCGTGCGGCCGGCCGAAGGCAGCCTGATCCCGCCGGAGAGGTCGATCATCGTCGGCAACACCGTGCTCTATGGCGCGGTCGAGGGCGAGTGCTACTTCCGCGGCGTCGCCGGCGAGCGCTTCGCCGTGCGCAACTCCGGCGCGGTGGCGGTCGTCGAGGGTGTCGGCGACCACGGCTGCGAATACATGACCGGCGGCATCGTCGTGGTCATCGGCGAGACGGGACGCAACTTCGCCGCCGGCATGTCGGGCGGCGTCGCCTACGTGCTTGACGAGGACGGCACCTTCACGAGCCGTTGCAACATGGCGATGGTCGAGCTCGAGCCAGTGCCCGAAGAGGACGACATGCTGGAGAAGCTGCACCACCACGGCGGTGACCTCATGCACAAGGGCCGCGTCGACGTCTCCGGCGACATGACGCGTCACGACGAGGAGCGGCTCTTCCAGCTCATCACCAACCACTGCCACTACACCGGCTCGACCCGGGCGAAGGACATCATCGAGCACTGGGCGGACTACCGGCCGAAGTTCCGCAAGGTGATGCCCGTCGAATACCGCCGGGCGCTGGAGGAGATGGAGCGGATGCGCATGGGGATGGCGGCGGAGTAGGCATCACTGTTGCTGAATGATCCTCGTAGTCATATGCTTTGGCATATGACAGGTGGAGGTGACGATGAACGCGCATGATCATGGTGCAGAACGCCGCACCGTTCGATTGTTTCGCAACGGCCGCAGCCAGGCCGTGCGAATTCCGAAGGAATGGGAGTTCGAGGGAGACGAGGTGGTTGTGTCGAGATCGGAGGTCGGGACCTTGACCATCGCGCCGGCGCGCAAGCGGCGGACGCCGGCAGAGTTCATCGCGTGGTTGCGACAGCAGCCGCCGTTGGACGACGATTTTCCAGAGATCGACGATTTTCCGCCCGATCCTGTTGATCTCGGCTTGCCGGAATGAAGTACCTCCTGGACACGAACATCGTGTCTCATCTGATGAAGATGCCCGCGGGGAAGGCCGCGGAACGTATCAGTGCGCTTGATTCGGCTGATGTCGGGCTAAGCATCATCGTTGCGGCGGAGCTTCGCTACGGGGTGGCCAAGAGCGGCTCGAAGCGCATCGGCCGTATGGTCGAGGAGGCGTTGGCGGATTTTACGGTCGTGGCATGGGATAAGCCCGCCGATTTACGGTATGCGGAGCTGCGGGCGCATCTGGAGAAGGCTGGGCAGCCGATCGGGCAGAACGACATGCTGATCGCTGCGCACGCGCTGGCGCTGGAAACGACGCTGGTGACGGACAACGACCGGCAGTTTTCGCGCGTACCAGGACTGAAATTTGAAAACTGGCTGCGGCCGGAAGGCGCGGCGTAGGCGAAGAGACGAGTATGGGCAAGGTTACAGGCTTCCTGGAGATCGACCGGCAGACGGCGAAGTACCAGCCGGCGTCGGACCGCATCCGGCACTTCAAGGAATTCACCATTCCGATGTCGGATCACGAGGTCCGCAAGCAGGCGGCGCGCTGCATGGACTGCGGCATTCCCTATTGCCACGGACCGACGGGCTGTCCGGTGCACAACCAGATCCCGGACTGGAACGACCTCGTCTATTCCGACAACTGGGAAGAGGCGATCCGCAACCTGCACTCGACGAACAACTTCCCCGAGTTCACGGGCCGCATCTGCCCCGCGCCCTGCGAGGAAGCCTGCACGCTCAACCTCGAGAACCAGCCGGTCGCGATCAAGACGATCGAGCAGGCCATCGCCGACC
>JBQCEN010000197.1:0-3109 GCA_051960215.1 Pararhizobium sp.
AGGCCGAAAGGATCTGCTCGCGCGTACCCACCGCCGTCGTGGGGTCCGCGGTCGGCCAGTATTCGACATCGATCGCCATCGAGCGCGTCATCTCCAGCGCCCTGTGGTGGGCCTCCGGCGCAAGCGTCACGATCAGGTCGAAATAGTCGTCCTCGAGTTGGTCGAGCGTCTGCGGGTGGCTGCGCTTCAGGGCAAGGCCGACCTCCTGAAGCACCGCATCGACGAAGGGATCGCGTTCGCCTGCCCGGATGCCGGCCGAGGCGACGTAGGTCGCGCGCGGCAGCACGTTGCGGGCGAGCGCCTCGGCCATCGGCGAGCGGATCGCGTTCATGCCGCAGAGGAAGAGGATCGAGGCCGGAATGCCCGCCGGCGCCGGGCCGGCCGCGCCGCTCATCGCCCTATCCGCGCCAATGCAGCACGCAGACCAGCGTGAAGAGCCGGCGCGCCGTGTCGAAATCGACGCGGATCTTGCCGGAAAGGCGGTCCATCAGCGTCTGCGAGCCCTCGTTGTGGATGCCGCGCCGGCCCATGTCGATCGCCTCGATCTGGCTCGGGCTCGCAAGCCGGATCGCCTCGTAATAGCTCTCGCAGATCATGAAGTAGTCCTTCACGATCCGCCGGAACGGCGTCAGCGACAGGATGTGGGTCGCAACCTCCTCGCCGCCTTCGGTCGCAACGGAGAAGACGAGCCTGGAATCGACCAGCGACAGCCTCAGACGGTACGGCCCGCCGGCGTGGCCGACCGGCTCGAAGGTGTTGTCCTCGATCAGGTCGAAGATCGCGACCGCCCGCTCGTGCTCGACGTCCGGCGTCGACCGGCCGATGCTCGCGTCGAGCTCGATGTCGCTCAGGCGGAAGCAGCCGGACGCGGTCATCACGTCTCCTACATGTTGAGGCGGATCGCGACGGAACGGGCGTGCGCGTCGAGCCCCTCGGAACGGGCGAGCGTGATCGCCGCCGGCCCGAGCGCGCGCAACTGATCCGGCCCGAGGCGCAGGATCGACGTCCGCTTCATGTAGTCGAGCACGGTGAGGCCCGAGGAGAAGCGCGCCGAGCGCGCCGTCGGCAGGACATGGTTGGAGCCAGCGACATAGTCGCCGATCACTTCCGGCGTGTGGCGGCCGACGAAGATCGCGCCGGCATTGCGGATCTTCGAAAGCAGGTCGTCCGCCCCATCGAGCGCAAGCTCGAGGTGCTCGGCGGCGATCCGGTTCGCAAGCGGCACGGCCGCCTGAAAATCCGGGACGAGGATGATCGCTCCGAAGTCGCGCCAGCTTGCGGCGGCGGTTCCGGCGCGCGGCAGCGTCTTGAGCTGGTTCTCGACGGCCTGCGCGACGCGATCGGCGAAGGCGGCATTGTCCGTGACGAGGATCGACTGCGCGCCGGCGTCATGCTCGGCCTGGGCGAGCAGGTCGGCGGCGATCCAGCCGGGATCGTTGTCCGCGTCGGCAATGACGAGGACTTCCGAGGGGCCCGCGATCATGTCGATGCCGACCGTGCCGAAGACCTGGCGCTTGGCGGCCGCGACATAGGCGTTGCCCGGACCGACGATTTTCGCCACCGGCGCGATCGTCTCCGTGCCGTAGGCGAGCGCCGCGACGGCCTGTGCGCCGCCGATGCGATAAATCTCGCCGACGCCGGCGATGCGCGCGGCGGCAAGCACGGCGGGATTGAGCCGGCCTGCCTGCGCCGGGACCACCATGACGATGCGCTCGACGCCGGCGACCTTCGCCGGCAGCGCGTTCATCAGCACGGAGCTCGGATAGGCCGCGGTGCCGCCGGGCACATAGAGGCCGACCGCCTCGATCGCGGTCCACCGGCCGCCGAGGCCGACGCCGAGCGCGTCCTCGTAGAGATCGTCCTTCGGGCGCTGGCGCGCATGGTGGCGCTCGATCCGCTCGGCCGCGAGCTTCAGGGCGGCGATCGCCTCAGGCTCCACCGCCCCGAAGGCGGCCTCGATCTCTGCCTCGTCGACGGCAATGCCCGTTTCCTTGAGGTCGAGACCGTCGAAGCGCAGCGTGTAGTCATGAAGAGCGGCGTCGCCTCGCTTGCGGACATCGTCGATGATCGCGGCGACGGTTGCCGCGACGTCCTCGGAGACTTCCCGCTTCGTCGTCAGGAACCTTGCGAAGTCGCGCTCGAAGTCGGGGTGGCTGTGGTCGAGCCTGATGGCCAAGGCGTACTCCTCGTGGCGTTCCAGTGCGGTGCACATAAGTGCATCTCTGCACTCTTTAGAGCGCCTGCGCCGCAATTGGAATGAGCAGGTCGGCCGGTCAGTCGGACAAGGGGTGCTTCGGTCGGAAGCGCGTCTCCCAGGCGCCGCCCTGGTCCGCGAGTTGCATCTCGATGCATTCGACGGTGAGCACGATCGAGGCATCGCCGGCGAAGACCAGCTCGATCTCGCCCGCGGGCGCGGCCGCTCCCGGCTCGTATTCGATCGCTAGCAGCGAGAGGACGGCAGCAGGGCGGCGGCGGTCGATGCCGAGGGTGCGCACGGCGACGACGCAATCGAAATGCAGGACCGCGCGGCGCCGCTCGAAGCTCTTCTGCCGCTTGCCGAGCGCGTCTTCCCAGACGAAGCGGTTGGCGGCGACCACGAACTGGCGCCGCGCCGGCGAGAAGTCGATGTCGCCGACGCGGATGACGGCGTCCTGCATGTGCGCGGAAATCACCGCGAGATCCGCCTCGTCGAGGCCGACCAGCTTGAGTTGCTCCGAGACCGCCATGGCTTCCCTTCGTCCGTTCAGAACCTGCCCCGCCATGGAGATAGGGGCGGAGGGTCGCGCCTGCAATCGGCGGCGCAACGGGAAGCCGCGACGGCGTCAGGCGCTGAGCCGCTCCACCTCGGCGCCGCAACGCCTCAGCTTCTCCTCGAGCCGCTCGAAGCCGCGGTCAAGATGATAGACGCGGTTGACGACCGTCTCGCCCTCGGCGACGAGGCCGGCGATCACCAGCGACACGGAGGCGCGGAGATCCGTCGCCATGACCGGCGCGCCCTTCAGCCGCTCCACGCCCTCGACCGTCGCCGTCTGGCCGGACAGCGAGATGCGGGCGCCAAGGCGGGCGAGTTCCTGCACGTGCATGAAGCGGTTCTCGAAAATCGTCTCGG
>JBQCEN010000198.1:0-33879 GCA_051960215.1 Pararhizobium sp.
CTCTCCGTCGCATGGGTCGACGGGTGGGCGAGGTCTGCCGCGCGCGCGGTGGGGATGACGAGCGGGCGGCCCGCCTCGTTGCGGGCGCGCAGCGTCATCAGCGCGCGGCGCACGTCGGGGTGGACGATGATCGGCTCGGCCTTGCCGTTGCCGTTCGCGCTGCCGGAGAGGCTGCGGCCCTGGAGCCGCTCGCGCGCGTAGGCGGCTGCATTCTGGTAGGCGACTTCCGAAAGCGCCAGCCCTTGGAGGCCGACGGCGAGCCGCGCCTCGTTCATCATCGTGAACATCGCGGCAAGCCCGCGGTTCTCCTCGCCGATGAGCGTGCCAATCGCCCCGTCATAGTTCATGTCGCAGGTGGCGTTGCCGTGGATGCCCATCTTCTCCTCGATCGCCCCGCAGGTGACGCCGTTGCGGGCGCCGGGCGCCCCGTCCCGGCCGACCAGGAACTTCGGCACGATGAACATCGAGATGCCCTTCGTGCCGTCCGGCGCGCCCTCGATGCGGGCAAGCACGAGATGGACGATGTTTTCCGTCAGGTCGTGCTCGCCGGCGGAGATGAAGATCTTCTGCCCGGAGATGCGGTAGCTGCCGTCGCCGGCGGGCACCGCCTTCGTGCGAAGCAGGCCGAGGTCGCTGCCGCAATGCGGCTCGGTGAGGTTCATCGTGCCCGACCAGGTACCTGCCACGAGCTTCGGCAGATAGGCCGCCTTCTGCTCCTCGCTGCCATGGGCCTGCAGCGCGGCGATGGCGCCCTGCGTCAGGCCCGGATACATCATCAGCGCCATGTTCGCCGCAGACATGTATTCGCCGACCGCGGTGTGCAGCGCGTAGGGCAGGCCTTGGCCGCCGAATTCCGTCTCGGCCGCAAGTCCGAGCCAGCCGCCCTTGCGGTAGTCGTCATAGGCTTCGGCGAAACCTTCCGGTGTCGTCACCGATCCGTCCTCGTGCCGCCGGCAGCCCTCTTTGTCGCCGACACGGTTCAGCGGCGCCAGAACCTCCTCGGCAAGCCGTGCGCCTTCCGTCAGGATCGCCTCGACGACGTCCGGCGTCGCATCGGCGAACCCCGGCAGGTTGTTGTAGCGCTCGTAGCCGAGGACGTCCGAGAGCACGAAGAGCGTGTCCTTGATCGGAGCCTTGTAAATGGGCATCGTGAACCTCTCGGGTGATCCTGCGAAGAAGACGGAGCCGGGTGATGGCCAGGAGAGTCCTATGAAATATTGACGTTTGCGTAAACGTCAATATTCGGCAGGGTCGCGCGCAGATGGAGGCGGGGCCCGCGGACGCTCCGGCGAAGGCCGCAGCGGCCGCCAGCCGGCCGCAATGATACGAATATCGCCATCGATTAACCGGCCATTTACCATATTCCGCCGATGGTGCGCAGCAGAGCAAACCCTGAACTGCAAAAGTGCGTACTTCTCGGATAGCCTCTCGTCTCGGCACCGGAATTGAGTCCGGCCCGCGCGTGAAGCCGACAGGCTGGGGAGCGGGCCCTTGGGGCCGCAATTTCGAGGCGGAACGACAATGACCGGATCACCTTCAAGCATCAGGCGGCCGCTCGGGCAGCAGTCGTCCTTCGACGCCCTGAGCCGCACGATCGAAGGCCTCGAAGCGCGTATCGAAGGCCTGATGTCGCGCCATTCCGGTTTCGCCCACAGTGACGCTGTCGCCGCCGACGACGCCGATGAGATCTATGGCGACGGCGGCGAGATCGTCCGGCGCCAGAAGCTGCTGGAGCGCGAGCGCATCAACCTGCAGGCCCGGCTCGACGCGCGTCGCCAGGCGCGTCCGGCTCCCCGCGACGACAGGGCGGCACCCGTCTCGGAGACGAGCCTGAAGGAGATCGCGGATGCGCTCGTCGAAATCCGCGGCGAGCTGCGCCGCGACCTCGGCGAAGGATTCGCCCGCGAGCTGCAGGCGCTGCGCGACGAGATTCGCGGGCTCGGCGCCGCCGCGGCGGCCGAGCCGCTCCCGGCGGCGCTGCGTTCGGACCTGATGCGGCTCGCCGACTGCATCCAGCATCTGAGCGAGCGTGCCGTGCCGGGCGATGCGGTCGACCTGCGCAGCGATTTCGCCGGCCTGCGCCAGATGATCGAGGGGCTCGCGCGCGAATCGTCGGTCGCCGCGCTCGACGAGCGGTGGCAGGCGCTCGGGGAATCCTTTTCGCAGTTCGATCCGGCTGCCCTTCGCGACGCGATCGGCGAGATGGTCGAGCGCCTCGAGCTCCTGCAGGAGGCCGTCCGCAGCCTGCCCCGCAGCGAGCCGGCGGCGGAGCTCGAGGAGCAGCTCACCATTGTCGCAACCGCCGTGGAGACGCTCGCGCGGCAGGGCCGCCTCGACGAGACCCTGATCGAGCAGCGCTTCGGCGAGCTCGCCGAACGCCTCGACGAGATAAGCCGCGCGATCGTTTCCGTCGGCGCCAAGGCCGACCGCACGCCCGACGACGAGATCCTCCAGCGGCTCGAAACGCGCGTCGAAGGCCTGTCGCGCCAGATCGACGACCTCTTCGATCGCGACATCGCCGCCGAGCTGGCGTTGCGCATCGAGGCGCTGACGGGCCAGCTCGACCAGCTTGCGAGCGCGGCGAGCGTCGAGCGCCTCGGCGAACGGCTCGATGGGCTCGCCGCGCATCTCGGCCGGCAGGACACGGACGCCATCGTCGAGCACCTCGTGGAGCTTTCAAGCCGCATCGACGCGCTCGGCGAAGGCACGACGAGCGGCATGCTCGCGGACCGCCTCGACCAGCTCGCCCGCAAGCTCGACGCGGTGGCCGCCGCAACGGAGCGCGTCGAGGCACAGGCTGCCGAGCGCTTCGACGCCCTGGCGGGCCGCGACGTCGAAGGCCTCGCCGGTCAGGAGGCCGGCGCGATCGAGGCGCGGCTCGCCGAGATCGTCCGGCATCTGGAGAAGGCGCAGAGCCTGGCGCCGGAAGGTGACGCGGCGCTGCATGCGCTCGAGGCGCAGATCGCCCATCTTGCCGAGTTGATGATGCGCGCGCCGGCAGGCGGTGAGGCGGCCGAGGCGCTGGAGCCGCGTCTTGCGGCGATCGAGGAACATCTGTCCACCAACGACGAGTTCGTCATCGAGGCGGCGCGCCACGCCGCCGAGGCCGTCGTCGAGGCTTATGGCCGCGGCAGCGCGGTTGGAGGCGGCGTCGAGGCCGCCGATCTCGGTGTCATCGCCGAGCTTGCGGAAGACCTGCGCGCACTCGAGGCGGCGAGCCAGCGAAGCGAACAGCGCAGCGCCCGCGCCTTCGATGCCGTGCACGACACGCTGCTGAAGATCGCCGAACGCCTGGAGCGGCTCGATGCGCGTCGCGGCGCGACCGCGCCCGACGAGGACGACAGCGATGGCGAGGTCGAGGTGGCCGCGCCCGAGGCGGCAACGGCGAAAGCTGCGCTGGAAGCTGGCGGCCGTGCCCCTGCGGTGACACCGGCGGAAGCGGCCGCGGGCGCGGTCGTCTTCGCGATGAGCGCCGACGACAGGACGGAAGGCGAGACGGGCGTGTCGCGCTCCGGCTTCCTCGCCGGCCTCAGCCGTCGCATGAGGCCACAGCGCGACGATCCGGTGACGGAGGACGAGGCGGCCGCCGCACGCGCCGATCTCGGCACCGCGCCGTCGATCGATCCGTCCGACACCCTCGATGCCGTGTCGGCGAACGAGCCGCTCGAGCCCGGCTCCGGCTCGCCGGATATCAGCCGCATCGTCCAGAAGGTTCGCGAGGCCCAGCGTCTCGAGACACGCGAGAAGACGAGCGCCGAGATCGAGCAGGCGCAGTTCATCGCCGCCGCGCGCCGCGCCGCGCAGGCCGCCGCCGCCGAGGCCGAAACGCTCGGCAGCGGCAAGCCCGGCCGCAAGGCCCGCGGCCTTGTCGACATCCTGAAGCAGCGCCGTCGTCCGATCCTGATCGCGGTCGGCGCCGTCCTCGTGGTCCTGATGTCCTGGCCGCTCGTCTCGGCCTGGCGCTCGCCGCGCCTGCCCGCCGTCGCCTCCCGCTCCCTGCCCCATCCCGCCGGGCAGAAGGCTTCCGTCGCCGTGTCGCCGGCCGCGAAGACCGAGACGCCGGCGGCCGCGGGCGCGCATCCGGCGGCGCCCCTTCCCCAGGTCAAGGCGATCGATCCGAAGGAGCCGGCGGGCGCGACGGCCGGACCCGCGGCGCAAGCCTCGAAGGCGGCGACGGGGGCCGATGAGCCGGCGAAGGCGGGCGGCGGCCTGCCGGCCCTGCCGGCCAGGACGGCAGAAGCCGCGGCCGATCAGCCGGCCAAGGCCTCGGACACCTCTGCGACCCCGCCCGCAACCGCTGCGGCCGGCGGTTCCTCGTCGAATTCGGTGACGGCATCGATCGCCGGCAGTGCAGCGCAGCCCGCGGAAAGCCCGGCGACCTCCGACGCGAAGCCGGCCGCGGCCATCGACACGGCCGCCATGGCGCTCCCGGCCGTTCCCGCCGAGATCGGCCCGGACTCGCTGCGCAAGGCGGCCGGGAAAGGCGAGCCGGCGGCACTCTTCGAGATCGGCTCGCGCTACAATGACGGCCGCGGCGTCGACACCGACCTGTCCACCGCCGCGACCTGGTACAGGGCGGCCGCCGAGCAGAGGCTGGCGCCGGCCGAGTACCGCCTCGCCAACTTCTACGAGAAGGGAACAGGGGTCGACCGCGACGTCGCGGTCGCCAAGGCCTGGTACCTGAAGGCTGCCGGCCAGGGCAACGCCAGCGCCATGCACAATCTCGCCGTCCTCTATGCCATGGGCACGGGTGAGGGCGGAGATTTCGCCGCAGCCGCGAAATGGTTCCGCCAGGCCGCCGACCACGGCGTCAAGGACAGCCAGTTCAACCTCGCGATCCTCTATGCGCAAGGCAACGGCGTCCCCCGCGATCTCGCCCAGTCCTACAAGTGGTTCGCGATTGCCGCCGCCGACGGCGACAAGGATGCCGCGGAGAAGCGCGATCAGGTGGCCGAGGCCCTGAAGCCGGGCGAGCTCGCCGCGATGAAGACGGCGGTCAAGGCCTGGAAGCCGCTGCCGCTCGATCCAGCGGCCAACAGCGTTCCGGTTCCGCCGGAATGGGCCGGCACCGATACCAAGACCTCGTCGATCGACATGTCGAAGGCGGTCCGCAACATCCAGGCGATCCTCGACAACAACGGCTTCGACGCGGGCAAGCCGGACGGCATCATGGGCGCGAAGACAAAGAGCGCGATCAAGGCCTTCCAGAAATCGGTCGGCCAGCAGCCGACGGGCGAGATCACGGACGCGCTGATCAAGGAGCTGCTCGCGCTCAACGCCAAGCACGCCGGCAAGGACGACAAGAAGAGCTGAGCAGGCTCCGTCCCGTCAGCCGCGCAGCCGCGCGTGCGGCACCGTATAGACGCGGTCGCGGCCGAGGATGTGCGCGGAGAGCCGGTCCAGGTCGAAGAGGCCGCGCATCGCCGGATGGCCGAGGTCGAGGCCGCCTGCGAGCACGCCGAAAGCCGGCATGACAAGCCGCGTCCCGTCGCAGGCGAAGCAGGCGCGCCGCACCGCCTTGCCGCGCCGGATGACGCGTGCGGCCGGATGCAGATGGCCGGCGATCTCGCCTTCGGCGGCTCTTGCGGGCTCGTGGCGGAAGGTCAGGCCGGCGACGAATACGGCGTCCGCGGCCGTTCCCGGCAGGCCGGAGGGCGCGTGCGGGTCGTGGTTGCCGGAAATCCAGATCCAGTCGCGGCCCTCGCCGAGGCGGCGCACGTGGTCGCGGAAGAGGCCTGGCATGTGCGCAGCGCCAAGGGCGTCGTGGAAGCTGTCGCCGAGCGAGATCACCGTCGCCGGGCGGTAGCGCGCGACCACCGCCTCGAGCAGCGCCAGCGTCGCCTGCGTGTCGTAGGGCGGCAGCATCATGCCCCGCCGCGCGAAAGCCGAGCCCTTCTCGAGATGCAGGTCGGAGACGACCATCAGCCGTTCCGACGGCAGGTAGAGCACACCGAGGGGATCGCAGACGGCCTCGACGCCGGCGATCGCGATCTCCGCGGTCACGGGCTCGGCGTGTCCGAGCTGCCTCAGCGCCGCCATCCGGTTCATGTCGTTCCTTCGCTCAGGCGAGGTCGCCGAGCACCTCGGCGACAAGGTGCTCGGCCGCTTCCTCGAGAATCGCATCCTGCGCCTCGCCGACCACCGACTCCTTGCCGATCTCCAGCATGATCGGAACGGCGAGCGGCGAGATATCGTCCAGCGTCTTATGCCTGATTCGCCCCCGGATGCGCTTCAGCATATCGCCGAGCCGGCGCACGTCGAGAAGCCCGGCCGCCGCATCGGCGCGCGTCGCCTGCAGCAGGATGTGGTCCGGCTCATGGCTGCGAAGGACGTCGTAAATAAGATCGGCCGAGACGGTGACCTGCCGGCCGGTCTTCTCCTGCCCCGGATGGCGCCGCTCGATCAGGCCGGAGATGACCGCACAGGTGCGGAACGTACGCTTGAGCAGCCAGGATTCGGCGAGCCATGCATCGAGGTCGTCGCCGAGCATGTCCTCGTCGAAGAGTTCGGCGAGCGAGAGGCGGCCTGACGAGAAGAGCGCCCCCATGTCGGCGATGCCCCAGATCATCAGCGCGTAGTCGGTCGCGACGAAGCCGAGCGGGTGGGCCTTGGCCCGGTCGAGCCGGCGGGTGAGCAGCATGCCGAGCGTCTGGTGCGCGAGCCGCCCCTCGAAGGCGTAGATCACCATGTAGTGCCGGTTGCCGCGCGGGAACGTCTCGATCAGGAGTTCGTCGCCGGCGGGGAGCACCGACTTGTCGCGCTGCAGTCGCAGCCAGTCGGAGACCTGGTCGGGCAGCGCCGTCCAGCGGTTTGGATCGGCGAGCATCGCGCGCACCTGGGCGGCGAGATAGGTCGAGAGCGGGAACTTGCCGCCGGCATAGGCGGGGATCTTGGGATCGGTGCTGAAGGTCTTCGAGGCGATGCACTCGTTTTCGCGGATGCCCTCGAAGCGGAGCACGCGGCCCGCGAACATGAAGGTATCGCCCGGCACCATCGTCTCGAGGAAATATTCCTCGACCTGACCGAGAACCGGGCCGCCGCGCACGGCCGTGCCGCTGCCCGAGCGTTTTGTCAGCCGCACGTTCAGCATCGGCGCCTCGACGATCGTGCCGACGTTCAGCCGGTACTGCTGCGCGATGCGCGGGTTTGAGACCCGCCAGAGCCCGTCCTTGCGCTGCCGGATGCGGGCGTAGCGCTCGTAGGTGCGAAGCGCATAGCCGCCGGTCGCGACGAATTCGACGATCCGGTCGAAGGTCGCGCGGTCGAGCCGCCGGTAGGGCTTGGCCGTCAGCACCTCCGCATAGAGGTCGTCGGCGGAAAACGGCGCCGCGCAGGCCATGCCGAGGACATGCTGGGCGAGCACGTCGAGCGCGCCGTCGCCGATCGGCGGCGTGTCCTGTGCGCCGAGATAGTTGGCGTCGAGCGCCGCCTGGCATTCCATGACTTCGAACCGGTTTGCCGGCACGAGGAGCGCGCGGCTCGGCTCGTCCATGCGGTGGTTGGCGCGGCCGATCCGCTGGGCAAGCCGGCTCGCCCCCTTCGGTGCGCCGACATGGATGACGAGATCGACGTCGCCCCAGTCGATGCCGAGATCGAGGGTCGAGGTCGCGACGACCGCCTTCAGCCGGTTCTCCGCCATCGCCGCCTCGACCTTGCGCCGTTGCGCCACGTCCAGCGAGCCGTGATGCAGCGCGATCGGCAGGTTCTCCTCGTTCGCCTGCCAGAGCTCCTGGAACAGCCGCTCGGCCTGGCTGCGGGTGTTGACGAAGATCAGCGTCGTCCTGTGCCGGCGGATCGCGTCGTAGACTTCTGGAACAGCATAGGTCGCCGAATGGCCGGACCAGGGGACACGCTCCTCGGAGGAGAGGATCGTGATCTGCGGCTTGGCCCCACCCTCGACGACGATCCGCTCGGAAAGCTGCTCCTCGCCAGCCGCCTGCGGCACAAGCCAGGCCTGCAGCTCTTCGGGCTCCGCGACGGTCGCCGACAGGCCGATGGTCCTGAGGCCCGGCGCAAGCCGCCTCAGCCGCGCGAGCCCGAGCGACAGCAGGTGACCGCGCTTCGAGGTCACCAGCGAATGCAGCTCGTCGAAGACGATGATGCGCAGGTCCTTGAACAGCCGCTCGGCTTCGGGGTTTGCAAGCAACAGCGCCACCTGCTCCGGCGTCGTCAGCAGGATGTCCGGCGGATCGATGCGCTGGCGCTGGCGCTTGACCTGCGGCGTGTCGCCGGTGCGCGTCTCGATCCGGATCGGCAGGCCCATCTCCTCGACCGGCCGGCCGAGATTGCGCTCGATATCAACGGCGAGCGCCTTGAGCGGCGAGATGTAGAGCGTGTGGATGCCGACGAAGGCCGACCCCGGCTTGCGCTTGCCGCGCCGCGCCAGGTCGATGAGCGAGGGCAGGAAGCCGGCGAGCGTCTTGCCGGCCCCGGTCGGCGCGATCAGCAGCGTCGAAAGCCCGGCTTCCGCCTTGGCGAGCAGTTCTAGCTGATGCGCTCGCGGCCGCCAGCCGCGCCCGGAAAACCACGCGAGGAAGGGCTCGGGCAGCGTCAGCGCGGCGGCCGGATCGGGAGCGACGGGTTCATGTTTCACGACGACAGAATTAGGCGCTGTCGCTGCGGCCTCCAAGGGGAGCGGGCAACTCTCCCGCCGCGTCAGGGCTTGCGGTATTCGCTGCCCGCCTTCACTTCGGCCGGGTTGTCGACGTAGCGGCCCTTTTCCGGCACGGCAATGTGGTCAAACTCGCGGGCGAGTTGGTGGAGCGCTGCGCGCATCCCCGTTCCTTGCATCGCTGGACCGTGGCCGGTGACGACCCGCTCCGGTTCGAGCGCGGCGAGCGTCTCGACGGAGCCGCGGGCCTTCTCCCAGTTCGTCGTGTAGTACATCGGCGGCCCGTGCATCTCGGGCTTCTGCACGGCGACGGCATAGGCCGATTCCTGGCGTGTCGTGATGAAGGCGTCGCCGGCGATGATCGTCCGGTCGGCCTCGCGCCAGAATGAGACGTGTCCGGGCGTGTGCCCCGGCGTATGCAGCCAACGCCAGCCCGGCATCTCCGGAACGCTGCCGTCGGCCGGAAGCTCGTGCAGACGCGCGCCGACATTGACCGGCCCGCGCGGATAGAGCGACGCGAGCCGCGCCATCAGGCCGCCGCCGACGGAGGGATCGGCCGGCGGGTAGGAGGCGCTGCCGTCGAGGTAGGGCCGCTCCAGCGCATGCGCGTAGACCGGCGCCTCCCAGCGCTCCGACAGCTCTTCGAGGCCGCCGATGTGGTCGAAATGACCATGCGTCATGACGATCGCCGCGGGTCGGGCACCCTCGCCGAAGCGTGCGGCGGCGGCATCGGTGATCAGGCCGGTCGTGCCGATGACACCGGTGTCGATCAGCACCCAGCCGCGGTCGCCGGCATTCGCCCGGCCGTAGAAGACGGCATTGACGATGCCGAGCCGGCGGTAGGCGAGGTCGTGCGCGATCTCGTGGGTCTTGTCGTCGCGCGCGGCATCGCGCTCGGGGTCGTCGGCGCGGCCGGCGGGGTCGAGGGGGATCTGCTCTGCCATGGCTCCCTCCTTTCAAAGGGTCATGGAAAGCAGCCGAATGCTTCGGCGCTCGCGGTGTTCCCGGTCGCCCGCAGACGTCTTCGAATTAATGGAGCCTGGGACGCGGATCGGCAACCGCCTCGTCCACGGCCCCGGCATCGACGGAAGCTTCCTTCGGCGGCGTCTGCCGTTCCGCCACGGCGAGCAGCCCCGCGATCGTCTCCGGCCCCTCGCTGCGGATCGGCGCCGGGACGAGAGTGTGAACTGCGAATCCGTGGCTTTCGGCGATGCGGCGGATATAGGCTTCGCCATGGGCGTAGCGCAGGGTCGGCTGGAGCCGCCATTCGCCGGCCTCCGCGTTGCGCTCGACGGAGAAGGCGAAGAGGCCGCCGCCGGCGAGGATCATCGCGGCGGTGGCGAAGACGCTGTCGAGCGCGCCGAGATAGATCATCACATCCGCCGCCGTCACCAGATCGGCCGGGGCTGCGCCCGACAGCGGCAGCCGCGACGGGTCCGGCGCGAGCGACAGGTCGATGCGGTCGAGATGGTCGTAGATCTGCTTGGCGCGCGCCCGCTCGAGCATGCCGCGGGAAAGGTCGTAGCCTTCGAGATAGGAGACCCGGGCGCGCAGCCGCTCGCCCATCAGACCGGTGCCGCAGCCGAGGTCGACGGCATGGGCGAAGCCCGCGTCCGGCCGCGCCTCCCCGATCAGGGCCGCGAGCCGTTCGGGCACCGAATAGCCGAGCTTCTGCAGCAGCGACGTGTCGAAGCGGCCGGCGTAGTCGTCGAAGAGCCGCTCGACAAAGGCGGCCGGCGCAACCCGGGGCTCGCCGGCTTGGCCGAGCATCGCTATCTTCAGGCCGGCGCCGAAGATGTCCCGGTCGGTGAGCCGCAGCACGGTCCGATAGGCCTCGCTTGCCGCTTCCGCCTGGCCCGCCGCCTCCAGATAGGTGCCGAGCCTGAACCAGCCGGCCGCCCAGGAGGGCGCAAGTTCGAGCGCCTGCGCCATGACCTCCGCCGCGTCCGCAAAGGCCCGCGCCTCGGCCAGCCCGCGCGCGTAGTCGGCCCGCCGATCGGCGATCAGTTCGCCGGAAGAGAGGAATGTCTGGATCATGGACCGCCGGCCCCGGATGAGAACCGCGCCGATATAGGCGCGGCGGCGGAAAGCGCAAGCCGATTTTCCTGCCCGTTGCTCGCCCCATACCGGGCGCGCGGAAGCGGAAAGGACCGCCCTGCCTTTCCGCGCCCGGTCCTGCGGCTTATCTATGGCGGACGATGCGTCCCGAAGAGCTTCTCTGCCCGCGCCCCGAAGGCCTCTACTGCCCGCCCGGCAGGTTCCACATCGATCCGGTGCGCCCGGTCGCCCGCGCGCTGATCACCCATGGCCATGCCGACCACGCCCGCGCCGGCCACGGCCACGTCATGGCGACGCGCGAGACGCTCGACATCATGGCGTTGCGCTACGGCGAGGGCTTCGCCGGTGCGACGCAGGAGGCGCGTTTCGGCGAGACGGTCGTGATCGATGGCGTCTCGGTGCGCTTTTATCCGGCCGGCCATGTGCTCGGCTCGGCGCAGATCGCGGTCGAGAAGGACGGCTTCAGGATCGTCGCTTCGGGCGACTACAAGACCAGCGCCGATCCGACCTGCGCGCGCTTCGAGGCGGTCGCCTGCGACGTCTTCATCACCGAGGCGACCTTCGCCCTGCCGGTCTTCCGCCACCCGGAGCCGGAGGTTGAGATCGACCGGCTGATCCGCTCGACCGAGCAGTTCCCCGAGCGCGCGCATCTCGTCGGCGCCTATGCCCTCGGCAAGGCGCAGCGCGTCATCGCGCTGCTGCGCGAGCGTGGTTATGAGCGGCCGATCTATATCCACGGCGCGCTCTCCAGGCTCTGTGACTACTATGTGAGCCGCGGCATCGACCTCGGGCCGCTGGCGCCGGCGACGGTGGAGACCGGCAACCGCGGCGATTTCGCCGGCGCGATCGTCGTCGGCCCGCCCTCCGCCTTCGCCGACCGCTGGGCGCGCCGCTTCCCCGATCCCGTCGCCTGCTTCGCCTCGGGCTGGATGCGCGTGCGCCAGCGCGCCCGCCAGCGTGGCGTGGAACTGCCGCTCATCATCTCCGACCATGCCGACTGGGACGAACTGACCGACACGATCGCGACCATCGAGCCGCAGGAGGTCTGGGTGACGCACGGCCGCGAGGAGGCGCTGGTGCGCTGGTGCGAGCTCACGGGCGTCGCGGCAAAGCCCCTGCACCTTGTCGGCTACGAGGACGAGCCCGAATGAACCGCTTCGCCGAGCTCCTCGACCGGCTGGTTCTGACGCCGTCCCGCAACGGCAAGCTTCGGCTGCTGGCGGACTATTTCCGCGCCGTGCCCGATCCCGACCGCGGCTATGCGCTCGCCGCCGTCACCCGCGATCTCGTCTTCAATTCGGTGAAGCCCGCGATGCTGCGCGCCCTGATCGCCGAGCGGATGGACCCGGTGCTCTTTGCTTATTCCTACGACTACGTCGGCGATCTCGCCGAGACGATCGCGCTGGTCTGGCCGGAGCCGGAAGGGCCGCGGGCGAACGCGGTGCCGGGCGTCTCCGAGGTCGTCGAGGCGCTGATGGCGGCGTCACGGCTCGAAGGGCCGAAGCTCGTCGAGAAATGGCTCGACCGGATGGACGCCTCTTCGCGCTACGCGCTGATCAAGCTCGTCACCGGCGGCATGAGGATCGGCGTCTCCGCCCGGCTCGCCAAGCAGGCCCTTGCCGATTTCGGCGAAGTCGACGTCACCGAGATCGAGGAGCTCTGGCACGGGCTGAAACCGCCCTATACGGCGCTCTTCGCATGGCTCGAAGGCCACAGGGAGAAGCCGGAGAACCTCGCGGCCGCGCCCTTCCGGCCCGTGATGCTCGCGACGGCGCTCGAAGAGGAGGATTTCGCCAAGCTCGACCCTGCCGACTATGCCGCCGAATGGAAATGGGACGGCATCCGCGTGCAGGTCACCGTGGAGCGCGGCGTCTGCCGGCTCTATTCGCGCACCGGCGACGACATCTCCGGGACCTTCCCCGACCTGCTCCACCACATGACCTTCGAAGGCGCGATGGACGGCGAACTGCTCGTTGGCCGGCCGGGGGAGAACGGCATCGTCGTCGGCACCTTCGGCGACCTGCAGCAGCGTCTCAACCGCAAGAGCGTCTCGGCGAAGCTGCTGCGCGACTATCCCGCCTTCGTGCGCGTCTACGATCTCTTGCAGGCGGGCGAGGAGGACCTGCGCAGTCTTCCCTTCGGCGAGCGGCGAACGCGCCTCCAGGCCTTCGTCGAAAGGCTTGAACCGGAACGCTTCGACCTCTCGCCGCTGATCGCTTTCGAGGACTGGGACGCGCTCGCCCGCCACCGCGCCGCGCCGCCGCACCCGATCATCGAGGGCGTGATGTTGAAGCGCTGGGATTCCGCCTATGTGCCCGGCCGTCCGAAGGGGCCGTGGTTCAAGTGGAAGCGCGACCCGTTCCTGATCGACGCCGTGCTGATGTACGCGCAGCGCGGCCACGGCAAGCGTTCGAGCTTCTACTCCGACTATACGTTCGGCGTCTGGAAGGGCGAAGGCGGCGAGGCCGAGCTGGTGCCGGTCGGCAAGGCCTATTTCGGCTTCACCGACGACGAGTTGAAGCTGATCGACAAATATGTCCGCGACAACACCGTCGAGCGCTTCGGCCCGGTCCGCAGCGTACGCGCCGACCGTGAGCACGGTCTGGTTCTGGAGGTCGCCTTCGAGGGGCTGAACCGCTCCGTCCGCCACAAGTCCGGCGTCGCCATGCGCTTCCCCCGGATATCGCGGCTGAGATGGGACAAGCCGTCCGCCGAGGCCGACCGGATCGAGACGCTGGAGCGGATGATCGAGCGGGCCGAACACGGCGCGCGAGGATAAGTTGTTCCTCCCCCGCTTTGCGGGGGAGGGGGACCGCCGAAGGCGGTGGAGGGGGCGTCGCCGCGATCGAGGCCGTCGTCGGCTAACCTCTCGTGCGGGTGCCCCTTCCACCATGCTGCGCATGGTCCCCTTCCCGTGAACGGGGAAGGATCGGGCGCCGGCGATGTTATTCGGCGATGTCCCTCTCCTCCGTCACCCCTGTGCTTGTCACAGGGGTCCACACCGTTCCGCTCACCGCACGGGGTGCGTCGTCGAGAACATCTTCGTATCGAGGTCGAGGGCGGTTTGCAGGATACTTGTTCCGCCACATTTGCGCGCCTATTTGTGCGGCGTCGATCAACCGCCGAGAAAAGAAGACAATGTCGGGCAGGGCAACGCGGTTTCTGGGAGATACGACGGGGCGGACGCTGGTGAAGCTCGTCGTCGTCTCCTTCATCGTCGGCGTCATCATGAGCGCGCTCGACTGGTATCCGGTCGACGTCTTTTATGCGGCGCGTGATTTCCTCGAGCACCTCTGGCACACGGGCTTCGCCGCGCTCGGCCGCTTCGGCCGTTATCTCGCGCTCGGTGCGATGGTCGTGGTGCCGGTGTTCCTCGTCGTGCGTCTCGCCAATCTCGGCCGCCCATGAGCCGGCCGACCTGATCCTCCACAGTAAAGAACGAGTGACCGAAAGCGTGACGCGAGCCCGCCGCATCTTCCCCTTTGCCCTGATCATCCTCGCCGGCGCCGGCCTTGCCGCCTGCTCCACCCTCAAGCCGGAGGGCGGCGTCACCGGCGCATCGATCGTCAGCGACCGCGCCATCGCCTCCGTCAATGCCTTCCGCGCCGATCATGGCGAACCGCCGCTTCAGATCGACCGCCGTGCCTCGAAGGCGGCGCTCGCGCAGGCGAAGACCATGGCGTCCCACCAGGTGATGGAGCACAATATCGGCTTCGGCGCGAATTTCGCCCATCGCATGAAGAAGGACGACGTGCCGCTGCCGGCGGGCGAGAACATCGCCTCGGGCCAGCAGACGGTCGACGCGGCGATCACCGCCTGGGAGAACTCGCCGCCGCACCGGCGCAACATGCTTGATGGCAGGTTCAAGAGCGTCGGTGTCGCCGTGGCGCGCAGCGCCGAGACCGGCCTGCCCTACTGGTCGATGGTGCTGACCGGCGGCTGACGTTCCGGGCGGGAACGGCGGCGGGAAAGCCGTTGCCGCCAGGCCTCGCCCGTGCAAGGAAGGGCGACGCTAGACCGGACATCGGAGAGTGATCGCCGTGTCGGAAATCCGATCGGAGACGAGGCCGGCGCAGCCCGCGTCGGCTTTAACCGTGCGCCCCTTCGCCGTCACCAACCGCATGGTGCTCGCCATCGCCATGCCGATGACGCTCGCCTACCTGACGACGCCGCTGCAGGGCCTGGTCGACACCGGGGTCGTCGGTCAGATGGGCGATGCGGCTCTGATCGGTGGGCTGGCGATCGGCACCGTCGTCTTCGACGTCCTCTTCAACACCTTCAACTTCCTCCGCTCGGCGACGACCGGCCTCGTCGCGCAGGCCTTCGGCCGCGAGGATCCGGTGGAGGAGCAGGCGGTCTTCTGGCGGTCGCTTGCGATCGCGGCCTTCTCCGGCGGGCTGATGGCGCTCCTCGCTCCGCTGATCGTCTCGCTCGGCGCCTGGGCCATGGCGCCCGGTCCCGGCGTGCGGGAGGCGATGGCGACCTATATGGGCATTCGTATCCTCTCCGCCCCCGCCGGCCTCGCCAACTACACGATCCTCGGCTACCTGCTCGGACGCGGCCGGAGCGGCCCGGCGCTCGCCCTCCAGGGGGTCGTCAACGGCATCAATATCGTGCTCTCGCTCTGGCTCGGCCTGCATCTCGGATGGGGCATCCGCGGGGTCGCGATCGGCACGGTCACGGGCGAGGTCGCCGGCGCGCTCCTCGGCCTCCTTTGGGTCGTCCGCCGCTTCGATCCGGCCGCACGGCCGTCGCTGAGGCGCATCTTCGAGCGCACAGCGATCCTGCGGCTGATGGCGCTCAACCGCGACATCATGATCCGCTCATTCGCGCTGCTCGGCGCCTTCGCCTTCTTCACCCGCTCGGGCGCCGCCTTCGGCGCCGTGACGCTCGCGGCGAACGCCATCCTGATGAACATCTTCTTCGTCGCCGGGAACTACCTCGACGGCTTCGCGACCGCGGCCGAGCAGATGGTGGGCCGCTCGATCGGTGCGAACTTCCGGCCGGCCTTCGACCGCGTGATCCGCCTGACGGCCTTCTGGGGCTTCGGCCTCGCCGCGCTGACGGCCGTGATCTTCCTCGTCTTCGGCCGCGCCGTCATCGACCTGATGACCACGGCACCGGACGTGCGCGCGGCGGCGCTCGCCTATCTGCCCTGGGCGGCGCTGACGCCTATCGCCGGCGTGCTCGCCTTCCAGATGGACGGCGTCTTCATCGGCGCCACATGGTCGCGCGACATGCGCAACATGATGCTGCTTTCGCTTGCCGTCTTCGTTGCGGCAAGCCTCGTCGCGGTACCCGTCCTCGGCAATCACGGCCTCTGGCTGGTCTTCAATGTCTTCCTCGGCCTGCGCGGCTTCAGCCTGATCGCCATCCTCGGCCGCCGTGCCGCCGGCGCCTTCGCCGCGTCGCAGGGGTGAGTCGACGACTCAGGCTTCCAGCGGCCGCGCCGCCCATGCGTCGGTGCGGGTGTCTCTGAGGGCGGAGAGGTTGGTGAGGTTCTCGCGGTCGCAGAGTTCCGACAGGCCGCGGAGGATACGGCAGGGCAGGCCGGCGCCCTCATAGACGAGCGCCGTATAGAACTGCACGAGATCGGCGCCGGCACGGATCTTCTCCGCCGCCGTCTCCGCCGAATCGACGCCGCCGACGCCGATCAGCGGCAGGTGCGGGCCGATCATGGCGCGCATGCGCGCGAGCACGATCGTCGACCGCTCGAAGAGCGGCCTGCCGGAAAGCCCGCCCGCCTCCTTGGCTGCGGCGCTCTTCAATCCCCGCCGCGCGATCGTCGTGTTGGAGACGACGAGCCCGTCGAGCGGGAAGGCCGAGACGACGGCCGCGATGTCGGCAATCGCGGCATCGGTGAGATCCGGAGCCACCTTGAGGAAGACGGGAACGCGCTTGCCGTGCCGGCGGGCCGCCTCTTCGCGGGCCGTCAAGACGCCCTCGAGCAGGACCTCGAGTGCGGCGCGCCCCTGGAGGTCGCGAAGGCCGGGCGTGTTCGGCGAGGAGACGTTCGCGGTGAAGTAGGAGGCGACGTCGTAGAACGTATGGATGCCGCCGACATAGTCGGCGATGCGGTCGGCGCTGTCCTTGTTGGCGCCGATATTGATGCCGACGATCCCGCCGCGCCGGTCGGCCCTCAGCCGCGTGAGGGCGGCGGCATGGCCGTCATTGTTGAAGCCCATGCGGTTGATCACCGCCCGGTCGCGCGTCAGCCGGAAGAGCCGCGGGCGCGGGTTGCCGGTCTGCGGCCTTGGCGTCAGCGTGCCGACCTCGACGAAGCCGAAGCCGAGGCGGGCGAGCGCCTGCGGCACCTCGGCGTTTTTGTCGTAGCCGGCGGCTATCCCGAGAGGGTTGAGGAAGGGCAGCCCGGCGACGATCGTGTTCAGCCGCGGATCGGGCTTCAGCCGGCAGCGCGGCGCAAGCGAGGACTTGAGCGCCCGGATCGAGAGGCCGTGTCCTCGCTCCGGATCGACCGTGAAGAGGAGTCGGCGCACCGCGGCGTCGAGGATACGGTTCAAGCTTCGAGCTCCGGGAAGACGTGCCGGCCATCCGGCCCGAGCGGCAGTGGCTTGACCCAGCGCACCGCCGAAAGAAAGAGCGGGCCATGGAGGTGCGGAAAGAGGGCGCCGCCGCGCGAAACCTCGTAGCGCAGCGCCGCGCCGAGGGATTCCGTGTCGACCGCCGCCAGGAGCAGGTCCTCGACGCCGGCGAAATGCCTGGCCGCCGTCTCGGCGGCTTGGGCCGCCGTCGATAAGTGGATGAAGCCGTCGGCCAGGTCGACCGGGGCGCCATCGAAGCGGCCGGCTGCCTCGGCCTCCTGCCAGAGCATGCGCGGAACGATCTTGTAGACGGTGGATGTCATGGTGTCCGTTTTCCTAACGGCATTTCGAGCGGCCGGAAAGGCTGTCGAACACACGGACGGCCGTTTTGACGGGCGGATCTTGCTGCGGCGGATCGGCGCTCTGTTTCGACAGTTGCTTAAAAAGCGCTTTCCAGGGCCGCCTTCCGGCCGTTAGCATGAACGAAATCGAGGCGGGAATCTCGCCCGGCCGTGTGCAGAGGCCACCGGCGCCGAGCCCGCAAGCCCTTCGGGAGGGGGCGCCGGTGCCGGAAACGACCATCATCATTGCAGACGACCCTCCGCTGTTCCGCGGCGCCTTGCGCCAGGCGCTGACGGGCCTCTACGGCGACCTTGCAATCGTCGAGGCGGGAGACTTTGTGGCGGCGCGCGCGACGGCGCGGGCCTTTCCGGATGCCGATCTCCTGCTCCTCGACCTGACGATGCCGGGCGTCAGCGGCCTGTCCGGGCTGATGGCGCTGAGGTCGGAGTTCATCAACCTGCCGGTCGTCGTCGTTTCGGCGAGCGACGACGGCGTGACCATCCGCCGGGCCCTCGATCTCGGCGCATCCGGCTTCATTTCGAAGTCGGCGAGCATCGATGAGATCCGCGAGGCGGTGAAGGCGGTGCTTGCCGGCGAGATCTGGGCGCCGGCCAATGCCGCGCTCGGTGCCGACCACGACCCCGAGGTCGCCGACCTGATCCGTCGCATCCAGACGCTGACGCCCCAGCAGGGCCGCGTCCTCAACATGCTGTCGGAAGGCCTGCTCAACAAGCAGATCGCCTACGAACTGGGCGTCTCCGAGGCGACGATCAAGGCGCATGTCTCGGCGGTCCTGCAGAAGCTCAACGTCGACAGTCGCACCCAGGCGGTGATCCAGCTGTCGCGGATCGGCCACGACGCGCTCGTCCAGAGCGCCTGACGGCGGCCCGGCTCGATCATCTCCGTGGTTCGCTGAAATCGCGGAGACGATCCATGTCTTCAGCCTGTCGCATAGGCGGACGGAAACTTGGCTTCCGCTTTTCCTGAAACGCTCTATTCGGCGGCGCTGCGCCGGGCCGCGGCGATCTGGTTCAGGTAGGCCCTGAGGCCGGCCGGGCGGATCGGCTTGTTCTGCACCGCGATGTCGGTCGCCTCCGCCTCCGCCCGCACCTCTTGCGAGCGGTCGGCGGTGATCAGGAGTCCAGGCAGGTCGCTGCTCCAGAAGCCGCGGGCGCGCAGGATCGCCTCGATGCCGGTGCCGTCGTCGAGGTGGAAGTCGGCGACGATGACATCCGGCGGCTCGTCTGCCGCAAGCGCCTCGAGCGCCGCCGCGGATGCGATGGTGCGCACCCGGCAGCCCCAGCCTTCGAGGAGCAAGGTCATCCCGTCGAGGATCGCCGTCTCGTTGTCGATGCAGAGCACCGCCATGCCCGCGAGCGCCGAGATGGGGGAGGCGAGCGGCGCCGCCTGCGCCTTCGCCTTCGCCTTCGCCTGGAGAAGCCCCACTTCGGAGACGAGCGGGACCTCGACACGGAAGTCGGTGCCGCGCCCCGGCCGCGAGTCGAGATGCACGGCGTGACCGAGGACGCGGGCGATCCGATCGACGATCGAGAGCCCGAGGCCCAGTCCCGCCGCTGTCCGCGCGCCCTCGTCGAGGCGGGCGAACTCCTTGAAGACCGTGCGGAACTTCGACGCCGGGATGCCGATGCCTGTATCGACCACCTGGATTTGCACGCGCCCCGGCAGCCGGCGCACGCCGATCAGCACCCGGCCTTCCCGCGTGTACTTGATCGCATTGGAGACGAGGTTCTGGACGAGGCGCCGGAGGAGGTTCGGGTCGGAGCGCACGTACACCGAGGTCGGCATGACCGCGAAGCTGAGCCGCCTCTCATGCGCGATCGGCGCGAAGTCCGTCGCGACCCGCGTCAGCACGTCGTTCAGGGGGAAGACGGAGAGCTCAGGCTTCATCGCGCCGGTGTCGAGCCGCGACAGGTCGAGGACGGCGCTCAGGATCGTCTCCACCGATTCCAGAGACGAATCGATGTTGCGCACGAGATCGCCGTTCTCGCTCTCGCCCATGCGCTCCACGAGCGAGGAGGAGTAGAGCCGGGCGGCGTTGAGCGGCTGCAGGATGTCGTGGCCGACGGCCGCGAGGAAGCGCGTCTTGCCGATGTTCGCTTCCTCGGCCGCCGCACGCGCGTCCGCGAGCTGCCGGTTGACCGCAGTCAGCTCGGCCGTCCTCTGGCCGACGCGCGCCTCCAGCGTCTCGTTCGCCTGCTTGAGCGCCACGTCGGCCGCGACGCGGGCGGTGATGTCGGCATAGGTCGTCACCACGCCCATGTCGGGCATCCGGTTCGAGCGGATTTCGATGATCGTGCCGGTGGTCCGGACGGTGAGCTGGAAGGGCGCGTCCATCGTCAGGAAGTCGCGGATGAACTGGTCCTCGTCGCCGCTGTCGAGGTCGCCGCGCTTGACGAGGATCGAGACGACGTCCTCGAGCGGCACCCCGACCTGCCCGATCTTCTCCGGCTGGTCGAAGAGCAGGCGGAAGCGGCGGTTCCAGAGGACCAGCCGGCGCTGGCGGTCGAAGACGGTGATGCCCTGGTCCATCTGCCCGAGCGCGCTCTGCAGCAGGTCCCGGTTGTACTGCAGCGCTTCCGACGCCTGGTCGAGGAGGCGGGCGGTCTCCGCCGGCGTGTCGTCGTTCTTCTGGAAGAGCAGCGACAGCACCAGCCGGGCCGACGCCGAGCCGATCGCGCTCGCAAGCAGTTGCTCGGCGAAGCGCACGAGCCCGGCATCGACCGGCTCGCTTTCCTTGAGCGGCCGGTCGGTGCTTTCTTCGTAGCTGCTGAGGGAACGGCGGGCGCGCTCCTCGCCGAGATAGCGCGAGATCGTCTGCTGCAGCTCCTGCACCGTCACCTTCGTCCGCCAGCGCCCGACGAGCGGCTTGGCGAGCGGCCGCTCGGGGATGAAGACGCCTGCCTGCAGGCGTTCCAGCGCGCTCGGCGCGCGGGTCAGCGAGCCGAAGACGAAGAGCAGCGTGTTGACGAGCAGGCTGAGGACGGCGGTGTTGACGAGCGGATCGGCGTTCGGGCCGGTAAAGAAGCTCTCCTCGCCGAAGACGAAGCCGAGGATCGAGGTCGCGAGGCGGGAATTGTCCGGCCCCCCGAAGCTCGGGGTGAAGAGCAGCGCGCCCCAGATGACGATGCCGCCGAGAAGCCCGGCAATCGCGCCGCGGGCGTTGGCCCGCCGCCACAAGAGTCCGCCGATCAGCGGCGGGGCGAACTGGGCGATCGCCGCGAAGGAGAGGAGGCCGATCGAGGCGAGACCGGCGCTGAGGTTCGCGGTGCTGTAATAGAGGTAGCCGAGGAGCAGGATCGCGACGATCGAGGTGCGTCGGACGACGAGGATCGTCGCGCCGAAGTCGTCGTGGCCCCGCGTGCCGCCCGCCGCCCGCCGGCGCACGAAGAACGGCATGACGAGGTCGTTGGAGACCATGATCGCCACGGCGACCGAGGCGACGATCACCATGGCGGTCGCGGCCGAGAAGCCGCCGAGGAAGGCAAGCAGGGTGATGACCGGCATGCCGTGGGCGAGCGGCACGGTCAGCACGTAGAGGTCGCCGTTGCCCTGTCCGCCGAAGGTCGTGATGCCGCCGATCGCGAGCGGAATGACGAAGAGGTTGATCGCGACGAGGTAGACGGGCAGCAGGATTCCCGCGAGCCGCAGTTCCCCCTCCGAGCGGTTCTCCACGACCGTCACGTGGAACTGGCGCGGCAGCATCAGGATCGCGAAGGCCGACAGCACCGTCAACACGACCCAGCGGCCGAAAGGCGTCTCGTGGCTGAGCGGCGCGATGACCTGCGGGTCCGTCGTGGCGCGCATGAAAAGCCCCTCGGGGCCGCCGAAGAGGCCGAAGACCACGAACAGCCCGACGGCCGTGATCGCCATCAGCTTGACCACGGATTCCGCCGCGATCGCCAGGATCAGGCCGTCCTGGTGCTCCGTCGCGTCGGTGTGGCGCGTGCCGAAGATCATGGCGAAGGCGGCGAGGCCAAGCGTCACGACGAGCGAGATGTCGGTGAGGAAGGTCCCGTCGCGGCCGGCAAGCCCCGGCAGCGACGGCACGAGGGTGGCGACGGAGCTCGACACCGATTTCAGCTGCAGCGCGATATAGGGGATCGTCCCGACGACGGCGATCAGCGCGACGATCGCCGCGACCGCCGGGCTCTTGCCGTAGCGGGCCGCGATGAAGTCGGCGATCGAGGTCAGGCGCTCCGCCTTGGCGATGCCGACGACCCGGCGAAGGAAGGGTTGGCCGAGCGTGAACAGGATCACCGGCCCGATATAGATGCCGAGGAATTCGAGCCCCCGGTCCGCGGCAAGCCCGACGGCGCCGAAATAGGTCCACGACGTGCAGTAGATCGCAAGCGACAGCGAGTAGATGACCGGCCGCGGACGCGACGCCCTCCGGCCGGCCGCGCGGCGGTCGCCGTAGCTTGCCACGGCGAAGAGGAGCATGAGATAGGCAAGCGCCGTCAGGACGATAACCCAGCCGGGCAGCATTCTTCTTTCCCTCGCCGGATGCCTTCGCTCCGGATCGCCCCGACACTAGAGCGTTTCCAGGAAAAGTGGAAACCGGCTTCCGTAAACGCGAAAGAACAAAGACATAGATCGTTTTCGCCATTCAGCGAAACGCGGACATGATCGAGCCGCTCCGTCGCGGCGGCGCGCAAGGCGGGAAAGCGGTCGCCGATCTCCGCCCCCCGCGCCGCTTATCACCGGGAAGGGATGTGCTATCGTGCGGCTGCAACCGGCCTTGCGAATCGGCGCAAGCAGAGGCGCGCCGAGGCGGGCATTGGAGGGTGGCGGATGCTGAACGAATTCAAGGAATTCATATCCAAGGGCAATGTCATGGACCTTGCCGTCGGTGTCATCATCGGCGGTGCCTTCGGCCTCATCGTGAAGTCGATGACGGACGACATCATCATGCCGATCGTCGGCGCGATCTTCGGCGGTTTCGACTTCTCCAACTACTTCCTGCCGCTGGCGCACGGTGTGACGGCGAGCACGCTCGCGGAAGCGCGAAAGCAGGGCGCGGTCCTCGCCTACGGCAACTTCTTCACCGTCGTCATCAACTTCCTGATCCTCGCCTGGATCATCTTCCTGATGGTGAAAGGCGTGAATACGCTCCGCCGGCAGCTCGAGCGCGGTCAGGATCCCGCGCCGAAGGTGCCGGCCGCGCCGCCTGCCGACGTCCAGCTCCTGACCGAGATCCGGGACCTTTTGAAGGCGCGGGCCTGAGGCTCCAGCCGCTTCGGCGGAATCATCACGCATGGCGATCCGACGATCACGCCTTGTGACGTGATCGTGCGGCTGAAAGAGGCTATCGCTCGCCGCGACAGCCTGGAGACATTTGCATGCTCGACATGGACCACCTCAGCCCCCGTGCCCGCAACGCGCCCGAAAGCGGCATCGTCGCCGTCGTCAACCACGGCCGGCTGAAGGAGGGCCTGATCCCGCTCTGGGCCGGCGAGGGCGACCTGCCGACGGCTGGTTTCATCGCCGAGGCGGCGAGCGCGGCTCTCAAGGCCGGCGAGACCTTCTACACCTGGCAGCGCGGCATCCCGGAGCTGCGCGAGGCGCTTTCCCGCTACAACAGCGGCCTCTACGGCACGGCCGTTCCGAAGGAGGCGGTCTTCGTCACCGGGTCCGGCATGCAGGCGATCAAGCTGGCCGTCGAGGCGGTGACGGAGCCGGGCGACGAGATCGTCTACCTGACGCCTGCCTGGCCGAACTTCGCCGCCGCCATGGGGATCTCGGGCGCCGTTCCGGTCGCCGTCAGGCTCGATTCGGTTGCCGGCGGCTGGTCCCTCGACATGAACCGGCTGGAGGCGGCGATCACGCCGCGCACCCGCGGCCTCTTCATCAATACGCCCGCGAACCCGACGGGCTGGACGGCAAGCGAGGACGAGCTCCGCCAGATCCTCGACATCGCCCGCCGCCATGATCTCTGGATCGTCGCCGACGAGATCTACACGCGCTTCTACTACTCCGGTCCGCGGGCGCCCTCCTTCTTCGACGTCAAGGCCGACGACGACCGCATCCTCTTCGTCAATTCCTTCTCGAAGAACTGGTCGATGACCGGCTGGCGCGTCGGCTGGATCGTCGCGCCGCCGGAGATCGGCCAGGTGCTCGAGAACCTGATCCAGTATTCGACGTCCGGCGTCGCGCCCTTCATGCAGCGTGGCGCCGTGGCCGCGCTCGAGGTTGGCGAGGCGGTGGTGGCGGAGAATATCGCCCGCGCGACGGCGGCCCGCGACATCCTCTGCGACGCGCTCGCGGCGACGAACCGCGTGGCGCTCGAGAAGCCCGAAGGCGCCTTCTACGCCTTCTTCTCCATCGACGGCGCCGGCGACACGATGCGAACGGCCAAGGATATCGTCGACCGTGCCGGCGTCGGGCTCGCGCCGGGCAGCGCCTTCGGCCCGGGCGGCGAGGGCTTCTTCCGCGCCTGTTTCCTGCGTCGCCTCGACCAGATCGAGGAAGCCGCCGCCCGGCTGACGCGTTATATCGGCGCACTTTGACGGAGCGCTCTGGCGCCGGCGCGGGCGCGAGATCATGGTTGGCTCGCCGGTCGTCGACGTGTCATGAATTCGTCGCCGTCGCGGCGCTAAGGTAGAGACGATCCGAATGCCGGTCGGACGGTCGAGAGGGTGAGGCGAATGGGGAATGTGAGCCTGCGTCGCGTCGCGGGATGGTCGGCGCGGATCGTCGGCGGTGCCGTTCTCGTCTGCGTCCTGCTGCTCTTCGCGCAATATTTCTCGGGCAACTTCCACACGGTCGCTGCCGGGCGCTTCTACCGTTCGGGCCAGCTCTCCGCCGCCCAGATCGCGCACGACGTGAAGAAGTACGGCATCCGCACCATCGTCAACCTCCGCGGCGAGAATGCCGGACGGCCCTGGTACGACGCCGAGGTCGCCGAGGCCAAGAAGCTCGGCGTCACCCATATCGACTTCCGCATGTCGTCGCGCAAACAACTGGCGCCCGACGAGGTGGCGAAGCTGCTTGCGATCTTCCGCACGGCCGAGAAGCCGATCCTCGTCCACTGCGAGGGCGGCGCGGACCGCACGGGCCTTGCCTCCTCCCTCTATGTTGCGGCGATCGGCAAGGGCAGCGAGTTCGATGCCGAACTCCAGCTCTCGCCACTCTACGGCCACTTCGGCATTCCCGACGTCACCCGCTCCTACGCGATGGACGAGACCTGGGAACGGGCCGAGCCGAGCTTCGGCTTCTCCGGCTCCTGAGATCGTTTCCGCGCTCCCTTGAATCGCGAAAACGACCATGCGTTGTTCGTCGCGTTTCCGACCGGAAAGCCGGTTTTCGCTTTCCGTGGAAACGCTCGCATCAGGCGATACCGACGAGCCGGATGAGGCCAAAGGCCATCCCGCCGAGGGCTGCGAGCGAAAGGACGACTGCCGCCGTGACCCGGGCACTCGCACGAGCGACCGTCGGCATGTCGACACCGAGCCCGAGGGCCGCCATCGAGAGCACCGTCAGCAGCGCCGCGACCTGCGCCGTGGGCTGAAGGGCCGCATGCGGGATGGCGTCGAGTGAGCGCGCGGCGATCAGCGCCAGGAAGCCGATGATGAACCACGGCACGAGGTGGTGGAGCGGCGGGAAGGCCCGGCTCGCGCCGCCCCGGCCGCCCGGGAGCCGCGGCGCGATCAGCGACAGGACGAGGCAGACGGGCCCGAGCATGAGCACGCGCACCAGCTTCACGAGCGTGCCGACGTTCACGGCGGTCGATCCCATCGGCGCGGCGGCGGCGAGCACCTGCGGCACGGCGTAGACCGTCAGCCCGGCCAGCGTCCCGTACTGCGCGGCGGAGAGCCCGAGGGCAGCGCCGAGGAGCGGCAGGGCGAGGACGACGGCGACGCCGAGGACGGCGGTGAAGGCGATGGAGGCGGCGACATCCTCGCCGTCGGCGCCGATGACGGGCGCCACCGCGGCGATGGCGGAATTGCCGCAGATCGAGTTTCCGCAGGCGACGAGCAGCGCCATGCGCGCCGGAAGCTTGAGCAGCCGTCCGATCAGGAGGCTGGCGCAGATCGCCGTGGTGACGAGCGCGAGGATCCCGACGAGCATTTCCGGCCCCATCGACAGCAGCGTCGCCGCACTGGCCGATGCGCCGAGAAGAACGACTGCGACCTCGAGCAGGAATTTCGCCGAAAAACCGATGCCCTCCTGCCATAGGTCGGAAGGCGCCCAGAGGCTGCGGACGACCGCGCCCACGAGGATGGCAAGGACGAGCGCCTCGACCGGCACCTCGCCGAAGAGGCGCGCCTCGATCCACTGCAGTCCGTAGGCGGCGCCGCTGACCGCCGCGCAGAGCAGAAGCCCCGGTAGGAGCCGCCGGCAGCTTGCGACCCAGCCGGCGCCGGATCGCCGACCGCGCTGGCGATGCTGGTGATGAAGGTTTCCGATCCGCTCCGACAAAGACATCGCCACTCTCCTTTGACCGGGAGGGTGGCACGGCGGCATGTGATCGATCCAACAAAACGTTTCTGTGGAATCAATCTGGCGAAGCGATGACTATGCCGTCAGGTGGAAGCCTGAGCGGTAGGCGGGATCGGTGGCGCCGAGCGCAGGCTGCGCGCAAGGCGGTCGAGCATGGCGCGGACATCCGCGTGCTTCCGTGGCTCCCACCGGGCGAGAAGCTCCGTCAGGCGGCGTTCGCGCTCCACCACGATGCGGTCGAAAAGAGCGCGCCCTTTTGCCGTCGGCACGAGCGTCCCGTCCAGCGCATGGGCAACGAGCGATTCCGCAACGAGCGGTGCGGCCATCTTCGACAGCTCCGCCTCGGGGAGCGCGAAGCGGCGGCAAAGCTCTGCCGGCGGGAGCGGCTGAGGCAGCAGGCAGAGATGCATGAGCAGCCAGAGCCGATCGGGTGCAAGATCGATCTTCATCGATTCGGCGACGTGCGCGTAAACCCGCCAGCGGCTCTCACGCCGCTCGAGGAGCAGCACGATCCGTTCCAGCTCCTCGAGCGAGGTCGCATCGTGCGGCATGGCGAAGCTCTCGCCCACCGTCTCTGCCCGCGTATCGCGCAACGGCACTTCCTTGAGGAACCATGTGAGCGCGAAGCCGAGGATCGCCACGCCAGCCGCCGACAGGAAGACGGGATGAAGCGCCGCGGTGAAGGCGTCGAGATAGGCGGTCCGCACCGGCGCCGGCAGCGCCTGGATCGCCGATGGCTGTGTCGCCGCGGGAATGCTTGCGCTCGCCGGCAAGGCGGTCGCGAGCCGCGCCGCGAGGCCAGCGGAGAAGATCGCGCCGAAAAGCGAGACGCCGACCGAGCCGCCGATCGAGCGGAAGAGCGTCGTGCCGGACGTCGCGACGCCGAGATGGCGATAGTCGACGGCGTTCTGGACGGCGAGCACGAGCACCTGCATCACCATGCCGAGCCCGAGGCCGAGGACGAGCATGAAGCCCGACGCCGCCCAGACGGGCGTGCCGGTGCCGAGCGTGGCGAGCAGGAGGAGGCCGACCGCCATGATCGCCGTGCCGGCGATCGGAAAGACGCGATAGCGGCCGACCCGGCTGATGATCTGCCCGCTGGCGATCGAGGTGACGAGGACGCCGCCCATCATCGGCGTCAGCTCGAGACCGGCCGCCGACGGGCTGACGCCTTTCGCGACCTGCAGGTAGAGCGGCATGTAGGTGACGGAGCCGAACATCGCGAGGCCGACGATGAAGCCGACCGCACAGGCGACGACGAAGGTGCGGTTCGAAAAGAGCGGCAGCGGCAGGATCGGCTCGGCGGCAACCCGTTCTGTCGCGATGAAGCCGGCGAGCCCGGCGAGCGTGATGGCGATCATCGCGATGATTGCCGGGGAGTCCCAGGCATAGGTCTGGCCGCCGAGGCTCGTGAAGAGGATCAGCGCCGTCAGCGTCACGGCAAGGAGGGCCGCGCCGGCGAAATCGATCGACGGGCGCTGGCGCCTTGCCGGGGCGGCGAAGGCGGCGCCGATGACGGCGACGGAGATCAGCCCGAGCGGCAGGTTGATGTAGAAGATCCACCGCCAGCTCAGGTGCTCGACGAAGAAGCCGCCGATCAGCGGCCCGAGCACGGTCGAGAGCCCGAAGATGCCGCCGAAGATGCCCTGGTAGCGGCCACGCTCGCGCGGCGGGATGATGTCGCCGATCGCCGCCATGGTGGTGACCATCAGGCCGCCACCGCCGAGCCCCTGCACGGCGCGGAAGGCGATGAGCTCGCCCATCGACTGGCTGATGCCGCAGAGCGCGGAGCCGGCGAGGAAGAGCAGGATCGCCGATTGCAGCACGATCTTGCGGCCGAAAAGGTCGCCGAGCTTCCCGTAGAGCGGCGTGACGATTGTCGTTGCGAGCAGATAGGCGGTGACGATCCACGAGAGATGCTCGAGGCCCCCGAGTTCCCCGACGATCGTCGGCAGCGCCGTCGAGACGATCGTCTGGTCGAGCGAGGCGAGCAGCATCACCAGCATCAGCGCGCCGAAGACGACCCGCACGGACCGGTCCGCCATCACGCTCGGCCCCTGGGGCCCGGCCCTGCCTTCGCTCATCCTCAGCCCTCCGCTCCTGTCCGTCGAGGAACGGAGATAGGGCCGCAGCGTCCGTTCTCCACCGGCGGGAGAGCCGGACCCGCGGTCACTCCTCGTTGTTCACGGGGTCCGTCTCCGCGTCATAGGCCATGAGGCTGACCTTGTAGCTCGCCCAGAGGCAGGGGATCGTCAGCAGGATGGCCGCGACGATGGCGGCAGTCTTGCTCAGGCGGAGGTAGTCGATGATCAGCCAGAGCACGGCGAACTCGATCGCGGCGATCTTCGTGATGATGTAGAGCGCCGCCGAGACGGCGCCGAAGATGCTGTTGAAAGTGACGATGCGCTTCTTCATGGGTCTGTTTCCGTCGGCGCGCCGCCGGCTTCATCGGCGGCTGGGGCGCTGGCCGGCGTTGGCGACGATATCTTCGTCGCGATGCGGGCCGGATTAAGGGGATACGGCTTTCAGGTGGCTGCCGATGGCGGCCCGCGTGCCCGATCGTCTCCCGCCGCCGGTGCCCCGGAGGGCGCCGCCGGGGGAAGCGGTGTCGCAACGTGGAGCGTCACGGACGGCGTTGCCGGAGGCGCCGGCGGGATCGCGGCATCGTGCCCCGGAAGGCGCGACTGACTGTCGTCTTTCGCCGCCCGGATCATCGCCCACGGGCGCTCGACGATCGCGCGCGCGGCTTCCGGGCGCGGCTTCGACAGCGAAGGGAGGTCGTCGCCCGCGGCCGGGGCCGGCGGAGCCGGCAGGATGCTCGTCCAGCCGATCGCGAGAACGAACAGCAGCATGAAGCGCCGAACGGCGCACATCCGTGTTCGATCTTGCGGGACTGACAGCATCGGTGTTTCTTCAGTTGGCGATGATTGTTCCTATCCTAGAACGCAGTGCCGGGCGAGCCGGTTCTTCAAATCGAGCGCGCTTGCCTGCCGGAGAGGCGGCGCGGGCGCTCAACGAAGTTTCAGTCGAGGAGCGCGGAATGCCGATCTTCGGGGGTGACTCTCATGCGCGGTCGATCGTCAAGGCCGTCAGTTGGCGCGCGACCGGCAGCGTCGACACCTTCGTCCTGAGCTGGCTGATCACCGGCAGCGTCAAGTTCGCCGGCTCGATCGCGAGCGTCGAGGTGGTCACCAAGATCGTCCTCTACTACTGCCATGAACGCGTCTGGGCCGTGATCCCCTTCGGCCGTCGCCTCGCCGAGCCCGACGCTGAGCTTCGCGGCGGCAGCAAGCCGGCGCCCTTGCCGGAGACGCAGGAAGCGGCCTGACGGTGGGCTCTCGGCAGGCGTCGGAACGCCCGGCATCCGTTAAACTCTGCGGCTCGCCCTCAACGCCGCCTTAATCCCTCAGGGGCTAAGGAGCTTTGGAGGCGGGAGCGTTCATGCAGGCCATCTGGAGTTGTCGTAGAGGAAACTTCGCGCTTCTCTTCGCGCTTGCCGTCGTGCCGATCTTCGGCGCGGCGGGGATTGCGGTCGACTATTCCCGCGCCGTCAGCGCCCGATGCACCTGCAGAACCTCGCCGACGAAGCCGCGCTGAACGGCGCCCATCTCGGCCCGCAGGGCGACCCCTCGACCTACCT
Organism: Pararhizobium sp.; assembly: GCA_051960215.1. Lineage (GTDB taxonomy): Bacteria > Pseudomonadota > Alphaproteobacteria > Rhizobiales > Rhizobiaceae > Pararhizobium_B. The sequence goes on from JBQCEN010000198.1 coordinate 29,654, forward strand.
GGACTTCGTCAAGGTTTCGGCCGCCAAGCAATACGGGCCGCTGAAGCATCTGAAGGTCGGGGGCAAATGGGCCTCCGGGTCGGATTTCTCCGTCTCGGTCTCGGGCGACGTGCCGCTCACGATCCTCGCGGCGCTCCCCGGCTTCCCGAACACCGTGGCGGTCGCGGTCGAAGCCACAGTCCGGATCAGCGAGCCCCAGAAGGTCTACAAGGCGCCCAAGGTGAGCGAGCTCGATCCGCACGCCGACGACTACAACCGCATTTCCGTCTACTGCTTCAATCCCGCCGAGCGCAACGACCCGCAGACGCACGGCCGCACGCACATGACGGAAATCGCCGACAATGCCGGCAACAAATACAAGTACAAGATGCCGGAGTGCGGCGCGGACGAGACGCTCAGCTACAAGCTCTACAATCTCCGCAACGGCCTCGCGGATCCGGGTCTTCGCAACAGCCCCTCGGCGGAAACCTACGAGTACTATACCGACACCGTCACGGAGAACGGCGTCGAACACTACAACCTGTCCCAGCCTATTCTGGAAACGGTCCTCTGCGACAAGTTCCGGGACTGCAAGCCCGAGAGCGAGGGCGGCATCATCCCCGAAGGCGCGAACCGGACGCCTGAACAGAACGACAAGGCGTGCGAGAAGGGCAAGTACATGTACTACGGCTGGGAGGACCGGCCGCCGAACACCGGCTCCGACCGCGACTACAACGATATCCGCATCGTCATCGAATGCCCTCTTACAAGCAGGTCTGCGAATGGGCGCTGAGGCTGATCCATTAGCCCGCCGCGCCCGAGGCCGCCGTTCGGGGGAGACGGCCGGCATCCGCCTCGCGCCGGACAGCCGATTGGATGAGCGGCCGCCCGCCCGCTTCCGGTCGCCTCGCGGCCGGCGATGTTCTATCCTGCGGTCGTCGGGAGATCGCGATGAGACGGACAGGCTGCTGGCTCCTATCCTTGTGCCTCTTGTCCGGCTTCATCGGCCAGACGGGATTTGCCACCGCAGCAAGCGACGCGCGGCAATCCCCGTCGCCTGAGGCCAGCGCCTATGCGCGATGGAAGAACGGCCCGTCCAGCGATCCGAACTACTTCCCGCTCGCCGTCTGGCTGCAGTCGCCCGGCCATATCGGCGAGTTTCGGGACATCGGGATCAACACCTTCGTCGGCCATTGGGGAACCCTGAGCGACGTCGAACTCCGCCTTTTTGCCGAGTCCGGCATGGCGCTGATCGTCGGCCAAAGCGCCGCCGCCATCGCCGCCGCCGATTCATCGGCCATCACGGCCTGGCTGCAACCGGACGAGCCGGACAACGCCCAGTCCGACGGACATGGCGGCTACGGCCCCTGCATCCCGCCGGCCGTCCTGAAGAGCAATTATGCGCGCTACCGGGCGAACGACCCGTCCCGTCCCGTCCTGCTCGGCTTCGGACGCGGCGTCTCCGATACCCACTGGGTGGGACGGGGAAGTTGCACGGGCAATACGAGCTATTACGTGGAGGCTGCCGGCGCGGGCGATATCCTGACGTTCGACATCTATCCCGTCGCCAACGAGACGGGCCGCCTCGACGACCCCGCCCGGGGCGTGAAGAACCTGATCCGGTGGTCCGGCGGCAGCAAGATCGTCTGGAACGACATCGAGGCGTCGGCCATCAACGGCGGCGCCGTTCCGACGGCCGCGCAGGTGCGCTCAGAAGTCTGGATGTCGATCATCGCCGGCTCGCGGGGCATCGTCTACTTCGTCCACGAGTTCTCGCCGCGCTTCCGGGAAGACGGGATCTTCAACCACCCCGATCTGGTCCGCGGCGTGAAGGCGCTGAATGAGGAAATCCGCGCCCTGGCGCCCGTCCTGAACGCTCCGGCGGTCAAGGAAGAGCTCCGTGTCTCCGCATCGCCGTCGAGCGTTCCGATCGGCGTGATGGCGAAGAAGTGGGACGGCGCGACCTATATCTTCGCTGCGGCCATGGCGGACACGCCGGCGCAGGTCGACTTCAAGCTCCCCGCCCTCGACCAGGGCGTCGTCGAGGTCACCGGCGAACACCGCAAGATCCCCTTGAGTGGCGGCATCTTCCGAGACGGTTTCCGGCCCTATGACGTGCACATCTACAGGATCGCCGAAGACGACCCGCGATAGCGGCATTCGCCCGTATCGGGTGGGAAAGCCCGGCGCAAAATCGGCACGATGCGGCAATGCCGCATTTGCAGGTCGGCCCTCGGTCTAAAAAGGCATGCTTTTCCGGAATTGGAAGTGGTGCTGCCGGAGAGATTTGAACTCTCGACCTCTCCCTTACCAAGGGAGTGCTCTACCCCTGAGCTACGGCAGCAAGGCGCGGGTCCGGTCGAACCGGAGGCGGGGGCCTCTTGCCATAGGTCGGGGCGGAGCGCAAGCCGCAATTCCGGGTGTGCGAAAGCTGCAACGCCCGGCGCCTGATGACGCTGCGGGGCGCGTCTCGGCCTTTTTTCCCGCCGCCCTTTGCGTTATGCGGAAGGGATGGGCAAGACAAGCGAGAGGGATTCGCAGAAGACGCCGAAGCCGGAAGCCGAGGCGCGCCGCGCACGTCTCGCCGCCGAGCTTCGCGAAAACCTGAAGCGCCGCAAGGCCCAGGCCAAGGGCCGCCGATCGTCCGCCGGGCAGGCCGCGGATGGCGACGGCGATGGCCGCAGCTCCGGCGCATGAGACGTCTCGTCACGCGGTCCGCAACGACGGACCGGCCGCATGGGCGCCTCGGCGCCCGCTCCAACCGACAAGAAGGGCGGGCCCGTGAGGGTTCGCGGGGACACATATGGATCGCATCAAGATCGTCGGCGGCAACCCGCTGAACGGAACCATCCCGATTTCCGGCGCCAAGAACGCGGCCCTGCCGCTGATGATCGCCTCGCTCCTGACCGATGATACGCTGACGCTCGAGAACGTGCCGCATCTCGCCGACGTCGAGCAGCTGATCCGCATCCTCGGCAACCACGGCGTCGACATCATGGTCAACGGCCGGCGCGAGCGCCAGAACGACGGCTATTCGCGCACCGTCCATTTCACAGCCCGCAACATCGTCGAGACGACGGCACCGTACGAACTCGTCTCGAAGATGCGCGCGAGCTTCTGGGTCGTCGGGCCGCTGCTGGCGCGCACCGGTGAAGCCCGCGTCTCGCTGCCCGGCGGCTGCGCCATTGGCACGCGCCCCGTCGACCTCTTCATCGAGGGGCTGAAGGCGCTCGGCGCCGAGATCGATATCGAGAGCGGTTATGTCAATGCACGCGCCAGGGGCGGCCTGAAGGGCGCGCATTTTTCCTTCCCCAAGGTCTCCGTCGGCGCCACGCACGTGCTGATGATGGCCGCGACGCTCGCCCGCGGCACGACCGTCATCGACAACGCCGCCCGCGAGCCGGAGGTCGTCGACCTTGCCCGCTGCCTCAACGCCATGGGAGCGCGCATCTCCGGCGCCGGCACCAAGACGATCATCGTCGACGGCGTCACCTCGCTTTCGGGCGCGCGCCATCGCGTCCTGCCGGACCGGATCGAGACCGGCACCTATGCGATCGCCGTCGCCATGGCCGGCGGCGACGTGACCCTGGAGGACACGCAGGCGGCCCTCCTCGACAACGCGCTGGAGCACCTGCGCGCGGCCGGCGCCGACATCACCGAGACGAACTCCGGCATCCGCGTCAAGCGCAACGGTGCAGGCCTGATGCCCGTCGACGTGCGCACCGATCCGTTCCCCGGCTTCCCGACGGACCTCCAGGCGCAGTTCATGGCGCTGATGACGCGGGCGAAGGGAACGTCGCGCATCACCGAAACGATCTTCGAGAACCGCTTCATGCACGTGCAGGAACTGGTGCGACTCGGCGCCCGCATCCACCTCGAAGGCGAGACCGCCACCATCGAGGGGCCCGGCGAGCTCAAGGGCGCCCCCGTTATGGCGACCGATCTGCGCGCCTCGGTGTCCCTCGTCATCGCGGCACTCGCCGCCGAGGGCGAGACCACGGTCAACCGCGTCTATCATCTCGACCGCGGCTTCGAGCGGCTGGAGGAGAAGCTCTCCGGCTGCGGCGCCACGATCGAACGCGTATCCGGCTAACTGCGAACGCGCTACGCATTCGCAAGGCTGTTGCGCGGCCTCTTCGTTCCGCATAACACAGGCTCGCACCGGCGCGACCTCCCGCGCTGAAGTCCATCGCATCGGACCCGGCGGATTTCATGGACCAGCTGAAGCTTGCCGCCCTCGACGAAGA
>JBQCEN010000199.1:0-18587 GCA_051960215.1 Pararhizobium sp.
CAGCGCGGAGGCGAGCTTCTTCGCCTTCCAGCCGGTTTCGCTGATATTCGGGAAGGCGTAGAAGGCGCCCTTCGGGGTCGCGCAGGTGATGCCGGGCAGTGCCTCCATCCGCCTGACGACGAGTTTGCGGCGCCGGTCGAAGGCGGCCATCATCGCTTCCACCGCATCCTGCGGGCCGTCGATGGCGGCAATGCCGGCGAACTGGCTCGGCGCGTTGACGCAGGACCAGCAGTTGACGGCGAGCTTGCGCACATTGTCGTAGAGCCGGCGCCCGGCGCCCTCGGCCGGCCAGATCGACCAGCCCATGCGCCAGCCGGTCATCGCCCAGGTCTTCGACCAGCCGTTGAGCACGATCAGGCGGTCGCGGATTTCCGGGAAGGTGAGCAGAGAGGTGTGCTTCTCGCCGTCATAGGTCATGACGTCGTAGATCTCGTCGGAGAGGATGGCGACCTGCGGATGGGCGGCCAAACCCTTCACCAGCTTCTCGATCTCGGCGCGCGGCGTCACGCCGCCGGTCGGGTTCGCCGGCGAGTTGAGGATCAGGAGGCGCGTCGAAGGCGTGATCAGCGACAGCGTCTCGTCGGCGGAGAAGGCGAAGCCGTTCTCCTCGCGCACCGGCACGGGGATCGGGGTCGCCCCGGTATATTCGATCATCGAGCGATAGATCGGGAAGCCGGGGTCCGGATAGAGGATTTCTGCGCCCGGCTCGCCGAACATGACGATCGCCGCATACATGGTCGGCTTGCCGCCGGGCATGATCATCACCTGCTCCGGCGACACCTCGATGCCGGTCGTCGCCAGCGTCCGGCGGACGACGGCCTCGCGCGTCGCGAGCAGGCCGGTCGCCGGCGTGTAGCCGTGGTGGCCGTCGCGCAGCGCCTTGATCGCCGCCTCGACGATGTGGTCCGGCGTGCGGAAGTCCGGCTGGCCGATACCGAGGTTGATGATGTCCCGGCCCGCCTGCGCCAGCTCGGTTGCGCGCGCCAGCACCGCAAAGGCGTTCTCCTCGCCGATGCGCTCGAAGGCGGGGTTGGTGGTCAACATCGGTGGTGTCCTCCATCGGGGCATGTTGTGTTCGGCGGCAAACTCATGTCCTATCCGCCGCGAAATTTCAAACGGATGCCGACGATGACCGATCTCAGTGCGTGGACTGGACGCGAGCGCCCGAAGCGGGCGCCGATGGAAGGCCGCTTCGCGCGCCTGGAGCCGCTGAGTGCGGCGCGCCATGGCGACGACCTCTTCGAGGCCTCGAGCGTGCCGGATGCGGCGAAGCGCTTTGCCTGGCTTCCCGACCATCCGCCGGCGAGCCGGAGCGACTTCCAGCCTTGGCTGGACAAGGCGGAGGCGAGCGAAGACCCGATGTTCTTCGCCGTCATCGACAGGGGGACGGGACACGTCGAAGGACGGCAGACGCTGATGCGGATCGATGCGGCGAACGGAGTCGCCGAGATCGGCAACGTCTATTGGGGGCCGCGGATCGCGCGGACGCCGGTCGCGACCGAGGCCTTCTATCTCTTCGCCCGCCACGTCTTCGACGATCTCGACTATCGCCGCTTCGAGTGGAAGTGCCACGGGCTCAACGAGCCGTCGCAGCGGGCGGCGCGCCGCTTCGGCATGACGTTCGAAGGGCTCTTCCGGCAGCATCTCGTCGTCAAGGGGGCAAATCGCGACACCGCCTGGTTCTCGATGATCGACAGTGAGTGGCCGGCCGAGCGTCGCGTCTTCGAAGCCTGGCTCGACCCGTCGAATTTCGATGCAGCCGGCGGCCAGGTGCGGACGCTCGCCGCGGTGCGCGACGCGCTGCGGCAGGAAACGGCCGCCGGATGAACGGCAACGGCGAATCGCGTTCGACGCTCGTCGCCGCGGCGATCATTTTCGTGGTCGCCGTCGGGGGATGGTTCGTCCTGCCGCCGCTGCTGCGCTGGCTGGCGACGATCTCGCCCTGGCTGGCGCTTCTCGCCGGAGCGATCTTCGTCGCGGCCTTCTTCGTCGTCTTCTGGCTGCGGGCGCGCCACCAGCGCGCCCGGCGCGACTAAGGCTGCTGGAACTCGCCGTTGCGGCGGAACCAGGCGGTGAGCTCGTCGACGAAGACGCGGACCTTTGCCGGCAAATAACGCCGGTTCGGATAGATCGCATAGATGCCGCGATCGGAGGGTATCCGGTCCTCGAAGAGCGGCACGAGCCGGCCGGCGGCGATGTCCGCCCGCGCCACGAAATCCGGCAGGATGGCGAAGCCGAGGCCGGAGGTGGCCGCCCGCATGGCGGCGATCGGACTGTTGACGTCCAGCCGGCTCGCGACGCTGACGCTGAAGGGCGTGCCGTCGGGCTCCACGAAACGCCAGGTGTTGAGCGAGCGCGCATTCGTGTCGACGATGCAGGGCAGGCGGGCGAGCTCCGACGGGTGGGCGACCGGTCCGACCTCGGCGAGAAAGGCGGGCGAGGCGCAGACGTTGAGCGTGAAGGGCGCGAGCTTGCGCGCGATCAGGCCGGAATCGTCGAGCCGGGTGATGCGGATCGCGACGTCGAGCCCTTCCTCGACGAGGTCGACAAAGCGGTCGTCGGCGAAGACCTCGAGCATCAGGTCGGGATGCGCCTTGCCGAAATCGATCAGCGACTGGCCGACCTCCGCGTCGACGAAGGTGCGCGGCGCGGAGATGCGCAGCCGCCCCTTGAGGTCGGCGTTCTTCTCGCGGACGAGATCGGCGAGGTTGTCGATCTCCTTCAGAATATCGGCGGCGGTGCGGTAGTAGGTGTGGCCGGCCTCCGTCAGCGAGAACTGGCGCGTCGTGCGGTTGAGGAGGAGGGCGCCGAGCTCGTCCTCCAGTTCGCGGACATATTTCGAAAGCCGCGCCTTCGAGCGGCCGATCTTGCGGGCGGCGGCGGAGAAACCTTCCGCCTCGACCACGTCGACGAAGGCGCGCATGCGGGTGAGCGTATCCATGGCCTTCAGCCGTGCTGAGCGGCGAGGAGGTCGCCGGCGAGACCTATCAGTGCCCGGTCGCTGCCGCGCGGGCCGATCAGCGAGATGCCGAAAGGCGCGCCGTCGTCGCTGCCGAGCGGGATTGTGATCTGCGGCAATCCGGAGAGGCCGGAGTGGCAGAGCAGCGCCAGCGCCCGCTCCCGATAGGCCTGCTGCGCGGCCTCGTCGCTCGTCGTCAACGGTGCCGCGCCGGGGACCGTCGGCAGCACGATCAGGCCGTCGTCGCCGAGGAGCGCGTCCAGTTCGTCGGCGAAGCGCTTCCGCTTCGCGCTCTCTGCGGCATAGGCCTCGGCCGAGATCGTCCGGCCGAATTCGAAACGGCTGCGCACCGGGGCGCTGATCCGTCGCTCGGCGGCAGTGAGCCAGGGCCCGTGCGCGGCCCAGGCCTCGTATGCCTGGATCGCCCGGAAGCAGGGATAGCGCCCGGCGAGCGGCAGCGACGACAGGCGGACGGGCCGCGACGCCCCGAGATGCGCCTCGACGGCGGCGCGCATCGCGGCATAGGCGACCGGCGCGGTCGCCAGGGCGTCGAGCGCATCGATTCGAAAGAGGCGCGCGAAGCGGTGCGGCGAGTCCGGCAGGAGGATGGCGCCGACGCGGGCATAGAGGTCGGCGTCGGCCGCGAACCAGCCGAAGGTGTCGAGCGATGGGGCGAGCGGCATCGTGCGGTCCATTGCGATCAACCCCCCGGTCGTGCGCAGCCCGATCAGGCCGCAGAAGGAGGCAGGCGCCCGGACCGAGCCGCCGGTGTCGGACGCGGTCGCGATGTCGGCAAGCCCGCCCGCGACGGCCGCCGCCGAGCCGCAGGACGAGCCGCCGGTGAAGCGCTCCGGCGCGCGCGGGTTGACCGGCCTCGGATAGAAGGCGTTGTTGCCCATCAGTGAGAAGCAGAGCTCGTCGCATTGCGTCTTCCCGACGAAGGCGGCGCCCGCGTCGAAGAGCGCCTGAACGGCCGCCGTCGTTTGCTGAGCCGGCTTCGCTTCGGCGAGCTTGTCCGGCAGGCCGCAGCCGGTCGGCCAGCCGGCGACGTCGAAGATGTCCTTCACGGCGAGCATGGTGCCGGCGAGCGGCCCGTGCCGCTTCAGGGAGGCGGTGCCGACCGGCGCATGGCCGATGAAGGCGTTGAAAGGATCGGCAGGCGCGGTCAAAGGCGCTCCTCTAAGGCCGGAAACTGAACGACCGCGACCTTCCGTTCAATGAACCGGTTTTTCAAGCGGAATCCAAAAAACCGCTTGATTGCGAATCGCGAATTTCCTATCTCCCGTCTTGCCCAAAGTCGCACGTGCCTGTGGGTGTCCGCCGAGCCCTCGAAAAGGTGAGGAACTCGGTAAGGTACCTGGAACTAACCCCTCCAGTCGCTCCTCCGGCCAACCGGACAGAGCGAGGACATCTTGAAGCAACGACGGTGCGGGCCTTTCTGGTGTCTGCCGGCTTTCCAACAGCCGGGGTTACTGAAGAGGCACACCTTCATTGCCGAAAGTGCGGTTGGGATCGTCCCATCCAATCCGAGGCAGACAAAGCGGATCAACGCTTCGCAACAGGCGTTCGTCCATTCGTCGCGTCGCGCGTTCGCATGGTTCCGGGGTCTCCACCGGCTGGGTCCATCCGATTGTCCGATGCCCTTTGTCTTCCGGCCGCCGCATCAAGGCCGGGCATGGAATGGGAGCAAGCCGATGGCAACCGAGCGCGTCCTCGATTTCCTGCGCACCCGACGACCGGAGGGCCCGTGCCTCGTCGTCGATCTCGACGTCGTCGCCGACAACTACCGCGCCTTCGAGCAGGCGCTGCCGGACAGCCGCATCTTCTATGCCGTCAAGGCCAATCCGGCGCCGGAGATCCTGTCGCTGCTCGCCGGCCTCGGCTCGAGCTTCGACACGGCCTCGGTCGCCGAGATCGAGATGGCGCTCGCGGCGGGCGCCGCGCCGGATCGCATCTCCTACGGAAACACCATCAAGAAGGAGCGCGACATCGCCCGCGCGCATGCGCTCGGCGTCTCGCTCTTTGCCGTCGACAGCCATGAGGAGGTCGAGAAGATCGCCCGGGCTGCGCCCGGCGCGCGCGTCTTCTGCCGCGTGCTTACCGATGGCGAGGGGGCCGAGTGGCCGCTGTCGCGCAAGTTCGGCTGCGTGCCGCAGATGGCCGTCGACGTGCTCGTCTATGCCCACCAGCTCGGTCTCGCCTCCCATGGCGTCTCGTTCCACGTCGGCTCGCAGATGACGCAGCTCAACGCCTGGGACGCGGCACTCGGCGACGCCAAGTACGTCTTCGACAAGCTCGCCCAGCAGGGAATCGTCCTGAAGATGGTCAACATGGGCGGCGGCTTCCCGACGAAGTACCTGAAGGACGTGCCGACGGCGCAGGCCTACGGCCAGGCGATCTTCGCCGCGCTGGTCAAGCACTTCGGCAACCAGCTGCCCGAAACGATCATCGAGCCCGGCCGCGGCATGGTCGGCAATGCCGGCGTGGTCAAGGCCGAGGTCGTGCTCGTTTCGAAGAAGTCGGACAACGACGACGTGCGCTGGGTCTATCTCGACATCGGCAAGTTCGGCGGCCTCGCCGAGACGATGGACGAGGCGATCCGCTATCCGATCCGCACCGGGCGCGACGGCGATGCGATGGAGCCCTGCGTCGTCGCCGGACCGACCTGCGATTCGGCCGACGTGCTCTACGAGAAGAACCCCTATCCGCTGCCCGTCACGCTGACGATCGGCGACGAGGTCCTGATCGAGGGGACGGGCGCCTATACGACGACCTATGCCTCGGTCGCCTTCAACGGCTTCGAGCCGCTCCGATCCTACGTCATCTGACCGCCTGCCCCAGATCGCTTTCGCGTTTCCGGACGGAAAACCGGTTCCCACTTTTCCTGGAAACGCTCTAAGGACAGGCCGGTCGTCTGCCGCCCGGGTGCGGGTTCTCCGCGCCCGCACACTCGAATTGCATCCGACTTCGCAAGGATCAGGCCGATGGCCGTTCTCGTTCAGTCTTCCGAAACGTCAAAGAATCCGGTGATTGCGATCGCCGCGGAGGCGGCGGCCGATCTCGCCGAGCGCGAGGCGCTGCTCGATCGCGTCATGCCGGCGCGCCGCACGAGGTCGTCGGAGAGCCTGCGTCGCGGCTACCGCCCGGCCGAAGGCCTCGCCTTCGTGGCCCGCGATGCCTCTGGGGCGCTCGTCGGCACGGTGCGGCTCGGGGACATCTCGGCGGGGATCGGCCGCGACGGCAGGCCGGTGCCGGCGCTGCTCCTCGGCCCGCTCGCCGTGGCGCCGGAGGCCGCACATGCTGGCGTCGGCTCGGCGCTGATGCACCATGCGATCGCGGAAGCCGGCCGCCTCGGCCATGCAGCCATCCTGCTCGTCGGCGATGCGCCCTATTACGGCCGCTTCGGCTTCTCGGCGGAAAAGACGGCGACGCTGACCATGCCCGGCTTCTTCGAGCGCGGCCGTTTCCTGGCGCTGGAGCTTGCCGGCGGCGCGCTCGACGGCGCGACCGGCGTTCTCTTTCCCACGGGACGCAAGGAGTTCGAGGGCGGATTGCCGGCAGCCGCCTGAGCGATCCGAGGCGAGGCCGCTCGGGGGAGCGGCCCCGCCGATGAAGCGGGCCGGCGCCGGGACCATGGCCGCCGGTCCGCCTGCGTCTCTATCGCACCGCCAATTGATGCCGTGGCCTCTCCCGCCACCGTCATTTCTGTGCTTGTCACGGAAATCCATTCCATTCCGCTCTCGGCGCCGGGAGACTGACGACGGTATCCCGGGGCTGATCGCGGAGGGGAATAGACCCCTGCGACGAGCACGGGGACGGGAGGAGAGGGGGTTCCCGAGCCACGCAGGCGGCGGGGAGTGCGGCGGTAGGGCTGATGCTTGTGCAGCACTCTGCCGGCCGAAGGCCGCCCTACGGCCTGTAGAGCATCCAGTCGTTGCCGACGAGCTTCTGCGCGGTGGGCGGGGTGTAAACCTCGGTCCGGTTGCGGCCCTCCGCCTTTGCCCGTGCGACGGCGGAGGCGGCGTGGGCGATGATCTCCTTCGGGGTCTCGGCGAAATCCGACATGCAGACGCCGAAGGAGGCGGTGGCGGTGAGCGGCAGATCCTCGCCCACGGCAAGCGGCGTCATGGCGACGGCGATGCGGATCTGCTCGCAAAGCCGTATGACCGCGCTCTCGCCGGGCACCTGCATGACGAAGCCGAACTGGCCGCCGCCGGTGCGGGCGGCGAAGACGCGCGTGTCGACGCTGCGCTCGATGATGCGGGCGACGTGGCGCACCAGCATGTCGCCGACCGCCGGGTCGAAGCGGCCGTTGATCGCCGCGAAGTTGTCGATGTCGCAGATCGCCAGTGCCGTCATGTCGGGGCCGTTCGGAGCGCCGTAGCGGACGGCGAGCTCGCGATCGAAGGCGCGGCGGTTCGGCAGGCCGGTCAGGGGATCGGCGAGCTTCAGCTTCTCGAAAGCGTCGAGCTCGCCTGCGACCTTCTGGAGGCGCGAGGAATGCTCGGCGACCTCGTCGGCCATGACCTGCCCTTCCGCGGCCTTCTGCGCGGTCGCCGCGGCGATGGTGCGCACGGCATCGTCGATCGCCCGCGGCGTTGCGTTGTGGGCGACGGCGAGCCTGCGGCTCGTCTCGTCGAGAAGGTTGCCGAAATGCTTCAACGACGACGTCTCGCGGTGGACGAGCCGGATGAAATGATCGAGCTCGTCGCGGACGGTTTCGTTGGAGCGGTTGACGATCTCGCTCTCGTGATGATGGGAGAGGTGCCTGCGGCCGAGTTCGTCCAGGGCGGCCTGGCTCCTGTTCGGCCCGAGCGCGAGAAAGGCGCGCGTCAGGTCGGGCCGCGTTCCGGCCATCGCCTCGTAGACCAGCTCGTAGTTGCGCGGCAGGCCGTCGATCCCCAGCCGGTGCATCGTGCCTGCGACCTTGAGCAGAACGTTTGCCGCCGGATTGGCGTCCTTGGTCATGGTTCCCGTCCCCACAGCCGGAGCGCGCTTCCCGCAAGCTCCGCAACCACGACAATAGGACGGGCCTCTTCCGACGGGCTTAAGCCGTCGGATGGCATTTTAGCGAATGTGCTGAATCCCGAGGCGACGGGCCGGTCAGGCCTCCGGCTTGAGCGCCGTCGCCTCGATCTCGATCTTCATGCGCGGGTCGGCGAGCCCGGCGACGATCATCGTCGCGGCCGGCCCGCTCGCGCCGAACGCCTCCCGGAGGACCGGCCAGCAGGGCTCGAAATCGTCGCGGTCGGGGAGGATGTAGCGCAGGCGGACGATATCGGAGAGCCCGCATCCGGCCTCGCGGAGCGCCGACTGGATGTTCCGCAGGCACTGCCGGGCCTGTTCGGGGGCGTCATCCGAGATCGTCATCGTCGCATAGTCGAAGCCGGTCGTGCCGGAAACGAAGACCCAGCGGCCGTCGACCACGGCCCGCGAATAGCCGATCTGTTCCTCGAAGATCGAGCCTTGCCTGATCAGCTTGCGCGCCATGAAAGACCCTTTCAGCCGGCGATGTCGATGACGCCGCAGTCGCCCGATTCCGAGCCGAAGGCGAGGAGGCGGCCATCGCGGCTCCAGGCAAGCGCCGAGATCGCGCCCTTGCCGGCGCGGCGGAGCAGCACTTCCTTGGCGTCGGCGAAACGCGCGGCAAGCACCATGCCGTCGCCATAGCCGATCGCCACGACGTCCTCGCCCGGGTGGCAGGCGACGGTCGTGGCCATCTGGTCGCCGCGGGTGCCGAGTTCGAGAGGCGCCTTGCCCATCGGTCCGTCCTTGCCGGAGAACGGCCAGACGATCGCCGCCGGCGCGCCCGAGGAGGCGAGCCATTTGCCCTTGGCCGACCAGGAGAGCGACTTCACCTTCGCCGGATACCCCGTCATGCGCATGTGGCGGTTGTCGCCGGGCTTGCCATCGAGCTTCCAGCCGTGCAGCGCGTTCTCCTGCATCGTCGAGACGACAAAGCGGCCGTCGGGCGAGAAGGTGACGCCGGTATGGGCGCCCTTCCATTCGAGGTCGACCATCGGCGCGTTCGTCGCCACCCAGTGCAGGCTGACGCCGTCATAGCGCGCCACCGCGAGCCTGAGTCCTTTCGGCGCAAAAGCGAGGCCCTCGATCGTGCGCTTTTCGGCGAATTCCTTGAGCGTGCCGCCGGCAAGGCGGGCATAGGCGGTGCGCCCGACGCCGAACCCGACGGCGCCCTGAGGGCCGGGGGCAACGCTCGTGATCCATTTGCGGCCGATCGCGGCGAGCTCGGTGACGGTGCCGTCGGCGGCGACGCGGGTCAGCCGGCCGTCCTCTCCGCCGCACAGAAGCGTGGCGCCGTCGACGGCCACGGAGACGAGGCCGTCATTCGCTTCGGTCGTCTTGTGGCCGCCGTCGAGGCGGTGGACGGTGCCGTCGGCGAGGGCGAAGGCGGGAACGGCATCGAGGAAGGCGACGCCCAGGCAGTGGCCGTCGAGATCGAGGGGGGCGACTGTCGGCATCGGCGAGGATCAGGCAGCGCAGGCCCGGAAGCCGGCTTCGAGCTTCTCCCGGTCGAGCTCGCGGCCGATGAAGACGATGCGGCTGTCGCGCGGTTCGCCCTCCTTCCACGGGCGCTGGTGATCGCCCTCGATGATCATGTGGACGCCCTGAACGACATAGCGGTCGGCATCGCCGGAAAAGGCGATGATGCCCTTCATCCGCAGGATGTTCGGCCCGTCGATCTGGCTGATCCTCTGGATCCAGGGGAAGAACTTCTTCGGATCGAGCTCGCCCGTCCTCAGCGAGACGGACTGGACGGTCGTGTCGTGGATGGGCGAGACGGCGCCATGGCCATGGTGGTGGTGCCCATGATCGTAATCATGATCATGATGGTGATCATGGTCATGATGGTCGTGATCGCAGTCCGGGCCACACACATGGTCCGGATGATCGTGGTCGAGGAAATGCGGGTCGTTGTCGAGCGCGCGCTTCAGGTCGAAGGCGCCGCGGTCGAGCACCTGGTCGAGCGCGATGCCGGCGCGCTCCGTCCGGTGGATGCGGGCCGAGGGATTGATGGCGCGCACCGTCGCCTCGATCTTCTGCAGCTCCTCCTCGCTGACGAGGTCGGTCTTGTTGAGGAGCACGACGTCGGCGAAGGCGATCTGGTCTTCGGCCTCGCGCGAATCCTTGAGCCTCAGCGGCAGGTGCTTCGCATCGACCAGGGCGACGACGGCATCGAGTTGCGTCTTGGCGCGCACATCGTCGTCCATGAAGAAGGTCTGGGCGACCGGGGCCGGATCGGCAAGGCCCGTCGTCTCGACAACAATCGCGTCGAAGCGGCCGGGGCGGCGCATCAGGCCTTCGACGACGCGTACGAGGTCGCCGCGCACCGTGCAGCAGACGCAGCCGTTGTTCATCTCGTAGATCTCCTCGTCGGATTCGACGATGAGGTCGTTGTCGATGCCGATCTCGCCGAACTCGTTGACGATGACGGCGTAGCGCTTGCCGTGGCTTTCGGAGAGGATGCGGTTCAGCAGCGTCGTCTTGCCGGCGCCGAGATAGCCTGTCAGCACCGTGACGGGAATGGGGCGGCTCTTGGTCTGAAGGGCGGGATCGCTCATGAGAAATCTTCCATCTCGGGTTCGCCATCCATGGCGTGTCGGCCCTGATATAGGCGACGCGCCCGTCCGACGCCACCGGTCAAAGGTCGTTCGCGGGTCGGTCGAAGCGGCCGACGTCGAAGGCGGCGACGTCGTCGATCAGTTCGGCAAGGCCGGCGACGGCGTGTGCGATCAGGCGATCGCCCTTTTCGGCCGTCGCAGCCGCGGCGTTGCCGGCGGCGCCTTGCGGGTTGAGGTCGCGCATCGTCCAGCCGAAGGCGTGGGGGCCGTAGGCGCGCAGATGCCGGCTCGTGCCGGCGAGCGTCGACTGGAAGGACGGAAAGTCGCGCGCCTTCGTCCTGTCGACCTTCTCGGGATGGAGCGCCAGCATCACCGACGTCTCGATCGCGCCGGCATGGATGCCGATCGCCTTCTCCTCCGCCGAGACGACGCCCTCCGGAACGCCGAAGCGCGTCCAGCTCGTCGCGACGCAGAGCATCGCGTGGCGCACCCGCGCTTCGGTCGCGACGATCGTCATCAGCGGCGCGTTGCCGCCGTGAGCGTTCAGGAGGACGAGCTTGCGGACGCCTTCGCCGGCGAGGTCGGCTGCGATCGATAGCCAGCGTTCGATTGCCGCGCCATAGGCGAGCGTGCGGGTGCCGGCGATATCCATGTGCTCGATCGAATAGCCGATCGGCTCGGTCGGCAGCAGGCGGATGTCGACCGTGGGCGGCAGCGCCGCGACGAGGCGGCGGGCAATGCCCTCGGCGATCAGCGCATCGGTCTCGAAGGGCAGGTGCGGACCGTGCTGCTCGTTCGCGCCGAGCGGCAGGATGGCGATCGTGTCCGGGCGACGACGGCTGTCGCTCATATGGTCCTTGCCTCCTGATCCGTGTAGGATAGCCGGCGAAGAAGTTCGGGCGGTGCCTGCATTCGCGTCTTGTTACAGGCTTGCGGCAAGCGGCGGCAAGTCCGCCACAGGCCGCCGCGGCCGCGGCAAGGAGCGACCGTGGCCAAGAAGAACAAGGGTTCGGGCAAGAAGAAGGCGGCGAAGTCCGATCTCGCCCCGGGCCTCTTCGCGACGCTGACGCAGGCGGCCCGTACGAGCCGCGGGGTGATCGCGCGCCGCCTCGCCGCCTCCGGCCTCTATGCCGGGCAGGACGCGGTGATGCTCGCGCTCGACGGCGAGGACGGGCAGACGCCCTCGGCGATCGCCGCGGCGCTCGGCGTGCGCGCCCCGACGGTGACGAAGACGATCAACCGGCTCTCCGCCCAGGGCTTCGTGACGAAGAAGGGCTCGGCGAGCGACGGGCGGCTCGCCCACGTCTTCCTGACGGAGGCGGGACGCGGGGCGATCGCCGTCATCCGCGGCGCGATCCGCGAGGGCGAGGCAGCCGCCGTCGAAGGATTGACCGGCAAGGAGGTGAAGACGCTGGTCAAGCTCCTGCGCAAGGTGGATGCGAACCTGCAGGAGGCGGCCGCGGCGGCACCGGAGGCGGAAGAGCCGGAGGAGGCGTAGGCGGCTTCCAATGGTATGATGATCGTGCCGGAACGGCGTTGTCATTCCGGCCTGAACCGTTTAATTAAAGTTTTTAAGCGTCCGCGGAAGGACGCACGGCTTGCGCTTCGAGGACCTCCGGATTGGCCCAGAAGATCAAACTGTCGACGATCGCCGAGATGCTCGGCGTCTCCACGGCAACGGTATCGCTCGCGCTGCGCGACAGCCCGCTCGTCGCCGACGGGACGCGCATCAAGATCAAGGAAAAGGCCCGGGCGCTCGGCTATATCTACAATCGCCGCGCGGCGAGCCTCAGGACCTCGCGGTCCGGCATCATCGGCGTCGTCGTGCACGACATCATGAACCCGTTCTACGCCGAGATCCTGCGGGCGATCGAGGGCGAGCTCGACCGCAACCGGCAGACCTTCATCCTCTCCAACCACTATGATTCGGTCGAGAAGCAGCGCAATTTCATCGAGACGCTGCTGCAGCTCGGCGGCGACGGCGTCATCATGTCGCCGGCGATCGGCACGCCGGCGGACGACCTCAGGCTCGCCGACGAGAACGGCATGCCGGCGATCCTCGTCGCCCGCGCCGTCGAGGGTGTCGACGTGCCGACCTTCCGGGGCGACGACGCCTACGGGATCACGCTTGCCACGAACCACCTGATCGGGCTCGGCCACCGCGTCATCGCCATGGTGGGGGGCACCGACCACACCTCGACGGGGCGCGACCGCTACCGCGGCTATGTCGATGCGCTGAAGAAGGCGGGTATTCCGGTCGACCCGAACCTGCGTATCGCCGGGCCGCGGACGAAGCAGGCCGGTTTCGAGGCGGCGGTCCATTTCCTGTCGATGCAGCAGAAGCCGACGGCGGCGGTCTGCTGGAACGACCTCGTCGCGATCGGCCTGATGAACGGCATCGCGCGGGCGGGGCTGGTGCCCGGCCGGGACATCTCCGTCACCGGCTATGACGACCTCGAGGAGGCGGCGATCGCGACGCCGGCGCTGACGACGGTCTGGAACGGGCAGGCCGATGTCGGCCGCGCCGCGGCGCGCGCCCTCCTTGACAAGCTCAACGGATCGTCCGAAGCCAACGGTCTCCATCTGATCAAGCCGGAGATGCGGATCCGCCAGTCGACCGCGCCGCTCAAAGCCTGAACTTCAAGACATCAAGGATACCGATGACTGAGAAACTGCCCGTCCGCGTCCTCGTGCCCGGCAAGATCAATCCGCACGTCACCGAACGCGTCGAGGCGGAGTTCGAGGCTCTCCGGATCGAGCGCGCGGATGCCGCGCTGATCACGCCGGATATGGCCGCGAACGTCCGCGGCCTCGCCGTCTCGACGACGATCAACGCCGCCTTCATCGACGCGCTGCCGAACCTGGAGATCATCGCGAGCTTCGGCGTCGGCTATGACGCGGTCGACGCGAAGCACGCGGCGAGCCGCGGCGTCGTCGTCACCAACACGCCCGACGTGCTCTCCGACGAGGTCGCCGATACGACGATCGGGCTCCTGATCAACACGCTGCGCGAACTGCCGCGCGCCGAAGCCTATCTTCGCGAGGGGCGCTGGAAGGGCGAGGGCAACTATCCGCTGACCAAGCTGACGCTGCGCGGCCGGACGGTCGGCATCTATGGCCTCGGCCGGATCGGGCTTGCGATCGCCAAGCGTCTCGAAGGCTTCGGCGTCGACATCGCCTATCACTCGCGCTCGAAGAAGGAAGGCGTCGCCTACCGCTATGCGCCGAGCCTTCTCGAACTGGCGCAGTCGGTCGACACGCTGGTCGTCATCGTGCCCGGCGGCGCGGCGACGGACAAGGCGGTGAACGCCGAGATCCTCCGGGCGCTCGGCCCGGACGGCGTGCTGATCAATGTCGGGCGCGGCACGACGGTCGATACCGACGCGCTCGTCGCGGCGCTGAAGGACGGCACGATCGCCGCAGCCGGCCTCGACGTCGTCGCTGGCGAGCCGGACGTTCCGGCCGCACTCCTCGACCTGCCGAACGCCTGCCTGCTGCCGCATGTCGCCTCCGCCTCCGTCCACACCCGCGACGCCATGGCCGACCTCGTGGTCGACAACCTGAAGGCCTGGTTCACCAACGGCAAGGCGCTGACTTCCGTGGCAGAGTCCGCCGGAATCGTCACCAAGCGTTAGGGCGGGCGTCTCACCGGGCCTCCGCGGAAGGCGAGTTCCGGTGAGACGGCCGGCGTTTAGCGACGGCATGCAGCGACGGATGCGCAAGAGCTTCGTCGGTCTGGACAATTGCGGCGTCCACAGGTGTCGTAAACTTTGACGTGCGCGTGCAACGAAAAGTTACCGCACCTCGGTGGAACTGATCCATAAAGCGATTTCAACAGCTTCCACGGCCAGCGCGTGGCGTCATGGCCGGTGGTTCCGAATTCCTTGCCTTGAAAAGCACGGCTTGGCCGCCTACCCCGCCGCGAGGCGGACGGTATGGTTAACAGGACGTCAAGGATTCGGTGGGACTATCCCTTCTGTGACATGCTGCTTTACTCCCGATGCCGTCGAACAGGGGATACGCGATGAAACTCGTTCTCACGGCGGCCGCGCTGGCGGCCGGATTTTCCTTGGTCCATGCGCCTTCGCCGGAAAAGGCGTCCGTCGATCCGGTCATGACGGCCTCGATCGCCGGCATGCCGTCTGCCGGTCCCTCGGGCTACCTGATCTCCAATCCCGGAAGCGCGGCAAGCTGCACGATGGTGAAGGCCGGCGGTTCCGGCGAAACTGTTGCGCTCGCCCCGAACAGCGCCTGCGAGAAGGTGTGGCCGGGCCTCGGCAGCGTCGTCGCGCTGTCGCGCACCGGACGTGGCACGCATGCGCTCGAGACGGCGGCCGGCAAGGCCGTGCTGACGCTGGCGGCGGGCGACGGCGTCGCCTATGAGGCGATCGCCCCGCGCGACGCACTGGTCACGGTTTCCGAAATCCGCTGAGCGCCGGCTATTCCGCCGCCTGGCGGTGGCCTGTGCGCCCTGCGGCATAGGCGCGGACCGCCTCGCCGAAGGCGCGGAAGAGGGCGGCCGACGGCGCATCCGTCGTCACCCAATATTCCGGATGCCACTGCACGCCGATCGCAAAGCCCGGAGCGTCCATCACCGAGACCGCTTCGATCGTGCCGTCGTCGGCCGTCGCCTCGACCGCAAGGCGCGGCGCGAGCTGGGAGATCGCCTGCCGGTGCAGCGAGTTCACCGGCACGGGCCCGGCGCCGAGAATGGCGGCAAGGCATGTGCCCTCGCGCACGTGCACGTCGTGACGGACTGCAAAGCTCCCATCCGCGTCGGCGCTTTCCGGCTTGCGATGGTCCAGGCGGCCCGGCAGGTCCTGGATCTCGTGCGCCAGCGAGCCGCCGAGCGCGACGTTCAGCTCCTGGATGCCGCGACAGATGGCGAGAAGCGGAACGCTGCGGGCGATGGACCGCAGGATGAGCGCGAGGCTCGTCGCGTCGCGCGCCGGATCGAACGGGCCGTGGCCTTCCGTTGCCGTCTCGCCATAGAGCGCCGGATGCACGTTCGTGCGCGAACCGCTGATCAGCACGCCGTCGACCCGGTCGAGCACCGCATCGACGTCCATCCCCGCCTCGAAGACGGGGACGAGCAGCGGCATGGCGCCGGCGCCCTTCATCACCGCATCGACATACTGGTCCGGCGTCGCGTGCCAGACATAGCCGTCGAAGGCGCGGATGTCGGCGGGGATGGCGACGATGGTCCTGATCATGGCGGGCGTGTCCGGGTGTCGTCCGTCTTTTACGCTCCGGCGCGTGGATTTCAAGCGGATCGAGGCCGGGCGCCACTCGGGGCAGGCATCGGCGACGTAACCCGCAGCCCTTCGGCTGCATGCTCCCGCGGTGCGGCGGGTTGCGCCCCTTCGGGCGACATGGTTATTTCGGCGCGACTCGCGCCGATGCTCAAGGGGAGCCGCCGGCGCCAAGGCTTTGTCGATTTGGGAGGGACATCATGGATCGTCGTTCATTCTTCAAGAAGGCCGGGGCCGCCGGTCTCGGCGCTGCAGCCGCCGGGGCGCTCGCCGCGCCTGCGCTCGCCCAGTCGAACCCGAAGGTCGCCTGGCGCATGACGTCCTCGTTCCCGAAGTCGCTTGACACGATCTTCGGTACCTCGGTGAAGATGGCGGACTACGTCCGCGAGGCGAGCGACGGCAATTTCGACATCCAGGTCTTCGCCGCCGGCGAGATCGTGCCGGGCCTGCAGGCGCTCGATTCCGTCAGCGGCGGCACGGTCGAGATGGCGCACACGGCCTCCTACTACTATGTCGGCAAGGATCCGACCTACGCGCTCGGCACGGCGATCCCCTTCGGGCTCAACGCCCGGCAGCTCAACGCCTGGTACTACTACAAGGGCGGCAACGACCTCCTCAACGCCTTCTACAAGAAGGCGAAGATCTACGCGCTGCCCTGCGGCAACACCGGCGCGCAGATGGGCGGCTGGTATCGCAAGGAGATCAACACGGTCGCCGACCTCAAGGGCCTGAAGATGCGCATCGCCGGGCTCGCCGGCCAGGTGATGCAGAAGCTCGGCGTCGTGCCGCAGCAGATCGCCGCCGGCGACATCTACGCCTCGCTCGAACGCGGCACGCTCGACGCCGTCGAGTTCGTCGGCCCCTACGACGACGAGAAGCTCGGCTTCTACAAGGTCGCGAAGTACTACTACTATCCCGCCTTCTGGGAAGGCGGCGCCGGCCTCCACGCGATGATCAACCTCGACAAGTGGAACGGCCTGCCGAAGAACTACCAGGCGCTGCTGACGGCCGCCTGCCAGGCGGCGAACTGCGACATGCTCGCCTCCTACGACGAGAAGAACCCGACGGCGCTGAAGAAGCTCGTCGCAAACGGCGCGGTGCTCCGGCCGTTCTCCCGCGACATCCTCAACGCCGCCTTCGATGCCTCGCAGGCGCTCTACAAGGACCTGACGGCGAAGAACGAGAACTTCAAGACGATCTACGATTCGCAGGTCGCCTTCCGCGCCGACGCCTTCCTCTGGGAGCAGGTTGCGGAATACTCGTTCGACACCTTCATGATGATCAAGCAGCGCGAGGGTGCGCTGAAGGTGTCGAACGGCTGAGGGCGTCGGCCGCTGAGGCGTCTGCGCGGGGCGATCGCGATTCAGAAGCGCAGTCGCTCAGCGCCGAGGGCCGTGCGCTCTCCGAACCGCTGTCCCTCGCCAAGCGCCGTTCCCCCTCTCCGTCACGGGCTTCGCCCGCGCCACCTCTCCCCCACTTTCGTGGGGGCGAGGAAATGCGAACGTGAGGCCTGATTCCTCACCTCGCGAAGCGGGGAGAGGTGCCTTGCGTCAGCAAGGCGAAGAAGGGTGCAGCCTTTCCGGTGAATAGGCATTCGCAGCTGGGAGCGAGCCCGGCTTCCCTACTGAAACGACGGCGGCTGCGACAGGTCCGGCACCGCGCTGTCCGGCTTCGGCGGCTGGGCCGGCCTTGTCGCGTCCTTCTTCTCGCCGCCAAGCTCCAGCGGCGGCAGGCCGAGGGCCGGTGCGGTGCCGCCTGAGCCCTTGCCGCCAGCGTCGGGCGCGGTGCCGGGGCCCGTGATCGGCGGCAGGCCGAGGGGGTTGTTGCGGTTCTGGTCGGTGCCGGGAGCGCCGCCGCCAAGCGGCGGCAGGGACAGCCCGCCGTTCGGCTGCGGGATGGTGATCTGCTCGACGGACGGCGGCGGCGTCTCGCCGCGGTAGCGCAGAACCATGCCCGGGAAGATGATCGTCAGCGCCACCATGACGATCTGGATGCAGACGAAGGGCACGGCCCCCCAGTAGATCTGCGACGTCCGCATGCCGGCGATGCGCTTGCCCGTGACCTTGTCGACGTAATCCTCCTGGGGCGCGACCGAGCGCAGGTAGAAGAGCGCGAAGCCGAAGGGCGGGTGCATGAAGGACGTCTGCATGTTGATCGCGAGCAGCACGCCGAACCAGATGAGGTCGATGCCCATCTTGTCGGCGACGGGCGCGAGCAGCGGCACGATGATGAAGGCGAGCTCGAAGAAATCGAGGAAGAAGGCGAGAAAGAAGACGATCGCGTTGACGACGATCAGGAAGCCGGTCTCGCCGCCCGGAACGCTGGCGAGGAGGTGCTCCACCCAGAGGTGGCCGTTGACGCCGTAGAAGGTCAGCGAGAAGACGCGGCTGCCGATCAGGATGAAGAGCACGAAGGCCGATAGCGTCGTCGTCGACTGCATCGCCTGGATCAGGAGGTCCAGCGAGAACCGACGCTTGGCGAAGGCGAGTGCCAGCGCGCCGACGGCGCCCATCGCGCCGCCTTCCGTCGGCGTCGCGATGCCGAGGAAGATCGTGCCGAGGACGAGGAAGATCAGGGCGAGCGGCGGGATCAGGACGATGATCACCTGCTGCGCCAGATAGGACATGAAGCCGCGCCGCATGGCCTTGTTCAGGAGCGCCGCGGCGTAGACTGCGAGCACGCCGACGACGGCGCCCCAGATCGCCGCCCCTTGCGCGACGCGGGGCTGAAGCCAGAGCGTCGCCCCGTAGGCGATGGCGCCGGCGACGACGAGGGCGATGATGAGCGAGGTGA